>JAQVCP010000001.1 GCA_028689735.1 Hespellia sp. | reverse complement strand
GAATTGAAAATGTTCGAGTTCATCTATTGTCTCATAGCCCATGGTATTCTCCTTTGTCTGTGTAGTTTTTAGCCTATTGCATTGTATTATAACGCATATCCATCGAAAATACTACCAATTATTCTTCCATTTCATTCCATTGCAAAAGAAGGAAAAGGCTTGACTTACGTCGCACGAGTATGTTACAATGCTCTAGCGAATGGAAGTAGGTCTTTTTTTTATGCCTAAAAATGATGGCTTCGCAACCATCAAATTAGTTCTTACTATTATATATAGAAAAGAACGAATAGTAACTGTAAATATTTAGCAATTATGAAGCGAGGTGGAAGTTGTGCGCACAAGAATCACATTGGAATGTACAGAATGTAAACAACGTAACTACAACATGACAAAGGATAAGAAAACTCATCCGGAACGCATGGAGACTAAGAAGTACTGTAAGTTCTGTAAATCACACACTATGCACAAAGAGACGAAATAGTCGTTGAAAGGAAGTGGATGTTATGGGAGAGACTAAAGAAAAAACACAGAAGAAGAGCTGGTTCAAAGGCTTGAAAGCTGAGTTTAAAAAAGTTATCTGGCCAGACAAGGAAACACTTGCAAAACAGACAACGGCAGTCGTTGCAGCATCTGTATTTTTAGGAGCAGTCATCACAGTGATTGATGTAATCTTAAAGTATGGTATCGATTTATTAGTGAAATAGGTTCGTCCCCGCATAAGCGCAGGGGCAGAGAAGTAACTGTAAGTCTAGCGAGAAAGGTGATTTTATGTCAGAGGCAAAATGGTACGTAGTTCATACCTATTCAGGGTATGAGAACAAAGTAAAAGCTAACATTGACAAGACAATCGAGAACAGACATTTGGAAGATCAGATTTTAGAGGTTCGCGTTCCTATGCAGGATGTCGTTGAGCTGAAGAATGGTGTTCAGAAGGCAAGTCAGAAAAAGTTGTTCCCTGGTTACGTCATGATTCATATGATTATGAATGATGATACATGGTATGTAGTGCGTAATACCAGAGGTGTTACTGGATTTGTCGGACCTGGTTCCAAACCGGTGCCTCTCTCAGATGATGAGATGATGCCACTTGGAATCCAGAAGGAAAATATTGTCGTAGACTTTGCAGTCGGCGATGTTGTTGTCGTGACGAGCGGTGCCTGGGAAGGTACAGTTGGAGCAATCCACGCTATCAACGAACAGAAACAGAGCGTATCAATCAATGTTGAGTTATTTGGTCGTGAAACACCAGTTGAGTTACATTTCTCTG
This sequence comes from Hespellia sp., assembly GCA_028689735.1. GTDB lineage: Bacteria > Bacillota > Clostridia > Lachnospirales > Lachnospiraceae > Hespellia. The sequence goes on along the minus strand of JAQVCP010000001.1, from coordinate 149,488 downwards.
AGATCAAAAAACAGGATTAGCGAGATGGAACAAGGCAGAGAAAGCCTGCCTGGCAAAGTTTCACAGACAACAAACAAACAGTGGGAGGGAAACCCCCGTAAATACCACAGGAGGTAATTAGAAATGGCAAAAAAAGTAGAAGGTTATATTAAATTACAAATCCAGGCTGGAAAAGCAACACCAGCACCACCGGTTGGACCAGCACTTGGTCAGCATGGTGTTAATATCGTTGAATTTACAAAACAGTTCAATGCTAAGACTGCAGACAAAGGCGACGTTCTTATTCCTGTAGTTATCACAGTATACAATGACAGAAGCTTTAGCTTCATCACAAAGACACCACCGGCAGCTGTTCTTATCAAGAAAGCATGCAACATCAAATCCGGTTCAGGTGTTCCGAACAAGACTAAGGTTGCAACAATCACAAAGGCTCAGCTTAAAGAAATCGCTGAGACAAAGATGCCAGACCTTAACGCTGCAACAATAGAAACAGCTATGAGCATGATCGCTGGAACATGCCGTTCTATGGGAGTTACTGTAGAAGAGTAGGCCGAAAGCAACTTGGCGAGGTATTCTCGAGTCTAGTGCGAGGCCGTTCGCTGTACTTAGCGAAGTCCTTTTGAGCTTAGGCAGGCGAACTACCTTAAATTGTAAATTGTAAATCTAACGAAATAAAGTGGGAGGGACATCCCGACAATACCACTAGGAGGTTATTTAATATGAAACGAGGAAAGAAATATACAGAAGCTGCTAAATTAATCGACAGATCGAATCTTTACGAGAAAGAGGAAGCAGTTGCATTAGTTAAAAAAGCAGCAGTAGCAAAATTTGACGAGACAATCGAAGCTCATATCAGAACAGGCTGTGATGGACGTCATGCTGACCAGCAGATCCGTGGCGCTGTAGTACTGCCACATGGTACTGGTAAGACAACACGTATCTTAGTATTTGCTAAGGACGCAAAAGCGGAAGAAGCAAAAGCAGCAGGTGCTGATTACGTTGGAGCTGAGGAACTTATTCCAAAGATCCAGAACGAGAACTGGTTTGAATTTGACGTAGTAGTTGCTACACCAGACATGATGGGTGTTGTTGGTCGTCTTGGCCGTGTACTTGGACCAAAAGGTCTTATGCCTAACCCAAAAGCCGGTACAGTAACAATGGACGTTTCCAAAGCAATCGCTGAGATCAAAGCAGGTAAGATTGAGTACAGATTAGACAAAACAAACATTATCCATGTGCCAGTAGGTAAAGCTTCATTTACCGAAGAACAATTAGCGGACAACTTCCAGACGCTTATTGATGCAATCAATAAAGCAAAACCTTCAACATTAAAGGGTCAGTACCTTAAGAGTGTTACTCTTACATCTACAATGGGACCTGGTGTAAAGCTTAACCCAGTGAAATTGTAAGAAAAAACAGTTGACAGGTTTTAAAACAAATGCTATTATGTTATAGCAATTAACTGCCGAAGACAGTAGGTGCCATGATATGGCATAAGGATGATACGCCTACCGAGGAAGAGCGAATTCTAAACATTGAATTTATTCAGCCTCTGTGTCTTTGGATACAGAGGCTTTGTTGGTGCAGAACATCCGGTGAGGATTTTTCCAAGCCTGATGTGAGCCCTCATCCGGTCACCCGCGAGGTACTTTGAGTCCTGGCGAATCGGATGAAACCTTAGATATACGCGGCAGTGCAACGCAAATAAAATAAGGAGGTGCACAAAACGTGGCAAAAGTTGAATTAAAACAACCAATCGTAGCAGCGATTTCTGAAGAGATCAAAGATGCTGAGGCAATCGTTTTAGTTGATTACCGTGGTCTGACTGTAGCAGAAGATACAGAACTTCGTAAACAGCTCAGAGAAGCAGGTATCGTCTACAAAGTTCATAAGAACACTATGATCAAAAGAGCGTTTGAAGGAACAGATTTTACAGCATTAGATGAATACTTAGAAGGACCTAGCGCAATTGCAATTTCAAAAGAAGATGCAACAGCTCCGGCTAGAATCATCTGCAAATTTGCAAAGACAGCTAAGGCTTTAGAAGTAAAAGCAGGTGTAGTAAGCGGGACATTTTATGATCAGGATGGTTTGACAGCATTGTCTACAATCCCATCAAGAGACGAATTACTTTCCAAATTACTTGGAAGCATTCAGTCTCCAATTACAAATCTTGCTCGCGTTCTTAATCAGATCGCAGAAAAAGGCGGAGAAGCAGTTGAAGCTCCAGTAGAAGCAGCAGCAGAGGAAGCTCCAGCAGTAGAGGAAGCTCCGGCAACAGAGGAATAAGATACTTAGCGAGGATTTCCCGAGCTGAATGTCAATACCTGAGTGAATTACAATTATAAAAATTATAAAAAATGGAGGATATTAAAATGGCTAAATTAACAACAGCTGAGATGATCGAAGCGATCAAAGAATTATCAGTATTAGAATTAAATGAATTAGTAAAAGCATGCGAAGAAGAATTCGGTGTATCTGCAGCAGCAGGTGTAGTAGTTGCAGCAGGCGCAGCAGCAGGTGAAGCAGCAGAAGAGAAAGATGAATTTGATGTTGAGTTAACAGCAGTTGGATCATCAAAGGTTAAGGTAATCAAGGTTGTTCGTGAAGTAACAGGACTTGGATTAAAAGAAGCAAAAGAATTAGTTGACGGAGCTCCTAAGGTAATCAAAGAAGCTGCATCTAAGGCTGAAGCTGAAGAAATCAAGACTAAGCTTGAAGGCGAAGGCGCTGAAGTTACACTTAAATAATTCAGAGTTTAAAAATATGTGGGGTGAGTATTCACTTTGCTGAATGATAGATGGGAAGGAGAAACCGTTTTGGGTATCTCCTTCCTATTCTTTGCTTTAGACGATGGAAAAGAACGAAGGATGGCAGTTATTGTTTGCACTGTGTGCTTAAAATAAAGAGCTAACCTCCTTGAAAGATAAAAAAATAAAAAACAGGTTGACAAAGCGAAGGGCTTTGTGATATAGTTAAAAATGCACTATTGTGGAAAGGTATGCCATAAATGTGATGAAAAAGCTATATCACAAGGCTCTTTTCATACGTTAGGAAGCAGAAAACACTGTATTTACAGGCTTTTTGCTGGGTGCAGGGGTTCCCTGCATGGTTTTATGGAACATTTCACGGGCAACTTGTCGCCTATAATCAAAAAAATATAGAGGAGTGAAACGTCAATGGAGAAAAACAGAATTCGTCCCATCACAACCGGAAAAAGTTCACGCATGAGCTATTCCAGACAAAAAGAAGTATTAGAGATGCCAAACTTAATCGAAGTCCAAAAAGATTCCTATCAATGGTTTCTGGACACAGGATTAAAAGAAGTATTCGCTGATATTTCTCCAATTGCTGACTACAGCGGTCACCTCAGTCTGGAATTTGTGGATTTCAAATTATGCGAAGATGAAGTGAAATACACCATCGAAGAGTGTAAAGAGAGAGACGCAACTTTTGCAGCACCTTTGAAAGTGAAGGTAAGACTTTATAATAAGGAAAATGATGAGATTAACGAGCATGAGATATTCATGGGAGATCTTCCATTAATGACAAAGACTGGTACTTTTGTTATTAATGGTGCGGAACGTGTCATCGTAAGTCAGTTAGTACGTTCCCCGGGGATCTACTATGGTATTGCACATGATAAGATTGGTAAAGAGTTATACTCTGCAACCGTTATTCCAAACCGTGGTGCATGGCTTGAATATGAGACTGACTCTAATGACGTTTTTTACGTACGTGTAGATAGAACGAGAAAAGTACCGATCACAGTATTGATCCGTGCCCTTGGTATCGGAACCAATCCTGAGATCTTGGAATTATTTGGTGAGGAGCCAAAGATTCTTGCAAGTTTTACAAAAGACACTGCTGAGAATTATCAGGAAGGTCTTTTGGAATTATATAAGAAAATCCGTCCAGGTGAGCCACTTGCAGTGGATTCAGCAGAGAGCCTGATTACCAGCATGTTCTTTGACGCAAGACGTTATGATCTTGCGAAGGTTGGACGTTACAAATTCAATAAAAAATTAGCTCTGAAGAACCGCATCTCAGGACAAGTAGTTGCGGAAGACGTTGTAAGCCCATTGACAGGTGAAGTGATTGCAGAAGAAGGAACTAAGATTACACGTGAGATTGCCACGCAGATTCAGAACGGAGCAGTTCCGTTTGTGTGGGTAAAAGGTGAGGACGAGTCACGTAATATCAAGATTCTTTCTAACTTGATGGTAGAGTTGCAGTCTATCGTTGATATCAATCCAGATGAAGTTGGCGTGACAGAAGAAGTTTACTATCCTGTTCTTGCAGAACTGTTGGAAGAGACTGCTGGCGATATAGAAGAATTAAAAGATGAGATCCGCAAGAACATCCCTGAGTTGATTCCTAAGCATATTACCAAAGAAGATATTTTAGCTTCTATTAACTATAACATGCATTTAGAGTATGGTATGGGTAACGATGATGATATCGACCACCTGGGCAACAGACGTATCCGTGCGGTTGGAGAACTTTTACAGAACCAGTACAGAATCGGTCTTTCTAGATTGGAGAGAGTTGTCCGCGAGAGAATGACGACACAAGATCTGGAGGGGATTTCTCCGCAGTCACTGATTAATATTAAGCCTGTAACGGCGGCAGTAAAAGAGTTCTTCGGTTCTTCTCAGCTGTCACAGTTCATGGATCAGAATAACCCACTTGGTGAGCTGACCCATAAGAGACGTCTCTCAGCACTTGGTCCTGGTGGTCTGTCCCGAGACAGAGCCGGATTCGAGGTTCGAGATGTACATTACTCTCACTATGGAAGAATGTGCCCGATTGAGACCCCAGAAGGTCCGAATATCGGTCTGATCAACTCCCTTGCTACTTATGCGAGAATCAATGAGTATGGTTTCGTTGAGGCACCATACCGAGTGATTGATAAGACAGATGCTGATAACCCGGTCGTAACAGATGAAGTAGTATATATGACTGCTGATGAAGAAGATAATTACCATGTAGCGCAGGCGAATGAGCCTTTGGATGAAGAGGGACATTTCATTCACAAGAATGTATCTGGTCGCTACAGAGAAGAGACCCAGGAATATGAGAGAAAGATGTTCAGCTACATGGACGTATCACCTAAGATGGTATTCTCCGTAGCTACAGCCATGATTCCTTTCCTGGAAAATGATGATGCGAACCGTGCGCTGATGGGATCCAACATGCAGCGTCAGGCAGTACCGCTTCTTACAACGGAAGCTCCGGTTGTCGGAACAGGTATGGAAGTAAAAGCAGCTGTCGATTCCGGTGTGTGTATTGTTGCAGAGCAGGCAGGTGTCATCGAGAGATCTGCTTCCAAGGAAATCACGGTGAAGCACGATGACGGAACAAAGAAGACATACAAATTAACAAAATTCCTTCGCAGTAACCAGAGTAACTGCTACAACCAGAGACCAATCGTTGTCAAAGGTGAGCGGGTAGAGGCTGGTCAGGTTATCGCGGACGGTCCTTCTACTGCAAATGGAGAGATCGCTCTTGGCAAGAACCCGTTGATCGGTTTCATGACATGGGAAGGCTACAACTACGAGGATGCGGTTCTCTTAAGTGAGAGACTTGTTCAGGATGATGTTTATACTTCGATTCATATTGAGGAATACGAAGCAGAAGCACGTGATACAAAGCTCGGACCGGAAGAGATTACAAGAGACATCCCGGGTGTTGGTGATGACGCACTGAAAGACCTGGATGAAAGAGGTATTATCCGCATTGGTGCGGAAGTGCGTGCCGGAGACATTCTGGTCGGCAAGGTGACTCCTAAGGGAGAGACAGAGCTGACAGCAGAAGAGAGACTTCTTCGTGCAATCTTCGGCGAGAAAGCCCGTGAAGTAAGAGATACTTCTCTGAAGGTACCTCATGGTGAATATGGTATCATCGTGGATGCGAAAGTATTTACAAGAGAGAATGGAGATGAATTATCTCCAGGAGTAAACCAGTCTGTTCGTATCTATATCGCACAGAAGAGAAAGATTTCTGTCGGGGATAAGATGGCCGGACGTCATGGTAACAAGGGTGTAGTTTCCCGTGTACTTCCGGTAGAAGATATGCCATATCTGCCAAACGGACGTCCGCTGGACATCGTGCTGAACCCACTGGGTGTACCATCACGTATGAATATCGGACAGGTGCTGGAGATTCATCTTTCTCTGGCAGCAAAAGCATTAGGTTTCAACATCTCTACTCCAGTCTTTGACGGAGCAAACGAGATTGATATTATGGATACACTTGATCTTGCCAATGATTACGTCAATCTGGAGTGGGAAGAATTCGAGGCGAAGCACAAGGAGGAATTACTTCCGGAAGTAATGCAGTATCTCTCTGATAACAGAGAACACAGAGCATTGTGGAAGGGCGTTCCGCTTTCAAGAGATGGTAAAGTCCGTCTTCGCGATGGTAGAACAGGAGAGTATTTCGATGGACCGGTAACAATCGGACACATGCATTACCTCAAGCTTCATCATCTGGTTGATGATAAGATCCATGCACGTTCAACGGGTCCTTATTCACTGGTAACACAGCAGCCGTTAGGTGGTAAGGCACAGTTCGGTGGACAGCGTTTCGGAGAGATGGAGGTATGGGCACTGGAAGCATACGGTGCGTCTTACACACTGCAGGAGATCCTGACAGTTAAATCCGATGATGTTGTTGGTCGTGTGAAGACTTACGAGGCAATCATCAAGGGTGAGAATATTCCACAGCCGGGTATTCCTGAGTCCTTTAAGGTACTTCTGAAAGAATTACAGTCCCTGGGACTGGATGTCAGAGTACTGAAGGATGACGATACTGAAGTCCAGCTGATGGAATCCATTGATTACGGTGACACAGACCTGCGTTCCGTTATTGAAGGAGACAGAAAGTATCGTGACAGAAAAGAGTCATTTGAAGACCACGGATTTACAGCTCAGGAAGTTGTAGATGATGAGTTTGTTGATGTGGTAGAAGATGAGATCGAAGATGAAGACGATGCAGAGATAGAATTGGAAGAAGTTTTAGACGAAGAATAGGAGGAGCCATATAATGACAGCAGGTAACAATGAACAACAGTACGAACCGTTAACTTTTGACGCTATCAAAATCGGCCTGGCTTCACCGGAAAAAGTCTTAGAATGGTCAAAAGGTGAGGTTACAAAACCTGAAACAATCAACTACAGAACCTTAAAACCAGAAAAAGATGGTCTTTTCTGTGAAAAGATTTTCGGACCTAGCAAGGACTGGGAGTGTCACTGTGGTAAATATAAAAAGATCCGCTATAAAGGCGTAATCTGTGATCGTTGTGGAGTAGAAGTGACAAAGGCAACTGTCCGTCGTGAACGTATGGGACATATTGCTCTTGCGGCTCCTGTATCACATATCTGGTACTTTAAGGGAATTCCAAGCCGTATGGGACTGATTCTTGATATTTCACCAAGAATCCTGGAAAGAGTATTATATTTTGCATCTTATATTGTACTTGATAAAGGTGAATCTAATCTGGAATACAAGCAGATCCTTTCCGAGCAGGAATATCAGGATGCAAGAGAGGCATTTGGCTCTGCATTCCGCGTAGGTATGGGTGCTGAATCTATCAAAGAACTTCTCGAGTCGATTGATCTTGAGAAGGAATATACAGAACTTCAGGCTGGACTGGAGAATGCAACTGGGCAGAAGAGAGCCAGAATCGTAAAGCGGCTGGAAGTAGTGGAAGCGTTCAGAGAATCCGGCAACAAACCGGAGTGGATGATCATGACTGCAATCCCGGTTATACCACCGGATCTTAGACCTATGGTTCAGTTAGACGGCGGGCGTTTTGCGACTTCTGATTTGAATGATTTATACAGAAGGATCATCAACAGAAATAACCGTCTGAGAAGACTCCTTGAACTTGGAGCTCCGGATATTATTGTTCGTAACGAGAAGAGAATGCTTCAGGAAGCGGTGGATGCCCTGATCGATAACGGTCGTCGGGGACGTCCGGTAACAGGACCTGGTAACAGAGCATTAAAATCTCTTTCGGATATGTTAAAGGGTAAATCCGGACGTTTCAGACAGAACCTTCTTGGTAAGCGTGTTGACTACTCCGGACGTTCCGTTATCGTAGTAGGACCAGAGCTTAAGATTTACCAGTGTGGTCTTCCAAAAGAGATGGCAATTGAGCTGTTCAAACCATTTGTTATGAAAGAGCTTGTTGCAAATGGTACAGCCCACAACATCAAGAATGCAAAGAAGATGGTAGAGAGACTTCAGCCGGAGGTATGGGATGTGCTTGAAGGTGTAATCAAAGAGCATCCGGTTATGTTGAACCGTGCCCCCACACTTCATAGATTAGGTATCCAGGCATTTGAACCCATCCTTGTAGAAGGTAAGGCGATTAAGCTTCATCCGCTTGCTTGTACCGCATTCAATGCCGATTTCGATGGAGACCAGATGGCTGTTCATGTGCCATTGTCCGTAGAAGCGCAGGCAGAGTGTAGATTCTTACTTCTGTCTCCTAACAACTTACTGAAACCGTCTGATGGTGGTCCGGTAGCTGTTCCTTCACAGGATATGGTCCTTGGTATCTATTATCTGACTCAGGAGAGACCGGGAGCAAAGGGCGAAGGCAAAGCATTTAAGAGTCTGAACGAAGCTATCCTTGCATATGAGAATCAGGTGGTAACACTTCATTCCCGTATCAAAGTCCGCATCACGAAGATGATGCCAGATGGTGAGGAGAAAACAGGTATCGTAGAGGCAACACTTGGACGTTTCATTTTCAATGAGATTATTCCGCAGGATTTAGGTTTTGTTGACAGAGAAGCAGAGGAAAATGCGCTTGCACTGGAAGTTGATTTTCATGTCGGCAAGAAGCAGTTAAAACAGATTCTTGAAAAAGTTATCAATACACATGGCGCGACACAGTCCGCAGAAGTATTAGATGCGATTAAGTCAACTGGTTATAAGTACTCTACAAGAGCAGCTATGACCGTATCTATTTCTGATATGACTGTTCCGCCAGAGAAGCCGCAGATGATCGCGGAAGCTCAGAATACAGTTGACTTGATCACAAAGAACTACAAGCGTGGTCTGATTACGGAAGAAGAGCGTTACAAGGAAGTTGTTGAGACTTGGAAGGTGACAGATGATAAGCTTACAGAAGCGCTGCTTACCGGACTGGATGAATACAACAACATCTTTATGATGGCTGATTCCGGAGCCCGTGGTTCTGACAAGCAGATCAAACAGCTTGCCGGTATGCGTGGTCTGATGGCTGATACAACAGGTCGTACCATTGAGTTGCCGATCAAGTCTAACTTCCGTGAGGGACTTGATGTATTGGAGTACTTCATGTCAGCGCATGGAGCACGTAAAGGACTTTCCGATACAGCGCTTCGTACGGCCGATTCAGGATACCTGACAAGACGTCTCGTAGACGTTTCACAGGAACTGATTATTCATGACACAGATTGTACACGTCCGGGTGAAGAGATTTCCGGAATGTACGTAGAAGCCTTCATGGATGGAAATGAAGAGATTGAAAGTCTGGAAGAGCGTATTACAGGACGATTCTCCTGCGAAGATATCAAAGACAAAGACGGCAAGGTAATCGTAAAAGCGAACCACATGATCACACCAAGACGTGCCGCTAAGGTGATGAAGCTTGGCGTGGATGGCGACAACAAGCCGCTTGAGAAGGTTAAGATTCGTACAATCCTTACCTGTAAGTGCCACGATGGCGTGTGTTCAAAGTGCTACGGTGCCAACATGGCAACTGGAGAAGCAGTACAGGTCGGTGAGGCTGTTGGTATTATCGCCGCTCAGTCCATCGGTGAGCCGGGTACACAGCTTACCATGAGAACATTCCATACAGGTGGAGTTGCCGGTGACGATATCACACAGGGTCTTCCTCGTGTCGAGGAGCTTTTTGAGGCACGTAAGCCAAAGGGTCTTGCAATTATTGCAGAATTTGGCGGAACTGCTACAATCAGCGATACAAAGAAGAAACGTGAAGTGATCGTATCCAACAACGAGACTGGCGAATCTAAGGCTTATCTGATTCCTTACGGATCAAGAATCAAAGTCATGGATGGAGCCGAGATCGAGGCTGGTGATCCACTGACAGAAGGTAGTGCGAACCCACATGATATCCTGAAGATCAAAGGTCTTCGTGCAGTACAGGATTATATGATCCGTGAAGTACAGCGTGTATACCGTCTGCAGGGTGTAGAGATCAACGATAAGCATATCGAAGTTATTGTGCGTCAGATGCTCAAGAAGATCCGTATCGAGGAAAATGGAGATTCAGAGTTCTTACCGGGAACAATGGTTGATGTACTTGACTTTGAAGATACAAACAAAGAACTGGGAGCAGAGGGTAAAGAAGTTGCAACTGGTGAGCAGATTATGCTTGGTATCACCAAGGCATCTCTTGCTACAGATTCCTTCCTTTCAGCGGCTTCCTTCCAGGAGACCACAAAGGTTCTTACTGAAGCAGCAATCAAGGGCAAGATCGACCGACTGGTTGGCTTGAAAGAGAACGTAATCATCGGTAAGCATATCCCAGCCGGAACTGGTATGAGAAAATACCGTGACGTAAGATTGGACAATGAGCTTGCGATGGATGATGAACTTGTACTTGATGAGATGGATTTTGATGAGACCGTTGATTTGGATGAAACAATTGATTTAGATGAGACAGTTGATGTACAGGAATTTGTTGATCTGTCCGAGACAGAGGAAATCAATGAATCTGCTGAGGCAGAAGAGTTGGTTTTTGACGAAGAATAAATACAATCGTACAAAGAATATATAGTAATAAAAAACTGACCAATTGTGCCCCTCACGTCTTTACGTGAAGGGCACGGGGCACAGCTGAGAAATTGCGGTGTAGTCATTCGTGGCTACGCCGTTTTTTTCTGTGTTATCGAAATATCTTTTGCAGATGTAAGTTCTGTATTCTTTTGTGGTATGCAGCAAATCTTTCTGATTCTTAAAAAAATCTATCTTTCAAAAAACTAATTCTCCTTATTGAAATTAATCTGATAATAATTCACAAGAAAATTATGAAAAGTTTCTTTCAAGTCATTGAAATTTTTTGTTGTTGGCCAGTAAAGAGATACATGGCGGATGTATTCAGGAACCGAGATACGAAGAAAACACAGATCATCTTTAAAATCATCTGGAAAATTGTATTCCGGTAAAAGTGCAACGGCCTGATTTTCACATACAAGTTCAAAAACAAGAGACTGATCATTGGTGCTGAGGTAGCTGATAGGGGTGAAATTCGCCATTTCAAAGAACTTTTTTGAAAAGCCTGTGAAGTCGGTGCGAAGTGGTGTAATGAATGGAAAATCCTTTAAGTCTGACAGTTTTACAATATGACGTTTTGCAAACGGATGTTTTGTGGAAACAAGCAGAACAATGGATTCCTGCCAAAGCTCACAAGAATAGAAGGAATCACTGAATTGAGAGCTTTCGAAATCAGAGGAAGCAATGACAAAATCCAAGGTGTTGGCTTCTGCAGCGTGGGAAAGTTTTACGATTTCAAGATTAATGTTAGGGTAAAGTTTTTGAAATGCAACAACTGCCTTACGTATAACTGTGCTGTCTATCAGTGTTCCGATAGACAGAGAACCTTTCATACCTTTATCCTCCCGCAGGAAAGAACTGTGGACATGATTCAGTGTATTTACACATTGCTCCGCAAACTGTAAGAATACTTTTCCATTTTCGTTCAAAGCAATAGACTTGCCCTTGCGCGTAAATAATGTGGTGCCCAGCTCGTGCTCAAGACGCTGAATGGTCCGGCTTAAAGCTGGCTGTACGATATTAAGAGTTTCGGCGGCTTTGGTCATACTTTCGGTGTTGGCAATTGCTATAAAATATTGTAACTGTGTAAATGTCATAACAGGCTCCTTTTTGTAAAATGATTATGTCGATGCATTAGTTCGGTGTCAGGCAATGATAAAAGACAGTAGAATCTGTGAAAATAGTAAGTAATAATAAAGATATTCTACCGCTGTTTTAGCTGAGAACCAAAACGATGCATAGAATCTATTATATTACGACTAATAATAAAAATGATATATAGAATATATAGAATTATAACAAAGAAAGAATAAAATAACCAGAAAAACTCTGAATTAATAACGCAAACTGTAATAAAAAGAATATTTGATGCTTCTCTTATTACATTATGTTATAAACTTTACTTGAAAAAGCATTTCAAATAAAGATTAAGATATGGTATATTGTTATTGTTAAAAAAAACACAAACTAGTTTTATTTTCCAAAGGAGAAGAGAGTATGAAGAAGAATCAGAAGAATTTTTTGATTGCTTTGATTGCAGGAGTAATTCTTTATTTGATTATTCCGGAATCAAATGGTCTGACGAATGCCGGGGTTCGGATGTTATCCGTGTTTTTGCCGACAATTTATCTGTGGCTCACATGTGGAACAGGCTGGACATCACTATTTAGTGTTACAGTGGCAGTTATGCTGTGTATTGCACCGGGAACGTCGACCTATGGAACCTTATGGGGCAACATTGTTAATGCAGCAGTAATTCCATTTATGATGATTGCAACGGTTATGGAAGAGAGCGGAGCATTTGAATGGATTGTAAAATGGATTATCTCCAGAAGATTTATCCATGGACGCCCAACTTTATTTATGCTAATGTTCACACTTTCTATGATTGTTATCTCGATTTTCACAGCACCTCAGGTTGTAGCGGTATTATTCTTCCGCCTTCTGTATGAGGTGAGTCAGTCTATTGGATACACAAAGGAGGACAGCTTCTACAAATCACAGGGGCTGCTGATTGGCTGGGTATCTCAGATATGTGATGGTGTCCTGATCTGGGGACGTCCATATGTGCTGACTATGGTGGCTGTGGTTGTAGGTCTTGGATATGGAAAATTTACCGCGATGTCATATTTTAAAGTGACAATTTTATATCTTATTATTTTTGTGATTCTCGGAATTCTCCTTGTAAAGCTGGTCATGAAACCAGATGTGTCAAAGTTCAAGAATTTTGATGATGCAGCAATGAGAGAGGATCTGAAAGCACATCCGATTACCAAAAAAGGAAAAATTGCTGTGGGCGGTATGGCAATAATTTTGATTTGTTATATTCTTGCTTACTGCAGTTTTCTGGGATCTGTAGCAACCTATTTCTCCGGGATTACAATTGCAGCATCTGTTACGCTGGTATGTGCTTTGCTTTGTGTTGTTACAGTTGATGGTGAACCAGTAATGGACTTGAACAAAGCAGTAGCAAAAGTTCCGTGGTCCATGATTATTTTTCTTGGAGCTATCATGTTCTATGCAGGAAGCATCGGAAGCGAAGAGTATGGAATCGCACTTTGCCTGCAGAATCTTGTGGGACCATTTGTTAGTAAAATGCCAATTATGTTGTCTATCTTCCTTGGTCTTGCTCTTGCAAGCGTACTTACTAATTTCTGTTCGAATACGGTAGCGGGCGTCGTTGTATGCTCAAGCTTTGTGCCGGCACTTATGGCAGTACCTGGAATAAATCAGGCGCAGGTTCTTGCATTTGCATGTGCGGTCATCGCTGTTTGTGGAACCGCAATCTGTACAGTAAGCGCCTGCCCGAATATGGGAATCGTGTATTCAGATATTGGAATTGAATATAAAGGAACTGCAAAGTACAGTGTACTATTGTGTGCACTGATGGTAGTGATTTCTTGTATCATTATTATTCCAATTGGAAGTATTCTTCTTGCAGGAATTGTCTAGGAAATCAGAAAAAAGTATCGAAGCTGATTTCTGATGTCTGTTTCACCGGGGCTAGAATGCAGGTTCATGTGTGAAATATAGATGGAAAATAAGAGCTACAAGGAACATATTTTTATCAGCTGATCAGATGATTGGCTGGCAGGAGTATGTTCCTTGTGTAAAAGAAGGGGAAAATAAAAAATATGAGTTGTAAAAAGATATCAGCAAAGTTTCTGGAAAGGACAAGTGATTCCATTCCATGGGAAGCGGCAGACAGGCAGCTGGTGCCAATCTATTTGGAACGATATGGATATGAGGAAGCGGAATATCAATATTCAGGTCAGGCAAATATATATTCATTAAAGAATGAACAGGCAGAAGTGAAATATGCAGATGTACCATACACAAACCGTTTTTTGCTCCGAAAGCCTAGAAATGCAGAGAAATTCAGTGGAAATGTTGTAATAGAACTTTTGAATCCAAGTAATTCGTGGGATGTCTCGCCTATGTGGTGCCAGGTTTGGCCGAGTATGCTTGAGGACGGAGATATCTACATTGGAGTGACAATTCGGGCTGTGTGTGCTGCATCATTAAAAAAATATAATCTGAAACGTTATAAGGAATTAAATTGGGGCAATCCAAATCCGGCTCCGGTAAGTCAGAAAATCTTAATGTGGCAGCATTGTTCAGAAGATACAGAATTTGGGCTGGTATGGGATATGTTGACACAGCTGGGCAGTTTTTTTAAGGAGGAAGCGGGGCAGGAGATTGTTGGTTCGCCTGTCAAAAAAGTATATGCAATGAGTTGTTCCCAATCTTCTATGTTTCTTTCAACTTATTTTAATACATTTCATGAAAGCGATAGAAAATCGCCAATTTCTCCGCCGTTTGATGGGTATTTGACCTACACGGGAAGCACAATGGTTCCGCTGAACCAATCGGAAGATCCTGTGGAACCTACAGCTGACATTCAAAAAACAAGAAACTGTCCGGTGCCAATTATTAGGTTTATGTCACAGTGGGATTTTAGAGATTTTGCCGGACATATAAGCCATAGAAGGAAAGACAGCGATGAGAAGGGAGACCGGTTCCGCTTGTATGAAATCGGGGGACATGCCCATAATGCATTTTCCGGGGCTCTATATCGTCCGGGCTATGAAGAAATTGCAGCTATCGAAAAAAAAACCGGATTCCCAGCCACAGATTTTGCTCCGCTGGATATTGATTCTGTTATGAGACAGGCTCTCAGAAATCTAAAACTGTGGTCCGAAGAGAATATTGCACCTCCACATGCACAAAATCTGATAGCAGTGGATGAAGACGGACATGAATTATTTGATGAAAATGGAAATTGTAAGGGAGGACTTCGTCTCCCACAGCTAACCGTTCCAATAGCTCGCTATTACAGTGGAACAGCTAAGAATCCTCAGGATAGTGCATATGTACCATTCAGTGAGGAGAGACTGCTTAAACTTTATCCAACGCATACAGATTATGTCAAAAAGATGTTTGCGGCAATTGATGAGATGCTCTTTCAGAATTTCATCTCCGTTCAGGATGCAGACAGAATGAAGAAAGAAGCTGTTATGGCACCAATTCCGAAATTAGACAAAAGCGTATAGTACGAATTCGGCCCGAAAATTGAAAAGAGAGGTTCGTGTCCTGGGGATTGCTTTACCGCAGGACACGGACCTCTCCTTTTAATTCACGATTAGAATTCAGGCGTGAAGAGATGGCTGACAGATTTTATTTCCCATCACGATACTTCTGGAGTACATGCTGGATTCTCTCATTAGGATTAAGTACATCGTTCATAGAACCATCGTGGTTCAGGATATCAATGATCAATGCGATATATTTGCTCATATCACAATCGAAGTAATATGGTTTTTCTAATAATTCCGGGGTCTGATAAATAAGGTTGGTTGTCAGAATGCCATGAATTAAGCCTTCTTCATATGCCTTGTCAAACTTCTCAAGACCGTTGGTAAAGAGTCCGAAAGTAGCAGCAGCATAGATTCGTTTTGCTTTTCTGCGCTTTAATTCCTGAGCTACTTCGATGATGCTGTCACCGGAAGAAATCATATCATCAATGATGATGACATCCTTGCCCTCTACAGAGCTTCCAAGGAATTCGTGGGCAACGATTGGGTTGCGTCCGTCAACGATCTTGGTATAGTCACGGCGTTTATAGAACATCCCCATATCAAGACCAAGTACATTAGCAAGGTACACGGCACGGTGTGTTCCACCCTCGTCCGGACTGATCGCCATCATATGCTCACTGTCAATCTGCAGATCCTTTACATTGCGCAGGAGAGACTTGACAAACTGGTAAGTTGGCGGAACAGACTCAAATCCGCTCAGCGGAATTGCGTTGGCAACGCGGGGATCATGTGCATCAAAAGTAATGATATTGTCTACGCCCATGTGGACTAATTCCTGAAGTGCCAGTGCACAGTCTAAGGATTCACGGCTGCTTCTCTTGTGCTGTCTGCTTTCATAGAGGAATGGCATGATTACGTTAATACGTCTTGCCTTACCACCGACTGCGGCGATGATTCTCTTGAGGTTCTGGAAATGATCATCCGGTGACATGCGGTTTGTGTATCCGGTCATAGAGTAGGTGACATTATAATTACACACATCCACAAGAACATAAATATCCTTGCCGCGGACGGATTCATTGATGATTCCCTTCGCTTCGCCGGAACCGAATCGTGGAACTTTGGCATTGATGATATAAGAGTCTTTTTCGTAACCGGAAAAGGCGATGTCATCCTTATATTCCAAAGCGCTCTCTTTGCGCCATTTTACAAGGTATTTGTCTACTTGTTTTCCAAGTTCAGTACAGCCCTCTACGGGAATCATTCCCAAAGCTCCTACTGGTATTGTCTCTAACGTGCGTTCTGATCGATGTAACATTAATGTACCTCCCTGTTCATTAACTTCTTTTTTATACGTATATCGTCACCTGTTATTCTTAACATAGTGTAATTACTTGTGATTCGTGAAAATGTTCTCTCGGTGTAAAGATCTACCAGCGATTCCAGAGAAAGATTGGTAGAGATGATTGTGGAGCGCTTAGAAAGCAGACGTTCATTGATACATGCAAAAAACTGGGATGTAACAAATGAATTCGTAAGTTCTGTCCCTAAATCATCAATAATGAGTAAATCACAATCATAAATATACTCATTCATAGCCGCTGCGTCAACATTTTTTTCAAATGTACTCTTAGCAAATGTGTTAAAAAGCTCCGGTGCGGAAAAATAAATGACCGAATAGGTCCGGTCTATCAGTTCCTTAGCAATACAGTTGGAGAGGAATGTCTTTCCAACTCCAGTATCTCCATATAGAAATAAATTATGAAATTCAGCACCGAAGCTTTTGACGAATTCCTGGCAGGTACTATAGGCTGACTTTATGATGTCAAGAGAAGAACGCTTACTTTTCGGGTCAATGTGATTCTGCGAATAGTAGTCAAAAGAAAATGTATCAAAATTCTCTTTTTTAAGTACTTCTTTCAAATTAGATTGTGTATAAAGCAACTCGATAATCGCTTTCTTAAAGCAGTGGCATTTTTGGTTGCCAATATATCCGGTATCCTTACAATCAGGACATGTATAAACCGATTCAAGATAGTCTGCAGGAAATCCGGCGGCTGTAAGAAGCATTTCTTTTCGCTCTCTCAAGTCGGCAAGCTCTTCTTTTAAAGCAGAAACAGCATTGCTGTCTCCATTCAGTAATTTTTTGCCGTGCTGTACAGCCAATCGGGATATGGATTCGTCCAGGCTTTTGAATTGGGGGGACTTGGCATAGACTTGGGCAAAATGCTCATTCAGCTCATTGCGGCTCTTTAATTGCTTCTGCTCATAATCCCTCATAATGGCATCGTATTGAGAATGTTTCAGTCCCACGTCTTTACTCCTTTTACTTTACTGCTTTCTTACTATTAGTTGCTTTTTAACAGCTGTTCCTCAAGCGAATCGATATCATAAGAACGGCTCTCAAAATTATTGAAGCTGGCGGTATTCTTGCCGGCGGTAGTCTTTTTTGTCTTTTTACGATTTTGATAAGCTGCATCCAGTGCTTCGATATCCTTCAGGTGCTGGACATTGCTGTCAGCCCACTTTGTCAGAATACGGTCTGTATATTCGAAGCTTGGCTGATGAGTCACGGCAATGGTGCGGCTGCAGGCTTCTTCGATAATATCCAGTGTAAAGCCCAGTTCATCAGTCCATCTGTTGATAAACGAAACTTCTGCAGGTGCAGGTCCCCGGTTTTTGATGCCAAAGGTATTCATGACAGCATAGCAGCTCTTATTGTAAGATGCAGACTGTGCTTTGGCCTGCTCGACGGTGGTCACGTGGGCATCTGCCCAGGCAAGGGCAACCTTCTGAATATAATGAATGCTTTTGTGCCCGTGCTCCACACAGTATTCAATCAGATATTCGATGACATCGGAGTTCAACCCAAGACCGTCATAAAAATATGTAATGGTGTCAATGTCTGTCTTAGTCAATGTCTTCCCCAGATATTGTTCCGCAACAAAAAGAAGTGCTTTCATCTCTTTCTGAGATTTGAAAGAATCCAGCGGAATTGCCTTGGAAACTGGTTTTGCTGCAGCCTTTGCAGTGGCAGTGCTTTTTGTGGAAAATGCCGGAGCAGGAGCAACTGTACTGTCAGCAGGAGCTGTCAGTCCGGAGTCCGGATTATAAAGGCTGCTTACCACAGCAGGTTGGCCTGCGGCAGTAAGGGGAGCGACAGATTCTGATCCACTGCAGGAAAAGACCTGTTCTTCTGCAGCGTTAGGAACAACTGTCTTGATAAACGGATTCTTTTCAAGCTCAATTCCAACAATTCGATGGTCGGAATCTTTGGTCAAAGAAAGCAGACCCTCTTTTTCCCAGTACTTAAAAGCACGAAGGATATCATTTTCAGTGTTGTTCAGACAATCTGCAATTGATGAAATTGTAAGAACTGAACAGGGGTCATTCAAATGGCGCAATAAAAAAAGATAAACTTTTACGAATTCTCCGTTAGCCTCCACCATGTATTTGTCAATGAAATCGTTCGCAACTAAAGTTGCATTTGTCTGAAATTTGTTCTTTAATGTTAATGTCTTCATTATACCACTCCCTGCTCATTCTCGTGGCCACGCGGGACCACCATATACTTTTGATTTGAGATAAACACAGACAGCCCTGCCAAAGCAGTGTGCTGTCTGGATATTTCGCTGTTACTTATGCAGTCGCTTGTAAATCCCTGAAAGATGTATGTTTTTTAGCGTCTGTTCCGTATGTGTGCTAACAGTATAGCATTGAATGGAGCGGTAAAAAAGCTTTATTTACCCACATTTATAGGGTTTTTTGTGGATAATTGAAATGTGAAAACTGTGGATAACTCTTACTTCAGCAGGTCTTCTCCAACGTTTACAACGTCTCCCGCACCCATAGTTATCAACAAATCACCGTTGATACATTTTTTTCGGAGAAAATCTTCAATTTCTTCAAAGCTCGGAAAATAATGAGCATCGGTACCAAGCTTTTGGATCTCATCCGCAAGCATACTGGAAGAAACTCCCAGAGTGTCTGTCTCTCTGGCAGCGTAGATGTCCGCTAGAACCACATGGTCTGCATGAGAGAGAGCCTCGGCAAATTCAGGGAAGAATGCTTTGGTTCTTGTGTAAGTATGTGGCTGGAACACACACCAGAGTGTTTCGTGAGGATAGTGCTTTGCTGCCTTTAAGGTTGCTTTGATCTCTGTTGGGTGGTGTGCATAATCATCGATGATTGTCACGCCGTTCAATGTGCCCTTGTAATCAAAACGTCTGTCTGTACCAGTAAAGGCAGACAGTCCCTTTTTGATGGTCTCCATCGGGATGTCAATAAGCTTTGCGACAGCAATTGCAGACAAAGCATTGGACACATTGTGGTCTCCGGTTACTGAGAGCGAAATGTGATCGGTAACTTTCCCTTTTTCAAGAAGATCGAATGCGACACGGCCTTTTTCATCATATGTAATATTGGCAGCGCTATAGTCAAATTCTTCGGACATTCCATAGGTGATGACGCTGCAGGAAAGTCCTTCATAAATCTCAGGATAATTCTGGATATTGCCGTTGATTACAAGCGTGCCGTCCTCCGGGAGAATAGCAGCAAACTGATGGAAAGAGTGTCTGATGTCTTCTAGATCCTTGAAGAAATCGAGATGATCTTCTTCTATATTCAAAATAACGCTGATTTTAGGAAAGAAATTCAAAAAGCTATTGGTGTATTCGCATGCTTCGGTGATAAAGGTATCGGACTTGCCAACGCGGATGTTACCACCGATATCCTTGAGGATTCCTCCAACAGAAATAGTCGGATCCTTTTTGCCTTCCAGTAAAATAAGGGAAATCATGGACGTTGTAGTCGTCTTGCCATGAGTTCCGGAAACTGCGATCGGAAGCTTGTAATTTTTCATTAGCTGGCCGAGCAGCTCAGCTCTGGTGAGCATTGGAATCTTCTTGGCAACAGCCTCGATTAGTTCAGGATTTTCCCTGCGGATTGCGGCGGTATACACGACACAGTCGATGCCCTCCGCGATGTTAGAAGCTTTCTGTCCATAAAAAATATGGGCACCGCTCTTTTCCAACTGCTTTGTCAGAGGGGATTCCTTCGAATCGGAGCCCGATATGGTAAATCCTTCTTCTAACAAAATTTCCGCTAAACCGCTCATGCTGATTCCACCGATACCGATAAAATGAATATGAATTGGTTTATTAAAATTAATTTTATACATGATATCTTTCCTGTTCCTTTCAACTTTTTTCGAAAATTAGTCATATTTTTTTGTTACTCAATATATTATACTATATATGGTAGAAAAACCAAGCACTTATTTTTGTGCGAAATTAACAAAAACAAAAATAGAAGATATAATTGTTTGTAAATTTTGTTCACAAAAAAGGAAATTATGCTATAATGTACTTAACTAACTAGAAACGAGGTGGCCACATGATTAAGAAAGAGATGATTGCCATGCTGCTGGCAGGTGGACAAGGTAGCCGACTAGGTGTGCTGACGTCAAAAGTAGCAAAGCCCGCAGTGGCTTTTGGAGGAAAATACCGCATCATAGATTTTCCGCTTAGTAACTGTATCAATTCAGGCGTGGATACAGTCGGAGTACTGACACAATATCAACCATTGAGATTGAATACTCATATTGGAATCGGAATTCCGTGGGATCTGGACCGCAATGTGGGAGGCGTAACGGTTCTGCCACCATACGAGAAGAGTACAAGCAGTGAATGGTATACCGGAACGGCCAATGCAATTTATCAGAATCTTGAGTACATGGAGACGTTTAATCCGGATTACGTATTGATTCTGTCAGGAGATCACATTTATAAGATGGATTATGAAGTGATGCTGGACTTCCACAAAGCCAATAATGCGGATGTAACGATTGCTGCAATGCCGGTACCGATGGAAGAGGCGAGCAGATTCGGCATTGTGGTTACTGATGAGGAGAGCCGCATTTCCGAGTTCGAGGAGAAGCCGGAGAAGCCGAGCAGCAATCTGGCTTCTATGGGGATTTACATTTTCAGCTGGCCGGTTTTGAAAAAAGCGTTGATTGAGTTATCGGATCAGCCAAACTGTGATTTTGGAAAGCACATTATCCCGTATTGTTTCCAGAATGATCAAAGACTTTTTGCATATGAGTACAATGGATATTGGAAAGATGTAGGAACGCTTGGCTCTTATTGGGAAGCGAACATGGAACTGATCGACATTGTTCCTGAGTTCAATTTATATGAAGAGTTCTGGAAAATCTACACCAACAGTGCGAACCTCCCGCCGATGTATGTTTCAGAAGACGCTGTGATCGACAAGAGCATTATTAGTAACGGTTCTGAGATTTATGGAGAGGTACATAGTTCTGTTCTGGGCGCCGGAGTTACAGTGGGCAAAGGATCTGTTATACGTGATTCTATCATCATGCAGAATGTTACAATTGGTGAGGGATGTGTCGTTGATAAAGGGATCATTGCAGAAGGAACGAAGGTTGGCAGCAATGTAGTGATCGGTATCGGAAGCGATGTACCGAACAAAGAGAAACCGCAGATTTATGCAGGAGGCCTTGCAACAATAGGTGAGAACTCCGTGATTCCGTCCGATGTCCAGATTGGTAAGAATGTAGCCATCAGCGGAGTTACAGTGGCAGCAGACTATAAGGATGGATTACTGGCAAGTGGCGAGACATTGATAAAGGCAGGTGGACTGATATGAGAGCGGTAGGTATTATTTTAGCAGGTGGTAACAGCAGACGGATGGATGCACTGACGGACAAGCGTGCAGTGGCGGCGATGCCGATAGCAGGAAGCTACAGGGCGATTGATTTTGCGCTGAGTAATATGAGTAATTCCCATGTTCAGAGAGTTGCGGTACTTACGCAGTATAATGCGAGATCGCTGAATGAACATCTGAATTCTTCGAAGTGGTGGGATTTTGGAAGAAAGCAAGGGGGTCTCTTCGTATTTACTCCTACAATTACAGCGGACAATGGTTCCTGGTACAGAGGGACAGCAGATGCAATTTATCAGAATCTGGATTTTCTGAGAAAATGTCATGAGCCGTATGTTATCATCACATCAGGGGATGCTGTATACAAGATGGATTATAATAAGGTTCTGGAGTATCATATTGCGAAAAAAGCAGATATTACAGTAGTGTGTAAGGATTTGGAACCAGGCGAGGATGTGAGTCGGTTTGGCACGGTTAAGATGAATGAAGCGGCACGTATCGAGCAGTTTGAGGAAAAACCGATGGTTTCCAATGTGAATACAATTTCAACAGGTATCTATGTAATCCGCAGAAGACAATTGATCGACATGATTGAGCATGCAGCGGAGGAAGAAAGATTTGATTTTGTAACTGATATCTTGATTCGGTATAAAAATATCAAAAAGATATACGGTTATAAGATAAATGGCTACTGGAGTAATATCTCAACAGTGGACGCCTACTATCAGACCAATATGGACTTCCTGAAACCAGAAGTACGTAACTATTTCTTTAAGGAGCTCCCGGAGATTTATTCTAAGGTTGGCGATCTGCCTCCTGCAAAATATAATCCTGGCTCTGTTGTAAAGAACAGTCTGATTGCAAGCGGAAGTATCATTAACGGAACGGTAGAAAATTCTATTTTGTTCAAGAAGACCTTTGTTGGAAACAATTGTGTGATCAAGAATTCTATTATTCTGAATGATGTATATCTTGGTGATAATACTTATATTGAGAACTGTATTGTGGAAAGCAGAGATACAATACGGGCCAATACAAGGCATGTTGGCGAAAACGGTGTCCGGGTTATTGTTGAGAAGAACGAAAGGTATGCGGTTTAATAACATTAGATGCAGACTCAGAAAGGGGACTTGCGGCTATGCAGATTACAGATGTACGTGTACGAAAAGTTGCGAAGGAAGGAAAGCTGAAAGCTGTCGTTTCTATCACGTTTGATGAGGAATTTGTAGTTCATGATATCAAGGTGATTGAAGGCGAAAAAGGATTGTTCATTGCAATGCCAAGCAAAAAAGCGTTGGACGGAGAATACCGCGATATTGCACATCCGATTAATTCGGGGACAAGGGAACGGATCCAGTCAACAATTTTACAGAAGTATGAAGAATCTCTTATAGAAGAAGCAGAAGAATAAGCAACGAAAAAGAGCTGGTCACAAATTCATGTATTTGCATGATGGTGATGCAGCTCTTTTACATGTCCGAAGCAGTTCGCCTATCCAAATCACGTTATGTGTTTTGAACATTTTTGGGGGGACTATTATGAAATATGCATTTCTTACTATACGGATTCTAAGAAAGTAAAAATGTAGGCTGGCACTGAAAAGCCAGCTTCTTTTTTGTTTTAGGATGCATAAACTCCAAGCGGTATGCACAGAGTGCCAGCTGGGAGGGACACCGGGATATGCCATACTTGCTGTCACCAATCAGCGGGCATCCCAGATGTGCCATCTGTACGCGAATCTGGTGGTGACGTCCGGTATCCAACGTGATTTCGGCAAGAGAAATCAGAGGTACAGTCGGTAAAGCGTCCGATGAGATCCCATCGTTTACGGAGTTTGGAATAAACTCGGGATTCACTGGGAATGTCTTGGAAGTGCTGTCAGAGAGAATGCGGTAGGAGAGTCTTGCAAGTTTTCCACCGTTTGTCCCTTTGTCACAGACATCAGAGGTGTTCGTGCGTCCGTTTTTTACCAGATAATCTTCCACGGTCTGGCTGTCTATAGCAGGTCTTCCATTTAGCAGGGCGTAGTAATGTTTGCCGAATCCCTTACTCTGGAGCTGTCGGCTTAGTTCTTTTGCAGCAAATGGTGTCTTTGCAAAAACCAGGATCCCTTCCACCGGCTGGTCCAGTCTGTGAATGATCGCGAGATAAGGCTCGCCAGCGTTGGGATTCTGGCGGTGCAGGTGATTTTTTAAAATACTGACCATGTCAGGGGTGCCGATGCGGCTGCTCTGCGTGGGGGTGCCAGCGGGTTTGATACAGACGATAAGATGCGTATCTTCATATAATATATTCAAGTTCATAGTGGTTTTCTTCTCCTTTGATTGACGGGGGAGCCTGTTTCGTTCCGATTACTTCATCCTGCATTCGTGCATAGCATCCTGGAAACTTCATTTTCCTTGACTTTCAATGGAAAGCCAGTTAAACTAAAGCCTATAAAAGGGAGTAGCTTCCATCAGGGTTTTTGATGTGGTATGGATCGTCATCACGATTATTTAAACATAATCCGGTTCATATTGTCAACTTCGCTGTTCTATGCAGATGAATCTATAGAGTTGCAGCAATGGATTTATCATAGACTACAGGTATGATTTAGCGAGACTTTTATTGCAGTAAATGGCGTGACAACGTCCGTTTGTGGTGCAATAAAGGTCTCTTTTCTTGTTCGTATGGAAAATATAAGAGAACCGGGAACACTTCAATCTGCGACGGACGCTTGAAAAATGAAGAGGAAATGAGAGGAAAAAATTATGATTTCGTATGTGTTACTTATTGTTGGATTTTTCTTATTAATTAAAGGTGCGGATTTCTTCGTAGACGGATGCTCTAGTGTAGCAAAACTTCTGCGTGTGCCGACGGTTATTATCGGGCTTACGGTGGTTGCTTTTGGAACCAGTATGCCGGAGGCCTCGGTCAGCATCAATGCGGCACTGCAGGGAAAGAATGACCTTGCGGTCAGCAACGTCATTGGATCGAACCTGTTTAATTTGCTGGTAGTACTCGGAGCCTGTGCGGTCACCAGACCCATGAAGGCAAAATGGTCTGTAATCAAGAAAGAATTTCCATTCTCCATTCTTATTACTATTGTTCTGTTTCTGGCAATGACCGGTTTTCAGTTTTCGGGAATTATGAGTGGTGATGGGACATTCGTGCTGACGAGAATCGGTGGAGTTATTCTTCTGGCACTGTTTGCAGTCTTTCTTGCGTCGACAGTTATGGACGCGCTGAAGCACCGTGCGAACATTGCACAGTCAGGGGAACCGGAAGAGGAGTACGAGGTACTTCCGCCGCTGCGTACCGCAATTTATATTATCGGCGGTCTGGTGGGAATCGTAGCGGGAGGCAACTTCGTAGTAGACAGCGCGACAGACATTGCAAAGCAGTTTGGCCTGAGTCAGACATTCATTGGTCTGACTATTGTAGCACTTGGAACCTCGCTTCCGGAGCTTGTGACTTCTCTGGTGGCTGCTAAAAAAGGGGAAAATGATCTGGCACTGGGGAATGTGGTCGGCTCCAATGTGTTCAATATTCTGTTGATTCTTGGTGCCTCAGCGACGATTACGCCGATAACAGTCGATGTTCTGGCGGTATATGACACGATGATTCTGATTGTTGCCAGCCTGCTCGTCTATGTCTGTGCTATCAGCAGAAAAGGATTCTCAAAGCTGGAGGGTGCGATGTTCCTGTTGTTCTACGCGGGATTTTTTGCGTATATCTTGACAAGGTAGACAGATTTGGATAAAATTGAAATTATCTGACCTGATATAGAATACATTTGCTGCTGGCACAGGGTGCTGAACGAAGATGTGACGGTACGTCGGGGTCGAAAAGGAGAGAAGAAGATGGCGAAAGAAAAGAAATTAGTAGAATCCATTACTTCAAGAGAAGAAGATTTTGCCCAGTGGTATACCGATGTGGTAAGAGAGGCAAAGTTATGTGATTATTCCGGAGTAAAAGGATGTTTGAATTATTTACCAAATGGTTATGCAATCTGGGAGAATATCCAGGCTGACTTAGATAGAAGATTTAAAGAGACAGGGGTACAGAATGTGTATCTTCCGGTGCTGATTCCGGAAAGCCTTCTGCAGAGAGAGAAGGATCACATTGAAGGATTCGCGCCGGAAGTGGCGTGGGTGACACATGGCGGACTTGAGCCCCTGCAGGAGCGTTTCTGTATTCGCCCGACTTCAGAGACATTGTTCTGTGACCACTGGAGCAAGACGGTTCAGTCCCATCGTGATCTTCCAAAGGTATGGAACCAATGGTGTTCGGTGTTGCGCTGGGAGAAGACAACCCGTCCATTTCTCCGCTCCAGAGAATTCCTGTGGCAGGAAGGCCATACAATTCATGCGACTTATGAAGAAGCAGAAGAGCGTACCATCACCATGCTGAATGTCTACAAGGATTTTGTGCAGGATGACCTGGCAATTCCGCTGGTGACCGGACGCAAGACGGAGAGTGAGAAGTTTGCCGGTGCTCAGGATACTTATACTATAGAAGCTTTGATGCATGACGGGAAGGCACTCCAGTCAGGAACGAGCCATTTCTTTGGGAATACATTTGCAGACGCATTTGATATCAAGTATGCGGACAAGAACAATGAGCTGCACAGTGTCTACGAGACATCCTGGGGATTGTCTACCCGAATCATCGGTGCAATCATTATGGTACACGGTGATGACAGTGGACTGGTACTTCCGCCAAGAATCGCGCCGATTCAGACGCGAGTGATTCCGGTTGCACAACATAAGGAAGGCGTACTTGATAAGGCAACGGAATTGATGAATAGCCTGAAGGCAGCAGGATATCGTGTTGGCATTGACGATTCAGACAAAGGACCGGGATGGAAATTCAGTGAGCAGGAGATGCTTGGAATTCCGACTCGCATCGAGATCGGGCCAAAGGATATTGAGAATAATCAGGTTGTGGTTGTACGCAGAGACACCCGTGAGAAGATCATCGTTTCTATGGATGAAATCGAGACAAAGCTTGGTGACATTTTAGAGACAATCCAGAAGGATATGTTCGATAGAGCGAAAGCATTTCTTGACTCACATATCAGTTCCGCTACAACAATAGAAGAGATGAACGAGAAGTTCAATACGAACCGTGGATTCATCAAAGCAATGTGGTGCGGAGAGGAAGCCTGTGAAGAAGAGATTAAAGCAGCCACCGGCGGAGCAACATCCCGCTGTATTCCGGAAGAGCAGGAATGCCTTTCCGACAAGTGCGTTTTCTGTGGAAAACCGGCGAAGCACATGGTTTACTGGGGAAAAGCATACTAGGGAGACGGTATCATTTTGCTGTTCAATTGGACAGAATGTAAGGGATTCATTTTACAGAAGCTGAAAAATTGAAATATTTTATAAAAAAATACAAAGTCAGGGCAAAGTTTGCCTTGACTTTTTTTATTACACGTAATACAATAATCTAGCGTGCACAAAAGGGCATAGTCTCTTTGTGCGCCGAAACAGGTAAACAAACCGCAAAAAATAATCATAGGAGGTGAAAAAAATGCCAACATTTAACCAGTTAGTTAGAAAAGGACGTCAGACTTCTGTAAAGAAATCTACAGCACCAGCTCTTCAGAAGGGATTCAACTCTCTTAAGAAAAGATCTACTGATATTTCCGCACCACAGAAACGTGGAGTATGTACAGCAGTTAAGACAGCTACACCTAAAAAGCCTAACTCAGCTCTTAGAAAGATCGCCAGAGTACGTCTTTCAAACGGTATCGAAGTAACAAGTTATATTCCAGGAGAAGGTCACAACCTTCAGGAACATAGTGTTGTTCTTATCCGTGGTGGAAGAATCAAGGACTTACCAGGTACAAGATATCATATCGTAAGAGGTACCCTTGATACAGCAGGTGTCGCTAAGAGAAGACAAGCGCGTTCAAAATACGGTGCTAAGAGACCGAAAGACGCAAAATAGGATTTTAATTGTAACTAAAAGTTAAATCGTATCACAAACAGAACTATGATTATCGTAATTGCGGGACATATAGATATTCCTCTCGCGAGCAACGAACACAGTATCATTAGAAAGACACATGTGAGTACCGATGAATTAATCCCGACATTGTGTCGGCAAATATGATTAAGGAGGGAAGGACCGTGCCACGTAAAGGACATACTCAAAAAAGAGACGTATTAGCGGATCCAATATACAACAATAAAGTTGTTACCAAGCTTATCAATAACATCATGTTAGATGGTAAGAAAGGTGTAGCACAGAAGATTGTATACGGAGCATTTGAGAAAGTTGCTGAGAAATCTGACAAGCCAGCAATCGAAGTATTCGAGGAAGCTATGAACAACGTAATGCCAGTACTTGAGGTAAAGGCAAGACGTATCGGTGGAGCAACTTATCAGGTACCAATCGAGGTAAGACCTGAAAGAAGACAGGCTTTAGCGCTTCGTTGGCTTACATTATATTCTCGTAACAGAGGCGAGAAGACAATGGAAGACAGATTAGCAAACGAGCTTCTTGATGCAGCTAACAATACAGGATCATCTGTAAAGAAGAAAGAAGATATGCATAAGATGGCTGAGGCAAATAAAGCATTTGCTCACTATCGTTTCTAAACAAATTTAGGAGGAAAAAATCTTGGCTGGAAGAGAATATCCATTAGAGAGAACCAGAAATATCGGTATTATGGCTCATATCGATGCAGGTAAGACTACATTGACAGAGCGTATTCTTTATTATACCGGTGTTAACTATAAGATTGGTGATACTCATGAAGGAACTGCTACCATGGACTGGATGGAGCAGGAACAGGAAAGAGGTATTACAATTACTTCAGCCGCTACAACTTGTCACTGGACTTTACAGGAACAGAACAAGGCTAAGTCGGGCGCGCTTGAGCATCGTATCAACATCATCGATACTCCAGGGCACGTTGACTTTACAGTAGAGGTTGAGCGTTCACTTCGTGTACTTGATGGTGCCGTAGGTGTTTTCTGTGCAAAGGGTGGTGTTGAGCCACAGTCAGAGAACGTATGGCGTCAGGCAGACACATACAATGTACCAAGAATGGCTTTCATCAACAAGATGGACATCCTGGGTGCGAATTTTTACGGAGCTGTTGAACAGATTAAGACAAGACTCGGTAAAAATGCAATCTGTCTTCAGATTCCAATTGGAAAAGAAGATGACTTCAAGGGAATTATTGATTTGATGGAGATGCAGGCTTACATCTATAATGATGAAAAGGGCGAAGACATTTCAATCACAGAGATTCCTGATGATATGAAAGATGATGCAGAGCTTTACCACACAGAATTGGTGGAGAAGATCTGTGAATTAGATGATGACTTAATGATGGAATACTTAGAAGGCGAAGAGCCATCTATCGATTCTCTTAAGGCAGCACTTCGTAAGGGAACTTGCGAATGTACAGCGGTTCCTGTTTGCTGTGGTACAGCTTATAGAAACAAGGGCGTACAGAAATTATTAGATGCTGTTCTTGAATTCATGCCGGCTCCAACAGATATCCCTGCTATTGAGGGTGTTGATGAAGATGGTAACGAAGTTGTAAGACATTCTTCAGATGAAGAACCATTCTCAGCTTTGGCATTCAAGATTATGACTGACCCATTTGTAGGTAAGCTTGCTTACTTCAGAGTTTACTCCGGATCAGTTAACTCAGGATCTTATGTACTCAACGCTACAAAGAACAAAAAAGAGCGTGTTGGACGTATCTTACAGATGCACGCTAATAAGAGAGAAGAGCTTGACAAAGTATATGCAGGAGACATTGCAGCAGCAATCGGATTCAAGAATACTACAACAGGTGATACCATCTGTGATGAAAAAGCTCCAGTTATCTTAGAGTCAATGGAATTCCCAGAGCCAGTAATCGAGCTCGCTATCGAGCCTAAGACAAAAGCTTCTCAGGGTAAACTTGGTGAATCTTTGGCAAAACTTGCAGAAGAAGATCCAACATTCCGTGCTCATACAAACCATGAAACAGGTCAGACAATCATCGCCGGAATGGGTGAGCTTCATCTTGAAATCATCGTAGACAGACTTTTACGTGAATTCAAAGTAGAGGCAAATGTTGGTGCTCCTCAGGTAGCATACAAAGAATCATTCACAAAGCCAGTTGATGTTGACAGCAAGTACGCGAAACAGTCTGGTGGACGTGGACAGTACGGACATTGTAAAGTTAAGTTTGAACCAATGGATGTCAATGGTGAAGAGACATATTTATTCGAGTCCAAAGTTGTAGGTGGAGCTATTCCTAAGGAATACATCCCAGCTGTAGGCGAAGGTATCGAAGAAGCAATGAAATCTGGTATCTTGGGAGGATTCCCGGTAGTAGGTGTCAAAGCGACTGTATATGATGGATCTTACCATGAAGTCGATTCAAACGAGATGGCATTCCACATTGCCGGATCATTAGCATTCAAGGATGCTATGAAACAGGCTTCTCCAGCACTTCTTGAGCCAATCATGAAGGTTGAAGTAACAATGCCGGAAGAGTATATGGGAGATATCATTGGTGATATCAACTCACGTCGTGGACGTATCGAAGGTATGGATGACCTTGGCGGTGGTAAAATCGTCAGAGCGTTTGTTCCACTTTCAGAGATGTTCGGATACTCAACAGATTTACGTTCCAGAACACAGGGACGTGGTAACTACTCTATGTTCTTTGAGAGCTACGAGCAAGTACCAAAGTCAGTTCAGGAAAAGGTTTTATCTGGTAAAGACGCATAATCTGTGGAATTACCAATTAGCCAACATTTTTTAGGAAAAGGCTTGAAAAACGATATGATTTGAAATATAATCAGTCTTAGCCGAGTAAACTTAAAAACAAATAAGATGCCCGTAATCGGGCGATAAATTAAGGAGGATTTTCAAAATGGCAAAGGAAAAATTTGAAAGAACCAAACCGCATTGTAATATCGGTACCATCGGACACGTTGACCACGGTAAAACAACTTTAACAGCAGCTATTACAAAAACTTTAGCAGCTAGAGTTGCAGGTAACAAAGAAGTAGATTTCGCTAACATCGATAAAGCTCCAGAGGAAAGAGAGCGTGGTATCACAATCTCTACAGCTCACGTTGAGTATGAGACAGACAAACGTCACTATGCACACGTTGACTGCCCAGGACATGCCGATTATGTAAAGAACATGATTACAGGTGCTGCACAGATGGATGGTGCTATCCTTGTAGTTGCTGCTACTGATGGTGTTATGGCTCAGACAAAAGAGCATATTCTGCTTTCTCGTCAGGTAGGTGTACCTTACATCGTAGTATTCATGAACAAATGTGACATGGTAGATGATGAAGAACTTCTTGAATTAGTAGAAATGGAAATCACAGAAGTACTTGAAGAATATGAATTCGAAGATTGCCCGATCATCAAAGGATCTGCTTTAAAAGCTCTTGAAGATCCTAACGGAGAATGGGGAGACAAGATCATGGAACTTATGGATGCTGTTGATAGCTTCATTCCAGACCCACAGCGTGCTACAGATCAGCCATTCCTTATGCCTATCGAGGATATCTTCACAATCACAGGTCGTGGAACAGTTGCTACAGGTAGAGTAGAGCGTGGAGTTCTTCATGTAAATGAGGAAGTTGAGATCGTTGGTATTCACGAAGAAATCAAGAAAACTGTTGTAACAGGTATCGAGATGTTCCGTAAGCTTCTTGATGAGGCTCAGGCTGGAGATAACATCGGTGCATTACTTCGTGGTATTCAGAGAACTGAAATCGAAAGAGGACAGGTTCTTGCTAAACCAGGTACAGTAACATGCCACACAAAATTTACAGCACAGGTTTATGTATTAACAAAAGATGAAGGTGGCCGTCATACACCATTCTTCAACAACTATCGTCCACAGTTCTACTTCAGAACAACAGACGTAACAGGTGTTTGTAACTTACCAGATGGTGTAGAGATGTGTATGCCTGGAGATAACGTAGAGATGACAATCGAACTGATTCATCCAATCGCTATGGAGCAGGGTCTTACATTTGCTATCCGTGAAGGTGGACGTACTGTAGGTTCAGGTCGTGTTGCTACTGTAATCGAATAATATTGAAAAATGTAGTAAAATCAAGGCTTCTAGGGTTTTTCCTAGGAGCCTTTTTAAACTTGAAACTATTGAAAATGCAGTGAACAGTACTAAAACAGTGCCATAAATCAATCCCTCCAATGAATGATGCTATTCATTGGAGGGATTGATTTGACATATTCAGTTCTTAGTGATAATCTGTTTATAGAGAGAGTGCTACCGATAGACGGTCACTCCAAATAAAATAGTTTGACAAAAATGCTGCTTAGTTTACCAGACGTGGGCGGCTATTTTTGTGTCTTGTTACTCCCGATGGAATATCCGAGTCCAAAAGCAGTTAAGCATAAGCTGATAACTGCAATCAGACCTTCAAGTGTCAACATTGGCATCCCCTACTTTAGTAAGATTTCCGTCAGACTGGCTGAGGATTTCTATGTAATCAGAGGGTCACAGGTCTACGTTTCACTTCGGTCGTTGCTGAACAAGTGCCACTGGCACTTAGCAACCTCTGTTGAAGGATTAACCGCCTACCGCTTTGGTGGCACCTATGAGCAGATTATAACAAGGGGCATGTATTTAATTAATCCCCAAATAGCGTAAATAAAAAACTCAGATGATTACAATTTTCATCGGAGTTTTTTATAAATCTAATTTGTAAGAGGATAAAATAAAAGAAAGAATACTGGTCTAAATTTACCAGTCTTAGGACCATAAATTTGTCAGTAAAAAGTTATATTGGTAAAGGCGTGAGAAAGTAGCAATAACATATTGACAAATGCAAAAAAATAGATAATAATTTAATAAGAGGATAGTTGTATTACAACATACAACCTCTGGAAAATATTGGCAGGAGGAAATGAGAATGAGAATTAAACCAATTGAGAAAGTAAATGTGGGAGAGCAGGTCTTTGAACAGCTGAAACAGATGTTGATAAATGGAGAGTGGTCTCCGGGGGAAAAGATTCCGTCAGAGAATGAACTGGCAGAGATGTTTCAGGTCAGTAGAATTACTGTCAGACAGGCGCTGCAGAAATTGAATGCGTTAGGGCTTTTGGAGACCCGGTTAGGAGAAGGTTCTTTTGTAAAGGTACTTGATGTGGGAGACAGTATGAATGCTTTGATACCAGCGATGTATCTGGGAGATCAGTCATCTCTGCAGGTATTTGAATTCAGACAGATGATTGAGACCGCATGTATCAGACTAGCAGCACGCAGGGCAGATGACGAGGATATTGCATCTCTTAAAAAAGTATTAGAAAGAATGATTCTCTGCAAAAATAGTATGGATCTGCAAGGATTTAGTGAAGCTGATCTGGATTTCCATTTTAAGATTGCTCAGATTACGAAAAACCCACTCATTGTGAAAACAAATAGTATTTTACGCGATGTACTGGAGAATTCTATGAAGGAAGTTATCGATAAAATGGGCTGTGAAAATGGAATTTATTATCATGAACAGATGATACAGGCGATAGAAGAACATGACGAAGACAAGGCTGTAGAAATGATGAAAGAGCATATAGAAAAAAATATTGAATCGTTTGAAAATAAAATGTGACGATTTTTTTGAAATAAAATAGAAGAAATGCACAAAAATAACCTTTTTAATCAAGAAATATTGACATTATAATCAATACATGATATATTTTGCTCATACCTGTAATACAAGTAACAACTAACAAATGACAACAATCAAAAAATGGAGGAGAAAGATGAAAGCGAAGAAGATTCTAAGTTTATTACTTGCCGGAACAATGGTTCTTGGCACACTTGCAGGATGTGGAGCGAAAGAAGAAAAAGCAGAGGGGGGGAAGATAGAAAATCCTGAGGAGATCAGTGCAGAGCTAACTTTATGGGATGCGTCCTGGAATGAAAATATTACACCTGGGCTGATAGATAAGTTTAACGAAGAGTACCCTAACATAAAGGTTAACGTAGAATTTTTCCCAATCGATGGTATGACAGATAAATATTTGACGGCATTGACAGGAGGCAGCAGTGCAGATCTGCTAAGCATTAACAATGAGTGGGTGTCTACCTATGCGACCGCAGAAGGACTGCTGAACCTTGATAAATATATTGACGAGAACAATTTTGATATGAGCGATTTCTATGATGGGGCGCAGACAGGAGTCACGGTAAATGATTCTGTATATGCTTTGCCTTACAGAGCAGAAACTCATGGTATGTTCTATAATGTGGATCTATTTAAAAAAGCAGGATATGAAGAAATGCCAGAAACCTGGGAAGAGTTTTTACCAATTGCTCAGAAGATTACGGAGCAGAGCGGAGGAGCCGCAAAGGGAATTGCAATTCCTGGAGGCGAATGGGGGAATACATCTTATCAATTGACAAATATGATTTTGTGCAGCGGTGGAAGTATCTTGAACGAAGATAATACAAAATGTACCCTTGATTCAGAAGAAGCGATTAAGGCAGCCAATTTCTTTGTGGATCTGTATCAGAAGCATGGTGTTGTACCAGAAAGCATCATGGAAAATGACAATGCAGCAGGACGTGTCCTGTTCAGCGAAGGAAAAGTGGCATCCTTTATGTCCGGTGCTTATGATATTGCGGCTCTTGAAGAGCTCAATTCAAACTTGAATATGGGAACCTCCCTGTTACCAACATTTGAAGGTGCTGAGAGAAAGACAATCTTTGCCGGATGGAGCACAGCAATTTCTGCAAATACGAAAAATCCGGATGCAGCATGGTTGCTGGCAGAATTTCTAGCATCACCAGAAATTTCAGTAGAATATTCAACAACATTTTCAGCAAGAAAATCTATGGAGACAAATGAAAAATATGTGAGCGATCCATTATTGAAGAACCTGGCAGAGGCAGTTAAGTATGGTGAGCCATTACCGGTCATTCCACAGATATCACAAATCAGACAGATTATGTACGAGCAGATTCAACTTGCACTCTCAGGAGAGATTACTGCAGAAGAGGCAATGAAAACATCAACAGAGCAGATTAATGAGATATTGTAATCACAGATAGTTCTGGCGGATGCCAGAACTGCAAAATGTATTACAGGAATAACGATGGAGAAAGTAAGAATGAAAATAAAAAGAAAGAAATTAAATCATAAGAATAGTGGTATGTTATTTATTTTGCCAGCTCTCCTGGTTGTGGCTTCCGTGATGCTTTTTCCGCTGGTGTATAATATTGTCTTAAGTTTCTTCGAGAAAACAATTTATAGTCCTGAATGGAAATTTGTGGGGCTGGAACAATATCAACATCTTCTTATGAGCGACAGCTTTCTGAATGCATTAAAAAACACGATAGTATGGACCTTTTTCAGTGTACTATTTCAATTTGCAATTGGTTTTGCCTGTGCATTGGTGCTTTCTCAGGACCGAGTAAAATTTCGAGGTGTTTGGAGATGTCTGATCATGCTTCCATGGGTACTGCCGGCGGTCATCGGCAGTATGGTATGGAAGTGGATGTATCATTCCGATTTTGGAATTTTAAATCAAATTTTAATTACAGCAGGCTTTATTGATAAGGCTCTCCCGTGGACCGGAAGTAAGTCGCTGGCATTAATCTCAGCAATCATTGTGAACACATGGAAAATGTTCCCGCTTGTAATTCTATACATCGAGGCATCTCTTCAATCAGTACCGAAAAGTTTGGAGGATGCAGCTGTGGTAGATGGTGCGAATTCATGGAACTGCTTTAAGGTTGTGACATGGCCGCATATTGCCGGAACCTGTAAGACCGTAGTTTTATTATTAACGATTTGGACGCTGAATGCATTTACTTTTATCTTTGTGTTGACAGGAGGCGGTCCGGGTACATCATCACAGGTATTGTCGATGTTCATTTATAAAGAAGCATTTCAGAACTTCAATTTTGGAAATGCGGCAACAGCGAGCAGTATCCTTTTCATTATTGTAGCAATTTTTAGCACGATTTACATAAAGTCCAGTATTGGAGGTGATGAGTCATGATAAAAAACAAAAAGAAAGAAGCGATGAAAACGATAGGCACCTATATCTGTCTAATCGTGATGGTTGTCATTTCTGTATTTCCAATTTTATGGATGTTTGACTCTTCTTTAAAAGGACAATCCGAGATTTACACATCTCCCCCGACTTTCATGATTCAGCATGTGACACTGGAGAATTATCTGAGAGTCTTGCTGGACAGTGGGATTCCAAGAGCATTTTTGAACAGTGCAGTTATCTCGATTACGGCAACATCCATTACCGTTGTGCTGGGATGTCTGGCAGGGTATGGATTTTCCAGATATCGGTTCAAAGGGAAAAAGGCACTTTATGTTGGACTCTTGTATGGGCAGATGATGCCGGCGGTTGTATTGATTATTCCAATTTATCTGGTATTTTCTAAAATTGGACTAATTGATTCTTATTTTTCACTGATTCTGCCGGATGTGGCCATAACCATACCATTAGCAACTCTGATGCTGAAAGGATTTTTTGATGGAGTCCCGATAGAACTGGAGGAGGCAGCCAGAATTGATGGAGCGACAAAGCTGGGTACCCTTTGCAGGATCGTTATTCCTATCGCGAAGCCTGGATTGGTTTCCGTGGCAATCTACACATTTCTGTCTACCTGGGAGGAATTTATATTTGCGCTGAACCTGACAAACTCGGCCAGTATCAGAACACTTCCGATTGCAATCAACATGTTTAAGGGGGAATTTATAATTGACTGGGGAGCGATTATGTCATCCGGTGCCGTGATATCATTGCCGGTAATTTTATTATTTGTGTTATGCAATAAAGTATTTGTAAAAGGCCTTTCCGAGGGCGGAGTAAAAGGATAACAAATTCAGAGAATAGAGGAGAAAAAATTATGATAGTAAAAGGATTAGCACATACAGCATTAAATGTATCAGATATGGAGAAATCAGTTGCTTTTTACTGTAATGTATTGGGATTTAAGAAGGCTTTTGAAATGTCAGAACCGAATACTGGGGAGCCATGGATTGTTTATCTCCATGCAGGCGGAAATCAGTTTATTGAACTTTTTTATGGTGGTGTCAACTTTACCGAGTACGACAATGCAAATATTGGATTCTCTCATTTATGTTTTGAAGTTTCAGATATTCAGGCAATTGCCAAACAGATCACAGACGCAGGTGCAGAGTTAGACCGTCCGGTAAAATTTGGAATCGATAATAACTGGCAGTGCTGGGTAAGAGATCCTGACCGTAATCGGATTGAGCTTATGCAGGTTGGAGAAGATTCCCCACAGGTTAAATTCTTAAATGAATTGAGGTAGTGAGCATGGAAAAAGGACTAGGTACAAATAAAGTAATCAAAATAGGAATTGTTGTCCACGATATTGAGGAAGCTGCAGAGCATTATAATCAGATTTTTCAGCTTCAGGAAAAAGCAGCAGTGCGTTATCCTGATCCGAATAAGGTTCCGCAAGAAGGTGCCTATAAGAAGATGCGGGGCGAAACTGTAAAACCAAAATTAAAATCATGTATCGTAAATCTGGATCCGATTTACCTGGAGGTAGTTGAACCGGCGGATAATGAGCCAAGTCCCTGGAAAGAATATCTCGATAAAAATGGACCAGGTGTATGCTTCCTGTCGTTTTACATCGATGGCTTTGAGGAAAAAATTGATTTCATGGAAAAAGGCGGATATCCTCTTTCCTTTGTGGAAGAAAAAGTATTTGAGAGATATGCCTACTTTGATACACAGGAAAAATTGGGGGTTACAGTAGAGTTGAAAGAAAGAAAGCCAAAGGAATAAGCTGGTGTCAGGGTTTCTATAAAATTCAACATGCATCGTCAACCCATTTTCTGAAAGAAAATTATAGATGAGCGGATGTTACAGGACAGGAGGAATCAGAAAATGAAAATACTGATTACCGGGAGTGGTCAGGGATTAGGCAGCAGCATCGCAGCAATTGCTTTGAGCCGCGGTCATGAGATTATTGCAGCTGTGCATTCTCGCAGACATGTCTCAGCAAAACTGGAAAAGATGGAGGAAAAAAACCGAGGCCGGGTAAAAATTCTGGAAATGGATGTGGCTCAGGAAGAGAGTGTCTCTCAAATAGCAGAAATGTTTGCAAAGGCAGACTGGAAATTAGATG
This sequence comes from Hespellia sp., assembly GCA_028689735.1. Classification (GTDB taxonomy): domain Bacteria; phylum Bacillota; class Clostridia; order Lachnospirales; family Lachnospiraceae; genus Hespellia. Next base: position 111,355 of record JAQVCP010000001.1, on the reverse strand, counting down.
CGATTGTTAATAATGCAGCAATTATGGAGGCACGGGAGAAGACAATTGAGGAACTGGATCTGGGAGCAGTTTCCAGGGCATTTGAGGTGAATACAATAGGGCCTATGAGAGTGATCCAGAAGTTTCTTCCTTATCTGAAGAAGGGGAATAATCAGGTGATTGTCAATATTTCTTCAGAAGCAGGAACAATCATCAATGCATTTCCAACGAATTATCCCTACAGTATGTCAAAATCAGCATTGAATATGTTCTCAGAGCGACTAAGGGAAGCTTTGAAGGAACACGGCATTTTGGTATATGCGGTTCATCCTGGGTGGATGCGCACCAATATGGGGGGCGTGGATGCTCCGGCATTACCGGAAGATATTGCCAATGGAATTCTTGACATTTTGGAACGAAAGAAAAAAATATATTCAAAAATAGCATTTATTGATTCAACCGGTCGTCCCATGCCGCTGTAAGCATGCACGGGGGCACTGCAAAGGAAGGAAAACAGATGAAAATAACCAGAATTGGCCTAATTGGATGTGGTGTGATTTCTAAAGTATATGTATCGAATATCCAGCGATATTACAGCAAGCTTCGGGTGACTATATGTGCAGACATCTCATTGGAAAAGGCAAAAGAACTCGCGCAGGAGTATCATATTGACAGAGTGTGTACGGTAGACGAATTATTAGCGGATGATCAGGTTGATATTGTGTTAAATCTGACAATTTCGCAGGTACATTATGAAATAAACAAGAAGGTAATCCTGAGTGGGAAAAACGTGTACTGTGAGAAACCACTTGCCTTGACTTCTGCAGAGGCCAGAGAGCTGGTATCACTGGCTGAATCTCAAAATGTGATGCTTGGATGCGCACCGGACAGCTTTCTAGGCTCTGCACTGCAGACATGCAGGAAATTGATTGATGAGGGATGGATTGGAAAACCAGTCAGTGCTACTGCAAATATGATGAATCATGGTGTAGAGACCTGGCACCCCTCCCCGGATTTCTTTTATAAACAAGGTGGCGGACCCATGATGGATATGGGGCCCTATTATATTACAGCTTTAGTGTCATTGCTGGGTCCGATTACAGAAACAGGTTGCTTTCTGACAAAAGGATTCGCGGAAAGAAGAATTTACAGTTCTCCAAGGCGGGGAGAGAGTATACCTGTGGAGACGGCAACACATTATTCTGGAATCTTGAGGTTTGAAAATAACCTGGTTGCAAATATAAATATGAGTTTTGACGCATGGCTGTCTAATCTCCCCAAACTGGAGATCTATGGAACAGAAGGTACGTTGATCGTACCAGATCCAAATCAGTTCAGCGGGGAGATACGCTTGGTACGCAGTGAGACGCTGATTGATGAGGTGGATGGATTATCAAATCAGCAGGCGACAGGCAGATTAAGCCAGCCGGAAATGTGGGAAAAGTACCGGACGATGCCTCATATGTATCGGCAGCCTGATAAAAATATGAGAGGAATCGGATTGCTGGATATGGCGTATGCAATCGATCATAAACGGACGAACAGAGCCAGCGCAGAACTGGCCTGTCATGTTACAGAAGTACTGGAAAGTCTCAACGCCGATCATACTATTTCACAGATTACTACAAGGTGTTCGCGGCCAGAGCCGATTCCAACAGGTCTTGATGTTGGCGTTATGGACTGATGTTCTAAGATGGGGGTAAATTTATGGATATATATCAATTTCCAAAGAATTTTTTGTGGGGGTCGGCGACTGCCTCTTATCAGGTGGAAGGTGCGGTGAAGGAAGATGGCAGAGGAGAAACCATATGGGATCGCTACTGTAAGTGTCCGGGAAGAATCAAAAATGGAGATACCGGAGAGATTGCCTGTGATCATTATCACAGATATAAAGAAGACGTACAGCTGATGAAACAGCTTGGATTGGGCTCATATCGTTTTTCAATTGCATGGTCGAGAATTCTGCCGGAAGGAACGGGAAAAGTGTCGGAGGAAGGAATTCAATTTTATGTGGATTTAGTGGATGAACTTTTAAAGGCAGGCATTGAGCCCTGTGTTACACTATATCATTGGGACCTGCCTCAGGCAATGCAGGATATTGGAGGCTGGGCAAATCCAAAGATGGCAGATTATTTTCTTGAATACAGCAAAATCGTATTTGAAAAGTTAGGATCCAGAGTTAGAAAATGGATTACACTGAATGAACCATATTGCGTTGCTTTTCTTGGAAATTTTGAGGGAAGGCAGGCACCTGGAATTCAGGATTTCTCAACTGCGCTGCAAGTAGCTTACCATCTCTATCTCGCTCATGGAAAGACAGTAAAGTACTTTCGGGAGAGTCAGATGGCAGGTGAAATTGGAATTACATTGAATCTCATGCCTAGACACGCCTACCCGAAGTCAGAAGAAAATGAACAAGCAAGAGTGTGGGCGGATGGATATCTGAATCGGTGGTTCCTTGATCCACTTATTTTTAAAAGATATCCAGAGGACATGATAGAGCTATATAGAAAGAAACAAATTAAAATTCCGGATTTTGACAAGAAAAGCATGGAAATAATCGGGCAGGATCTCGATTTTCTAGGAATCAATTATTATAATGATCAGTTTGTAAAGAGAAATGAAACCTGTTGGCCGCTGGAGACGGAGCCTGTAATTCCACCGGAACTTCAGGTGACGGATAGGGAATGGCCTATTACCCCGGATGGACTGGAAGAGATGTTGATTCGGTTAAAAACGGAGTACGGGGTGAAGAAAATATATATTACGGAAAATGGTGCATCTTTTCAAGATGTGGTCACCGAAGAACATACCGTAGAAGATGCAGCACGAAAAGAGTATCTCAGGAAACACCTGAAGGCAGTATATCGAGCGATACAGAAGGGAGTACCGGTCAAAGGATATTATGTCTGGTCCCTTCTAGATAATTTTGAATGGGGATTTGGATATACTAGTCGTTTTGGAATCATTTACGTTGATTTTCATACTCAGGAAAGGATTGTGAAAGCAAGTGGAAAATGGTTTGCAAAATGTATAGCAATGAACGGGATAAGAGAAGACTAAATTACAGCATTAGCTGTATTACAACTATCAACATATAGCATAGGAGTGACGGGTATGGAATATAATAAAGAATTAATTCGAGATTTAGAGAACAAGGCAAAACAGTTGAGAAGAGATGTCGTGGTCAGCATTGGTGTTGACGTAGCAGGTCATATTGGTGGCTCCAACTCTTCGGCTGATATCGTTGCAGCACTTTATTTCTACAAAATGAAATATGATCCGAAGAATCCGGGCTGCACAGATCGAGACCGTTTTCTGCTCAGCAAAGGACATGTTGCAATCCTGCAGTATGCAGCTTTGTCGGAGGCTGGATTTTTCCCGACAGAGGATTTGAAAAAGACAAAGGAAATAGGATTTTATTTGCAAGGTCATCCTGATGTGAGAAAGACACCGGGTATTGAAGCTGGAACAGGATCACTGGGGCAGGGCCTGTCCATAGGACTGGGAATGGCATTAGGCATGAAGGCAGATGAGATTGACAGAAATGTCTATGTTCTGATTGGCGATGGGGAACTTGCGGAAGGCCAGATCTGGGAGGCAGCGATGGCAGCCAGTGCGTTTAAAGCGGACAATCTGGTCGCTATTGTGGATAAGAATAATCTGCAGGCGAACGGCCCTGTGATAGAGCGGATGAATTCTAATCCAATCCTGACAAAATGGAGCAGCTTTGGATGGAATGTCATGGAGATTGATGGTCACAATATGGAAGAAATCCTTAGTGCATTGGATGCAGCTGATTCTGTCAAAGGAAAACCGACAGTAATCATTGCTAATACAACAAAAGGGAAGGGTGTCAGCTTTGCAGAGAATGTTGTTTCGTATCATAATGGAAAATTGACCGAAGAAACTTATAAGCAGGCACTGGCAGAGTTATCATAGAGGAGGCTTAAGAGAATGGGATACAATAATCAAAGAATTGCATACGGAAATACGCTGGTGGCACTTGGAAAAGAGAATAAAAATATCGTGGTTTTAGATGCGGATCTCGGAGGGTCCACGATGGGGAAAATGTTTGAGGAGGCTTATCCAGAAAGACACTATGAGATGGGAATTGCGGAGGCCAATATGACCTCGGTGGCAGCAGGGCTTGCACAAACCGGGAAAATTCCATTTACAAATTCTTTTGCAGTTTTTTCAGGGGGACGTTCTTATGATCAGATACGTCAGACCATTGCAATCGGAAAACTAAATGTAAAGATTTGTGGCTCTTCGTCTGGATTATCTGATTTTGGAGATGGAGCAACACATCAGGCAGTAGAAGATATGGCGATTATGAGAGCAATACCGAACATGACTGTTATTTGTCCGGCCGATGCCAATGAAACCGTTGAGGCAGTAAAGGCGATGGTAGAAACAGATGGTCCCTGCTATATTCGATTAAATCGCAACGATTACGAGAATGTGACGGAAGAAGGAAAAGCGTTTAAGATTGGAGAACCTTCTGTCTTGCGGGAGGGCACAGACCTTGTAATTCTGGCTACTGGTTATATGGTTGGACTCGCACTGCAGGCTGCTGAGGAAGTAAAGGAGAACGTCTCGGTAAAGGTTGTCAATGTAAGTACGATTAAACCCTTAAATCAGAAAAAAGTAAAAGAGCTTGTGGATGGATGTCGAGCAGTGATTACAGTAGAGGAGCACAGTATTGTTGGCGGACTTGGGAGTGCAGTCGCAGAATGCCTGCGGAGAGACAAGATTCCAATGGAATTTATTGGGATAGAGGATACGTTTGGCAGCAGCGCACACAATTATGAAGATGTATTGAATTATTATGGTCTGACAAAAGAGCACATTGTACAGGTAATTAGAGAATTTTAGATAGACAGGGGGAATTAAGATGAAGGTTGGATTTATCGGTTTGGGAATTATGGGAAAACCAATGGTAAAGAATTTATTAAAAGCAGGCTATGAGGTCACAGTGTATGATATTATAAAAGAAAATGTTGCCCTAATGGTGCAGGCAGGAGCTGATGAAAAAAAATCAGCCAGAGAGGTAGCGGGGTTAAGTGACATTATCATTACCATGTTGCCAAACTCCCCGCAGGTAAAAGAGGTTGTAATGGGGAAGGATGGAGTTCTGGAGGGAGCTAGGGAAGGTTCCATTTTGGTTGATATGAGTTCTATCGCTCCGCTGGTTTCACAGGAAGTACATAGAGCATGTGCAGCGAAGGGTGTGAAAATGATTGATGCACCGGTATCCGGCGGGGAACCAAAGGCAGTGGATGGCAGTCTTTCTATCATGGTTGGCGGAGAGAAGGAAGTCTTCAATGAAGTATATGATCTTCTGATGGTCATGGGGGGAAGTGCGGTTCATTGTGGAAAAATCGGTGCCGGTAACACAACAAAACTGGCAAATCAGGTTATTGTTGCACTGAACATTGCTGCCGTATCCGAAGCCTTTATGCTGAGCACAAAGGCAGGTGTAGATCCAATGAAGGTCTTTGATGCAATCAAAGGCGGACTAGCTGGCTCTACGGTTATGAATGCAAAAGTTCCTATGATCACCAGCGGAAATTTCAAACCAGGTTTCAAGATTGATTTACATATCAAGGATCTGAACAATGCCCTGGATACTGGACACGGAGTAGGAGCGCCGCTTCCATTGACGGCAAGTGTTATGGAAATGCTGCAGACACTCCACGCTGATGGATGTGGTCAGGAGGATCACAGTGCAATCGTAAAATATTATGAGAAAATTGCAGAGACCTGTATACGTATGGGAAAGGAAGAAGAATAATGTCTATTGCAGAAAATTTGGAAAAAATGTTTTCTCTTCAGGGAAAAGTTGTGGTATTTACCGGTGCAGCTGGAGATATAGGAAGTGCGATTGCAGAGGGAATGGCAGCCGCAGGAGCAGCGGTAGCTCTGTGTGATATCAATAAAAAGGTGCTGGATGAGGTGAGGACCCGCATTGAAGAAAAGAATGGAACAGCAAGCTGTCATCTTTTGGATGTGACAAAGAAGGATGATATCGTCCGCAGGATGGAAGAGATTGTGAAACGATATGGAAGAATCGATGTTCTGGTAAATTGTGCCGGGATTAATAAGCGGGAAGGATTTATGGATGTAGATGAGGCTACGTACGACAGGATTATGAACATCAATATGAAAGGCGTATTTCAGGTGACACAAGCAGTGGCACCCTACATGAAACAGCGCGATAGCGGCAGCATTATCAATATTGGATCACATAATACCGGCAGTATTCTTGGCGGATGCGCAGTGTATGGTGCGACGAAATGCGGAGTATTATCATTTACAAAATCAATGGCTGTGGAGTGGGCCAAATACAACATCCGAGCCAACTGTGTGAGTCCTGGACATATCAAAACCCAGCTGACTACACCCACATGGGCTCATCCGGAACGTTCAAAATATCTGCTTGACAGGATCGCGCTGAACCGTCCGGGCTATCCGGGAGATATTGTGGGAGTGTGCATTTTACTTGCGTCTGAAGCGTCCGCCTATATCACGGGAACGGAAATACGCGTTGACGGCGGATGCATTGCGGGTGGGCAGCCGTGGCCATACGATACAGAATTTTAAATAATGCGGGGTGAAAACATGAATTTTGAACAAAAAGCAAGACAATTGGTCGATCAAATGACCATCGAGGAAAAGGCAGTGCTGCTGCGCTTTGATTCTCCTCCAATTAATCGCTTGCAGATTCCAAGATATCACTGGTGGAGTGAGGGGCTTCATGGGATTGCGAGAGCGGGAACGGCGACGATGTTTCCTCAGGCCATTGCGATGGCGGCAATGTTTGACAAATCAGAGATGGAGAAGATTGGCGATATCATTTCCACGGAAGCACGCGGCAAATTCAATATGTGCAGCGAGCAGGAGGATCGGGACATTTATAAAGGACTGACTCTCTGGTCACCCAATATCAATATTTTCCGTGATCCGCGTTGGGGAAGAGGACATGAGACCTATGGGGAGGATCCTTATCTCACCGGTCGTCTCGGAGTCCATTTTATCAGAGGTATACAGGGAGACGGAAAATATCTGAAGGCCGCCGCCTGTGCAAAACATTTTGCGGTACACAGTGGACCAGAAGAACTGCGCCATGAGTTCAATGCGCAGGTGTCTCAGAAAGATTTGTGGGAGACTTATCTGCCCGCGTTTGAGGAATGTGTCACTGAGGCGAAAGTAGAAGGCGTTATGGGGGCATACAATCGTGTAAATGGAGAGCCATGCTGCGGAAGTAAGACCCTGATGCAGGATATTCTGAGAGGGAAGTGGAAATTTGATGGATATTATACTTCTGATTGCTGGGCAATCAAGGATTTTCATGAAAATCACGGGGTGACGAATACGGCGACAGCATCTGCGGCACTTGCTCTGAAATGCGGGTGTGATATAAACTGCGGTAACATTTACCTCAAGATTCTTCAGGCATATCAGGAAGGACTTGTAAGTGAGGATGACATTACGGAGGCTGCAGTCCATGTAATGCGGACAAGACTGAGGCTTGGCCTTCTGGCAGAAGACTGCGAATATGATAAGATTTCCTATGATAAGGTAGCATGCAGGGAACACCGTAAGACTGCAATTTGCGCCGCTGAGAAATCGGTTGTGCTTTTGAAAAATGCAGGAATTCTGCCGTTAAGCAAAGAGAGAAAAGCTCTGGCGGTGATTGGACCGAATGCTGACAGCCGCTGGCCGTTGATTGCTAATTATCACGGAACTGCACCACGGTATATTACTGTTTTAGATGGAATCGAGATGGTGACGGGGGGAAAGATGCGCCTCTATTATTCTGAAGGATGCCATACGATTAAGGACCGGGTAGAAAAACTGGCATTGCCGAATGACAGAATATCTGAGGCAGTAGCTGCTGCAAAGATAGCGGGAACAGCTGTTGTATGCGTCGGTCTGGACGAACGGTATGAAGGCGAGCAGCAGGATACTGGGAATCGATTTGAAGAGAAGGGAAGTATGGCGGACAAAGAGACAACGAAACTCCCAACCAGTCAGATTACGTTGCTCGAGGCTTTGATCGGAACAGGTGCAGATCTGATTGTAGTCAATATGACAGGAAGTGCCGTGGAACTGAACTGGCTCCATAAGTCAGAGAATGTCAAAGCAATCCTGCAGGGATGGTATCCTGGAGCGGAAGGGGGGCTTGCAATTGCTGATATTTTATTTGGAAATGCGAATCCATCCGGAAAGCTGCCCATTACATTCTACAGGGACGGGAAAGAATTACCACCGATTACAGAATATTCTATGAAAAACAGAACTTACCGTTATATGAATCCAGCGACTGCACTCTATCCTTTTGGATATGGTCTCAGCTATACCTCTTTTTCCTATCAGGATCTCAGTATTAAAAAAGTGGAAGATGGATACAGTGTGTCAGTTCTGGTTACGAATGAGGGTAAGATGGATGGAGAGGAAATTGTGGAGGCTTACATAAAGGACCTGGATTCTGTCCACGCAGTGAAAAATTATAGTCTTTGTGCATTTGACCGGGTGGCATTATCGGCCGGGGAGTCCAGAAAGGTTACACTTTTTATTAGAAAGAGATCCTTTGAAATTGTGGATGAGAACGGAGACCGATATATTGACAGCAAGCATTTTCGGGTGTATGTTGGCGGCAGTCAGCCAGACGTGAGAAGCGTGCGCCTGGCTGGAAAAGCACCATTGACGGATAACATTTGTTTTGAAAATTAAAAGTTTATGATTAGAAAGCAAAAAAGACAACACAGAGTTTGTTGTCTTTTTTGCTTTCCTGAGGTAAGATTAAAACATAACTTTACAAAGATGTCCCTCGCTTTTAAACAAAAGCGGTGGGTAACAGCTTTGTCTCAGAAGAAGTTACAAGATCCTACCGAGACAAAGCGAAGCTGTGTAAGGTTACGAGGAAGCAGCCAAATGGATTCCAATTATCCATTTGGCTGTAAAAGGAAAAGGGCTGACATATGATAAAGATTTTTTTAGTAGAGGATGAGGTAATCATCCGGAATGGAATCAAAAACAGCATTGACTGGGAAAAGGAAGGCTATGAGTTCGTAGGTGAGGCGAGCGATGGCGAGCTTGCGTATCCACTGATTAAAAAGGTCAAACCGGACATTCTTATTACAGATATCAAGATGCCGTTTATGGATGGACTGGAACTCAGCGAGATTATAAAAAAAGAAAATCCATCAATAAAAATCATTATTTTAAGTGGATATGATGAGTTTGCATATGCGAAAAAAGCAATCGGAATCGGAGTGACCAATTATCTTCTCAAGCCGATTGCGGCAGACAAGCTGATGAGTGCTATCAATGATGTGGCTGCAATCATCCGACGGGAACGCAAGGAACAGGAGCTTATGCATCAGTATTCACAGGAAATGCAGGAGAACACAGAGCATGAAAAGTTCCAGTTTTTTAATATGCTGGTATCAGGGAGCCTTTCCATGACTGAGATTATCGAAAAAGGAAGTGCGCTTGGAATGGATCTAAGTGCTGCATTTTACACGATTATGCTGTTCAAATTCCTCAATCCGCAGGAGGATGGCTATTCGGAGGAGATGCAGAAGACATTTGCAGAGATGGGGAGAAGAATACAAGAGCGGGAAGGTGTGATTACATTTGGGAGAGGAATTGATGGATGGGCATTTCTCTTTTCAGCGGACAGTAGAGAGGAGCTCGAGAGAGCTGTTGAAGAATTCAGGTGCAGCATCAAGACAGAGATGTCGGCGCTTTTGAACGTCGAGTATTACGGAGCACTGGCAGAGCCGGTGACAAGACTTCGGGAGTTGAAGAGGTGCTTCCGTGAGGCAGACAGTGTATTTGCCAGCCGCTTTTTTAATCAGCCGAATCAGATTGTGAGAAAAAGCGATGTAGAGAGAATGCACTCTGAAGACCAGGTGGAACTGAAAGGCTTTGGCAATATGGAACAGAATCGTACCCTGATTGATAAATTCCTGCGTGGTGGTGCGAGAAAAGATGTGGAAGGATTTGTCAAAGCGTATTTTGAAGTGATTCCGGAAGACAATCTGCGCTCGATGATGATGCGCCAATACATTATGATGGATATCTATGTCAGAGTCAACAGCTTTGGTGGGACTCTGGATATTGAGAAAGAAGAGTTGAAAAAGCAGTGCGGGGATATCAAAGCAGTGAAAGATAACGTGATGAATCTGGATAATGCAAAGGCTTATGTGGCAGATTTACTGGATCGTATGATTGTGCTGCGGGATACGGTGTCACAGAAAAAGTATTCGGGTATGATTGATGACGCGAAGGAATATATTCTGAATAACTACATGAAGGAGGACATTTCCCTGAACAGTGCAGCTGGCAGTGTGAATCTGAGTCCAAGCTATTTCAGCTCTATTTTCAGTCAGGAGATGGGGAAGACGTTTGTGGAGTATCTGACGGAAGTGAGAATGGACAAGGCGAAGGAGCTGCTGATGTGTTCTTCTATGAAGAGTGCAGAAATTGGGTATGAGATTGGTTATAAAGATGCACATTACTTTAGCTACATTTTTAAGAAGACCCAGAAATGTACGCCGAAGGAATACCGCACCCGGGGGAAGGCGGCAGAATGATGAAAAAAAGAATACGATTATCACTGAACAAGCGACTGACTATGATATCTGTGGCGGTTCTTCTTCCAATGATGATGCTTGTGGTGTATCTGCTCTCATCTCTTGCCAGTACAACAAAAGCGTATGATGAAATTACAGCAAGCGTAAGTTATGCCAGCAAGTATTCCAAGGATTTTAAGGAACGGATGGATTACAGCATGTATCTTGCGGTGATTGCGGGAAAGAGCATGGCAGAGCTGGGAAATGGCAGCACAACGGTGAACGGAATCGAAACCGTCAATCCTTATAGCTATATCGCAGAGCTGAATAAGGCATGTGACGAGCTGGCGCAAGTCGCAACAGTGGACAGCAACAAAAGCAAGATCAAGAATCTGAAGAAGAGCCTTTCTGCTCTGGAAAAATGTGTCGGGCAGATTGAAGATAATATTGCACAGACGGGAAATTATGATACGAACATGGCACTTCTGGATGAGAATATTTACATGCTGACGAGTATCATTCAGGATGGAATCCAGGATTATATCCACGTGGAGACCCAGAATCTGGAAAATGTCCGTGGAACACTGGAGCGGAGCAACGAGCGGGTCTTTTATATCAGCCTTACCGCCTGTCTGATTGTCAGTGTACTGGCACTGGTCCTTTCGATTATCGCATCCAGAAGTGTGACAAGACCGATTCGGGAATTGTGCCGGTCTCTTGGCAAAGTTGCCAAAGGTGATTTTACCACAAAGACTCAGGTGGAATCAGATGATGAAATCGCGGTGCTTACAGAAAGCTTTAATGAGATGACGACAGAGATTGGACAGCTGGTTGAGGATATCAAGACGGAACAGATGAACCTGAGCATCATTGAGACGAGACTTCTGCAGGCACAGATTAATCCACACTTTCTTTATAATACGTTGGATACTATTGTGTGGCTGGCGGAGGAGAAACAGACAAAGGAAGTGGTCTCTATGGTGACCTGGCTTTCGGATTTCTTTCGCTCGACCCTCAGTGAAGGCCGGGATTCTGTTACAGTGGAAGAGGAGAAGCACCATATTGAAAGCTATCTTAAGATTCAGCAGTTTCGCTATCAGGATATTATGGACTACCGAATCGATATCGATAAAGAGATTTTGGACTACAAGATACCGAAGCTGACGCTCCAGCCACTGGTGGAGAACGCTCTTTACCACGGAATCAAGAACAAGAGGGGCAAAGGGATGATTTATATCCATGGTTGTGAGAAGAATGGAAAGCTTTTTCTGGCTGTGGAGGATAATGGGAAAGGAATGACAGAAGAGAGCCTGAATGTGCTGCGTAAGAGCATGAACGGAATGGATGAAACACAGGATCGGAGCGGATTTGGTTTGAAGAATGTAAACCAGCGTATTCGATATTACTGTGGGGAAGAGTATGGATTGTTTTTTGAGAGCGAGGAGAATAAAGGAACCAAAGCGACTGCTATTTTGTCGGCAAAAAAAAATGAACCTTTTTCGTAAAAAAACTTCGTTTTCAAGAGAGGTTTTTTTATTTTCAAAAAAAATATAACCAAAGAAAGAGAATCATCTGTTTAAAAATTATTCATAATCTATTAACATATACATATCAAGTCGGGAGACAACAAAAAAGGAGGAACATGAAAATGAAGAAAAAATTAGTAGCAGCCTTGCTCTGTGTAGCAATGGCAGCAACAATGGCAGTTGGATGTGGAAACAAAGACGCAGGAAGCTCAGAGGGTGGATCAACCGCAGCAGCAGGAAGCGAAAGCGGAGATAACATTACAGTAGGATTCTCACAGGTAGGTGCTGAGTCTGATTGGCGTACAGCAAATTCAGAATCGATGAAATCTACATTTAGCGAGGACAACGGATATACATTAATCTTTGATGATGCCCAACAAAAACAGGAAAATCAGATTACTGCAATCCGCAACTTCATTCAGCAGGAAGTTGATTACATCGTATTAGCTCCTGTAACAGAGACCGGTTGGGACACAGTACTTCAGGAAGCAAAAGATGCAGACATCCCTGTAATCATCGTTGACCGTATGGTTGATGTATCCGATGACAGTTTATACACAGCATGGGTAGGTTCTAACTTTGAACTGGAAGGACAAAAAGCATGTGAGTGGTTAAATCAGTATGCAAAAGCAAAAGGCTTGACGGAAATCAATATCGTAGATATCCAGGGAACAATCGGTGCTTCTGCTCAGATTGGACGTACAAAAGGTCTTGAAGATGCAGCAAAAGCAAATGGATGGAATTTACTTGCTTCTCAGACAGGGGAATTCACACAGGCAAAAGGTCAGGAAGTCATGGAATCTATGCTGAAACAGTATGACAACATCAATGTAGTTTACTGTGAGAACGATAACGAAGCATTTGGTGCAATCGATGCGATCAAAGCTGCTGGTAAAACAGTTGGTCCCGATGGAGATATCCTTGTAATGTCATTCGATACAACAAACGCAGGTATCACAGATACATTAGACGGAAGCATCATCTGTAATACAGAGTGTAACCCACTTCACGGACCACGTGTAGAAGAAATCATCAAGACTCTTGAAGAGGGTGGAACACCTGATAAACAGGCATATGTAGAAGAAGGAATCTTCGCATACGGTTCTGATGTTCCGACAATCACAGTTGATGGTGAGGACTATGAAGTGACAGAAGTTACACAGGATGTTATTGACCAGCGTGCATACTAAGTCTGACAGACATTCAAGGTAATATTCTTACATAATAACATAAGGAGCGTGGTAGGATAGTTCGGGGAAAACTTACCGGAATATGTTGCTGCGCTTCCTTTTTGCAAAAACGTAAAGTTGATGAGAAGGAAAGCGGGTGAGACCTAAATGGAAAAAGATGTTTTATTGACAATGCGGGATATTTCAAAAACATTTCCAGGGGTAAAAGCACTGCAGCATGTGGATTTCACACTAAGAAGAGGTGAGATACATGCACTGATGGGAGAAAACGGTGCTGGAAAGTCTACATTGATTAAAGTGTTGACCGGAGTATATGAGTTCGACAGCGGAGTGGTCAGGATGGCGGGAAATGATACGCCAATCGTGAACCACTCCCCACAGGATGCACAGAAAGCAGGAATCAGCACAGTGTATCAGGAAGTAAACCTTTGCCCGAACCTCAGCGTGGCAGAGAATCTGTTCATTGGCCGTGAGCCAAGAAAAGTCGGTATGATCGACTGGAAGACAATGAACAGGAAATCAGCAGAACTGCTGGCAGAGCTTGATATTGATGTGGCAGCAACTATGAAGCTGGAAGAAGTCTCTCTTGCAAACCAGCAGATGATAGCGATTGCCCGGGCAGTGGACATGGAATGCCAGGTATTGATTCTCGATGAGCCCACCTCTTCACTGGATGATGATGAGGTCGCGAAGCTGTTTAAGCTGATGAACCGTCTGAAAGATAAGGGTGTAGGAATTATTTTTGTTACACATTTCCTGGAGCAGGTGTATGCGGTCTGTGACCGGATTACGGTTCTGAGAAATGGTGAACTGGTTGGGGAATATCAGGTCAAAGACCTGCCACGTGTCATGCTGGTTGCCAAGATGATGGGGAAGGATTTCGATGATCTTGCAGACATCAAGAGTGCACATGAAGGCAAAGGACTAGGCGAAAAGATTCCTGTGATTGAAGCAGAGGGAATCAGCCATAAAGGAACGATCAAGCCGTTCAACATTACAATCAACAAGGGGGAGGTCATTGGATTATCCGGACTTCTCGGTTCCGGACGTTCTGAGCTTGTCCGCGCAATTTATGGTGCAGATAAGGCTGAGAGTGGAACGCTGAAGGTCAATGGAAAAGAAGCCAAGATCAATTCTCCGATTGATGCGATGAAACTTGGTATGGCATATCTGCCGGAAGACAGAAAGAAAGATGGAATCCTTGCGGATCTGTCGGTAAGAGAGAACATCATCATTGCGATGCAGGCGAAGCGCGGTATGTTCAAGCCAATGAGCAGAAAAGAGATGGAAGAGGCAGCGGACAAATATATTGAGATGCTGCAGATTAAGACTGCAAGCCGTGAGACTCCGATTAAGAGCCTCTCAGGTGGTAATCAGCAGAAAGTAATCATTGGACGCTGGCTGCTGACAAATCCGGAATATCTGATTCTGGATGAGCCGACACGTGGCATTGATATCGGTACCAAAACAGAGATTCAAAAGCTTGTCCTTGATCTGGCTGATCAGGGAATGGCAGTTACATTTATTTCCTCGGAAGTGGAAGAGATGCTTCGTACCTGTTCAAGAATGGCGATTCTCCGCGATGGTAAAAAAGTTGGAGAGATAGAAGGTGCTGAAATGACACAGGAAGGTGTGATGAATGCAATTGCAGGAGCTGGAGGTGACGAGAAACATGAAGAATAAATTTGATATCAGAAAAATCACCGGAATGAGACTGTTTATGCCGATTGTCTGCTTACTGGCAGTGCTTTTGATCAATGTAATCACCACACCGGGATTCTTCAAGGTTACTTTGAATAACGGTGTGTTATATGGATATGTAGTGGATGTTATCAATCGTGCTTCTGAGCTGGTTATCCTGGCAGTAGGTATGACGCTGGTAACGGCGGCATCCGGTGGACAGGACATCAGTGTCGGTGCCACGATGGCGGTGGCGGGTGCTGTCTGCTGTCAGATTTTATCCGGAGGTCAGGTTACCACAAATACCTTCGAGAATCCGTTAATTCTCGCAATGCTGGCAGCGATTGTCGTAGCCGGAATCTGTGGAGCATTCAACGGATTTCTGGTTGCAAAGCTGAACATTCAGCCGATGGTAGCCACATTGATTTTGTACACAGCAGGCCGCGGTATTGCACAGCTGATTACCAAGGGTCAGATTACCTATGTCCGAGTAGATGCATATAAAGTATTTGGCGGGTATTTTGGAAAATGCCCGATTCCGACACCAATCTTTATCGCAATCCTTTTCGTGATCATTGTTTATATTGTCCTGAAGAAGACAGCACTTGGACTTTATATCGAGAGTGTTGGAATCAATGGAACGGCTTCCCGTCTGGTGGGTCTGAACTCTACGATGATTAAGTTCCTTACATACGTGATCTGCGGTGTTCTTGCAGGTGTAGCCGGACTGGTAGCTTCCAGCCGTATCTATTCTGCAGATGCCAACAATATCGGTCTGAATCTTGAAATGGATGCCATCCTTGCAGTTGCGCTTGGTGGAAATGTCCTCGGCGGTGGTAAATTCAGTCTGATGGGTTCCGTAATCGGAGCATACACCATTCAGGCATTGACGACAACACTGTATGCGATGAATGTATCTGCCGATCAGCTTCCGGTATACAAAGCAATCGTAGTTATCATCATCGTTACACTTCAGAGTCCGGTATTCAAGAAATTCATGGCCAATCAGAAAGCAAAAAGAGCGGCATCAAAAGCAGTTGCGGAAGGAGGTAATCAATCATGAACAAGCCAAAGAAGAAATTAAACGGAAATAGTTTTCTGTTAATGATTACAATCCTCCTATTCATCATCATGTATGCGGCAGGAATGATTATTTTTGCAGACAAAGGATTTGCAAAGCCACAGATGTTCCTGAACCTGTTCATTTCCAACGCAGGTCTTCTGGTGATTGCTATGGGGCAGACCATTGTTATGATTACAGCAGGAATTGACATTTCTGTTGGCTCGGTTACCGCACTGGTTTGTATGGTAGTGGCAAATCAGATGGAAAATCACGGGGCCAGCGCCTTTACTGCAGTTGCCTTCGCACTGGCAATCGGACTGGCATACGGTCTGATCCAGGGCTTTCTGGTATCGTATATGGAAATCCAGCCATTTATCGTAACGCTTGCAGGTATGTTCTTCGGACGTGGTATGACTTCTATTATCAGTACCGATATGATTGCCATCAAGAATGAAATGTTCCTGGCATGGGCAAACTATAAGATTTACCTGCCGATTGGAACCTACAGCAAGCGCGGAAAATTCATCCCGGCTTACATCTATCCAACGGTAATCATCGCAGTGCTCATCTTTATCGTGATTGCCCTGATCATGAAATATACAAAATTCGGCCGCAGTGTATATGCAATCGGCGGAAATGAACAGAGCGCGCTGATGATGGGACTGAATGTCAAGCGGACAAAGCTGAAAGCATATCTTCTGGATGGCGTACTTGCAGGTATGGGAGGTTTCCTTTTCTGCCTGAACAGCTGCTCCGGTTTTGTTGAGCAGGCAAAGGGGATAGAAATGGATGCCATTTCCTCTGCTGTCATCGGTGGTACACTGCTCAGTGGTGGTGTTGGAACTCCGGTAGGTACATTATTCGGTGTACTGATCAAAGGTTCCATTTCCAGTCTGATCACGACTCAGGGAACACTTTCCAGTTGGTGGGTACGGATCACCCTGTCAGCACTGCTGTGTTTCTTCATCGTATTACAGAGTATTTTTGCCAGCCTGAAAAAGAAAAAATAAGGAGCATTTATGCCATTGACAAGTGGAAAAGCTAAAAGTTGTATGTATACAACTTTTAGCTTTTTAGCATACAGGATGAAAATTAACAATAAGTTGTACACATATTTGTAAAATACTCCAACTTGTTTTAAAGACAGATGTATTGTACAATATGACTAGTTAGAAAAATAAAAAGGAACGGTTTTGTACAAAACACACATAATATAGTTTGACAAGCCGATTCCAAATCTTCAAGGAGGAAGAAAGTATGAAAAAGAAAATTTTAGCAGTACTTCTTGCATCTGCAATGGTATTTTCCTTAGCAGCATGCGGAAGCAAAACCGACAGCAGCACAGGTGGATCCACAAGCAGTGATGCAGCAAGCAATGGCAAGACCATTGGTGTAGCGATGCCTACACAGTCATCTGAGAGATGGATCAACGATGGTGCGAACATGAAGAAACAGTTAGAGGAACTTGGATATTCTGTAGACCTTCAGTACGCAGAAGATGACGTTCAGCAGCAGGTATCTCAGATTGAGAACTTAATCGCTTCTGAAGTTAGCTGTCTGGTAGTGGCAGCAGTTGACTCATCCGCGCTTGTAAATGCACTGGCACAGGCTAAGACAGCTGATATCCCGGTAATCGCTTATGACCGTTTACTTATGGACACAGATGCAGTAAGCTACTATGCAACATTTGATAACAAGGGTGTTGGTACAAAGATCGGACAGTATATCGAAGAAAAAGCTGACCTTAAGAACTTGACAAAAGATGATCCGAAGACAATCGAATTCTTCATGGGATCTCCTGATGATAACAACGCACTGTTCTTATACAATGGACTTATGGAAGTTCTTCAGCCATACCTTGACAGCGGAGTACTGGTTTGTAAATCCGGAAGAACATCATTTGATGATACCTGTATCTTAAGATGGTCTCAGGAGACCGCTCAGCAGAACTGTGAGAACTACTTATCTGGATTCTACGCTGACGAAGACCTTGACATCTGCGCAACAGCATTTGACGGTTTCGCATATGGATGTAAAGCAGCTCTTGAAGGTGCTGGATACACATCTGAGAACTGGCCAATGGTTACAGGACAGGATGCAGAGCTTATGGCAGTTAAGAACATCATTGCTGGAACACAGACAATGTCAATCTACAAAGATACTCGTATCTTAGCAGAAAAATGTGTAACAATGGTACAGGCAGTTCTTGAAGGAACAGAGCCAGAGATCAACGATACAGAACAATACGACAATGGTAAATTAGTAGTTCCTTCTTACCTTTGTGATCCAGTAGCAGTTGACAAAGACAACTACCAGAAAGAAATCGTTGACGGCGGATACTACACAGAAGAAGAATTAGCAAGCTAATCCGTTTGAAAGCAATCAAAGAATTCTAATTGGACGGCGACTTAAGTCGTCGTCCTCTTTCTTGCAAAAGAGAGACAGTCTTTTTGAGAGTTTAGGGAAAAGGATAGAAGAAAATAAAGAAAAAGGAGTTGATAGAATGTCTGATATTATTTTGGAAATGAGCCACATCACAAAAGACTTCTCAGGCGTGAAAGCGCTGGATGATGTAAATCTCCAGGTAGAGCGCGGTGAGATCCATGCACTTTGTGGTGAAAATGGTGCAGGTAAATCAACATTGATGAATGTTCTTTCAGGTGTATGGCCATATGGAACTTACACAGGAGACATTTCTTACAAGGGCGAGGTTTGTAAATTCCACAAGATCAATGACAGTGAGCAGAAGGGCATCGTTATCATTCATCAGGAATTGGCACTCAGCCCGTATCTCTCAATTGCAGAAAATGTATTTATGGGAAATGAACAGACCAGTATGAAGGGTGTTATCAACTGGACAGAGACACGAAGCAAGGCAAAAGAAGCTTTGGCAAAGGTTGGTCTTGAGGATGAAGACGTCAACACACCGGTCAACAAGCTCGGCGTTGGAAAGCAGCAGCTGATTGAGATCGCAAAAGCGATGGCAAAAGATGTTGAACTTCTGATTCTGGATGAGCCGACAGCAGCACTGAATGATGAAGAGAGCGCGCAGCTTTTGGAAATCATGCTGGAGCTGAAAAAGCATGGAGTTACCAGTATTATTATCTCACATAAACTGAATGAAATCAGCTATGTGGCAGATGCCATCACGATTATCCGTGATGGACATACCATTGAGACATTGAAAAAGGGAGTAGATGATTTCAGTGAGGACAGAATTATCAAAGGAATGGTTGGTCGTGAATTGACGAACCGTTATCCATTACGTGAAGGCGATGAATATAAGATTGGTGAAGATGTAATGGAAGTAAGGGACTGGAACGTATACAGTCCTGACGATGCCGACAGACAGATTATCAAAGGTGTGAATCTTCATGTAAAAGCTGGCGAGGTTGTAGGTCTTGCAGGCTTGATGGGAGCCGGACGTACGGAGCTTGCAATGAGTCTTTTTGGCCGTGAGTATGGTCAGAAGATCAGTGGTGAGATTCTGATGCATGGCAAACCGGTCAAGATTCACAATGTAAAGGATGCTATTTCCAACAAGATAGCATATACATCGGAGGACAGAAAGACTTACGGTCTGGTTCTCATTGATGACATCAAACATAACATGACAATGGCAGCCCTCAGAGATACTTTCTCAAAAAATGGAGTTGTGGATTCCAGTGAAGAGATTTTGAAGGCTGAAGAATATAAGAAATTAATCAACGTAAAAGCAAACAGCATCAACCAGAATGTCGGTGCGCTCTCTGGTGGTAACCAACAGAAAGTAGTACTTGCAAAATGGATGCTGACCCAACCGGATGTGTTGATACTTGATGAACCTACCCGCGGTATTGACGTAGGTGCAAAATATGAAATCTATACAGCGATTAATGATCTTGCGAAACAAGGAAAAGCAGTCATTGTAATTTCTTCTGAGATGCCTGAAATTATCGGTACTTGTGACAGAGCGTATGTCTTGAACGAGGGGCAGATTGCAGGAGAGCTTACCAAAGAAGAACTGACGCAGGAACGTATTATGAAGTGCATCATGCAGCATAATAATGGGAAGGGAGAATAATTATGGAAAAGAAAAAAACAGTTAATATTGATTTGAAACAATACGGCATGCTCTTTGCCCTTGTAGTAATTTTTGCAATCTTTTATTTTATGACAGGAGGCAAAAATGCCACTGCCACGAACATTAATAACCTGGTAATGCAGAATGGTTACGTAGTAATCCTTGCAACAGGTATGCTGCTCTGTGTACTGACAGGTAATGTTGACCTTGGTGTAGGCTCTATCGTAGCGTTAACTGGTGCTACCGCAGCTCTTCTGGTAGTTGACCACGGTGTGGCTGTTCCGCTTGCATTCCTTGCAGCACTTGGCATTGGCTTACTTTCCGGTGTATTCGCTGGTTTCTTTATCGCTATGCTAAATATCCCGCCTTTCGTAGTAACCCTTGCGACGATGTTGATGGGGCGTGGTCTTACATATACAATTCTACAGGCTCAGACAAAAGGACCACTTCCTGACAGCTATGTACAATTCGGAGCAGGTTTCTTCGTTACAAAGCATGTGCCGTTTGGTGATGGGGGAAAGATTGATCTTATCACAATTGGTGTCGCAGTCATTGCAACCGTGCTCATTATTATGTCACAGTTAAAAGGTCTTCAGACAAAGAAAAAGTATGGTTTTGCAACAAACCCGATTTGGCAGATTGTTGTAAAGAATGCGGTTATTTTAGCTATTCTCTGGTTCTTCTGCTACAAACTGGCAAGATACAATGGTATTCCAATCGTACTTATCATCATGCTTATTGTTGTAGGGATTTATCAGTTCATTACAAGTAAGACCGTTGCGGGACGTCAGATCTACGCATTAGGTGGTAATGCAAAAGCAGCAAGACTTTCCGGTATCGATACAAGAAAAGTATTCTTCTGGGTATACACCAACATGGGACTTCTCGCAGCAGTTGCAGGTATCGTATTATCAGCGCGTAATGCTTCTGCCACACCAAAAGCAGGTGATGGTTTCGAGCTGGATGCAATTGGTTCCTGTTACATCGGTGGTGCGGCAGCAGCTGGTGGTGTTGGTACCGTAATCGGTGCTGTTGTAGGTGCATTCGTTATGGGTATCCTGAACAACGGAATGTCACTGGTAGGATGGTCTACAGATATACAGAAGGTAGTAAAAGGTCTTGTACTTCTTGGAGCTGTAACCTTTGATATCTTATCAAGTAAGAAAAAGGCATAATATCAGGTTGTTGACCACAGAATGGTGACTTCACCGAATCAGTGTGCTAATATAATAAGGTATTATTATATTTCCCATCTGTCAGAGCATTCCAGACAGATGGGAAAAGCTGCAATATGCAAGACGGTGTAACTTAGCACGCTGTCTGCAAGGGGGAAGAAGCATGGTAGAACAACAATTAAAATATGAAGAGATAGTCAGATGGATGAAAAAGAAAATAGACGGAAAAGAACTTTTGGCAGGGCAGAAGATACCTTCCGAAAATGAGCTTGCTTCTATTTTTAGTGTAAGCAGACAGACAGTGAGACACGCCATTTCTGTTATAGAAGATGAAGGCCTGGTGGAGAGACGCCGCGGAAGCGGAACCTATGTCAGAGGAATGAAAAGAAAAGATCATTTTGATAAGAAGACCATGCGGGTTGCGATTGTGACAACCTATGTGGACGAGTATATATTTCCAACGATGCTCAAGGAACTGGAAAGGAAGTTTTCCAAAGCAAATTACACAATTCAGATTGCGTTCACACACAATACAGTGGAAAAGGAACGAATCATTTTAAAGAATTTTCTGGGGCGGAAGGTGATTGACGGAATCATTGCAGAGCCGGTGAAAAGCGGTCTGCCCAATCCAAACCTCAAGCTGTACGAAGAGTTAGAGGCAAAAGGAATTCCGATCATCTTTCTGAATACATTTTATCTGCAATTACCGATGATGCATGTCTGTATGGATGACAAACGGGCTGGTCAGATGGCAACGGAACATTTGCTTCAGTGTGGACATACGAGGATCGCAGGCATTTTCAAGAGTGATGATGGTCAGGGACATCGGCGTTATGCCGGCTATATGGAAGCTTTGATGGAACGAGGAATCAAAATCCGGGAGGATAGAATTACCTGGATCGATACCCTCGATGCAAAGCATATGGGAGAATATGCAGGTCCAATTCTGAATAGGCTGACGAATTGCACCGCCTGTGTCTGCTATAATGATGAGATTGCAGTAAAGCTTGTGGGAATCTGCAAGGAGGCAGGAATCAAGATACCGGAGGATTTGTCTATTGTGGGAATTGATGATTCCGATTTGGCAAGATTGTGTGAGATTCCACTGACATCAGTGAGAAACCCCATTGTCGACCTCGCTGGTATTACAGCAGAAAAAATGGTCCGAATGTTAAGCGGCGACACTGATTTGGAAAATGTGGAACTGGAGCCGTCATTAGTCATGCGGAATTCTGTGCAGATAGTCAGTAGTATATAGCCTTGCAAAAGATGTCCCCGTTTTTAAGCGAAGCGGATTGCGAATATCCGTTTTGACAAGAAAAGTGCTTATTTATTAAGGAGGTAGTTCTTAAGATGTTAGAGGAACTGAAAAAAGAAGTATATGAAGCGAACATGCTTTTACCAAAATATGGACTTGTTACATTTACCTGGGGAAATGTAAGTGGAATTGACCGCGAGAAAGGACTGTTTGTAATCAAGCCAAGCGGAGTCGACTATGATAAACTGACACCGGAGGACATGGTGGTCGTGGATCTGGAAGGAAACAAAGTA
Source organism: Hespellia sp. (assembly GCA_028689735.1). Taxonomy (GTDB): domain Bacteria; phylum Bacillota; class Clostridia; order Lachnospirales; family Lachnospiraceae; genus Hespellia. The sequence goes on along the minus strand of JAQVCP010000001.1, from coordinate 88,542 downwards.
GAAGGGAAATATAATCCATCTTCTGATACGGCAACACATGTTGTTTTGTACAACCGTTTTCAAAAAATTGGTGGTATTGTACATACTCATTCTCCTTGGGCAACAAGCTGGGCACAGGCTGGAAGAGATATTCCATGCTACGGAACGACCCATGCAGATTACCTTTATAAGGAAGTCCCATGTGTCCGCAACCTCTCGAAAGCGGAGATAGATGAGGCGTATGAGAAGAACACAGGCGTATTGATTGCAGATGAGTTCGAGGCGCGCGGGAAACTCTATGAAGCTACACCGGCAGTGCTCTGCAAGAACCATGGTCCGTTTACCTGGGGGAAGGATGCCCACCAAGCAGTACATAATTCTGTAGTGCTTGAAGAAGTTGCAAAAATGGCGGCAAGATGCGAGATGATCAATCCGGATAACAAACCGGCACCCCAGGAACTGCAGGATAAACACTACTACAGAAAACACGGCGCAGATGCGTATTATGGACAAGCATAGAGCACTTAGCGAGGTATTATCGAGCTTAGTGCGAATGCTGTTCTTCGGAACTTGACGAGGTCCTTTCGAGTCTAGTCTCGAAGAACTTCCTTTCAAAAAACAGAATCATTCAACCAAAGCATCTACAACAATAAAACGAAAAGGGGAAAAAAATGGAACAAAAAGCATATAAATTTTGGTTTTGTACAGGATCACAAGACTTATACGGAGATGAATGTTTAGCACACGTTGCAGAACATTCCCAGAAAATCGTTGAAGCACTCAACGCTTCCGGAAATCTTCCATACGAAGTAATCTGGAAACCAACCTTAATCACAAATGAATTGATCAGAAGAACATTTAACGAGGCGAACACAGATGAGAACTGTGCAGGTGTTATCAGTTGGATGCATACATTTTCACCGGCAAAATCCTGGATCTTAGGACTCCAGGAATTCAGAAAACCTTTGCTTCACTTACACACACAGTTCAATCAGGAAATTCCATATGACACCATCGACATGGACTTCATGAATGAGAATCAGTCCGCACACGGTGACAGAGAGTATGGCCACATTTTCACGCGCCTTGGAATGGAAAGAAAGGTTGTCGTTGGATACTGGGCAGACGCTCAAGTTCAGAAGCGAATAGGTTCCTGGATGAGAACAGCAATCGGTGTGGTAGAAAGCAGCCATGTGCGTGTAATGCGTATCGCAGATAACATGAGAAATGTTGCCGTAACAGAAGGCGACAAGGTAGAAGCTCAGATCAAATTTGGCTGGGAAGTAGACGCTTATCCGGTCAATGAAATCGCAGAGGCAGTTGAACAGGTAGCAGAGGGTGATATCAATGCGCTTGTTGAAGAATATTACGACAAATATGATATCCTTCTGGAAGGAAGAGACGAAAAAGAATTCAGAGACCACGTTGCAGTTCAGGCAGGGATTGAGATTGGCTTTGAGAAATTCCTCAAAGAGAAGAATTACCAGGCAATTGTGACACATTTTGGTGATCTTGGAAGCCTCAAACAGCTTCCGGGTCTTGCAATCCAGAGATTGATGGAAAAAGGCTACGGATTCGGCGGCGAAGGTGACTGGAAGACCGCAGCAATGGTTCGTATCATGAAGATTATGACCCAGGGAATGAAAGACGCAAAAGGAACTTCATTCTACGAGGACTATACGTATAATTTAGTACCAGGAAAAGAAGGAATTCTTCAGTCTCACATGCTGGAGGTTTGCCCGACAGTAGCAGACGGTCCGATTGCAATCAAAGAACAGCCATTATCCATGGGGGACAGAGAAGATCCGGCCCGCCTCGTATTTACATCAAAAGAGGGACCTGGCGTTGCAACATCTCTGATTGATCTGGGCGACAGATTCCGTCTGATCATCAACAATGTAAATTGCAAAAAGACAGAGAAACCGATGCCGAATCTTCCGGTAGGATCTGCATTCTGGACACCGGAGCCAAATCTTCAGACAGGTGCAGAGGCATGGATTCTTGCAGGCGGAGCTCACCATACAGCATTCTCCTATGACCTGACTGCAGAGCAGATGGGTGACTGGGCGGCTGCAATGGGTATCGAGGCAGTTTATATTGACAATGATACAAAGATCCGTCAGTTCAAGAATGAAATGATGTGGAATGCAATGGCATTCAGAAAATAGACCAATACCAATTGCCAAAAAATTGTTGTAATGATATACTTGGGGAAAACGAAGAAAACAATTGAAAGGCGGAAACATTATGAAAATCGGTATTGGAAATGATCATTCAGCAGTGGAGATGAAAAATGAGATTATGGAATATCTTACAGAAAAAGGATACGAAGTGGTCAATTATGGAACAGATTCTTCTGAAAGCTGTGATTATCCAATTTATGGGGAAAAGGTTGCCAATGCGGTGGCAGCAAAAGAGGTGGATCTTGGAATTGCCATTTGTGGAACAGGTGTTGGAATTTCACTTGCAGCAAACAAAGTCAAGGGAATCCGCTGCGTAGTCTGCAGTGAGCCATATTCTGCAAAGATGTCCAGACTGCATAACAACGCGAACATGCTGGCGTTTGGAGCAAGAGTCATCGGACCGGAACTTGCAAAGCTGATTGTCGATACATGGCTTGAGACAGAATTTGAGGGCGGAAGACATCAGAGACGTGTGGATATGATTATGGATATTGAAGCAAAGTAGTATTTTTACAAGAAGCAGGAGAGCATGTCCGGCAGTTGATGTGACCCAGGAAAGTGCAATTTACTTGGGATGCATTCACCGCCGGACATGCTCTGTTTTTCTTGCTCGTTGGCTTTACGGAATATAACATGTTGTCAGCAAAGTGTGCAGGACGTTGTTCTTAAACGAAGCCTTCCAGTACATCCTCCAGCACATCATCCACAGAGTTGGTCACATAGGTGGAATAGTAGGAGATACCGGGAGCAGCATTGGCCATAGCATAGCTGGTGCCCACAAGCTGAAGCATCTCTACGTCATTGTACTGATCCCCGAAAGCCATGCATTCTTCCGGTTTGATGTGAAACTCATCCAGAAGTCTCTGAAGTGCAATGCCCTTGTTCGTATTAGGCGCAATAAAATCAATCCAGATGTTTCCCGAGGTCACGACACGAATCTGAGAATCGAACATGTCCTGAAGATGCTTTAAATACTTGTCAATGATATGGTGGCCTTCATTCATACTACAGAGTGCAATCTTAAGAATCGGACCTTCTACGGTGGAGATATCATCTACCACAACACAGGTGTTTTTTAATTCATCCCGGATATGAGCAACGAATTCCGGATTTTTCCCCTCAATGTAGCAGGCGTCTTCCCGGGATAAAAGAATTTCAAAGTCATCCCGTTTTTTCAGCTCCGCGATAATGGAAGCGGTCAGTTCGGGACTGATCACACCGCGCAAAAGGACATTTTCTTCATGGATTGCAAGGGCACCATTCTCGGCGACATATGAGATCTTATCGGACAGAGGGCCGAAGATGCGCTTCAGATTCTGATACTGCCGTCCGCTTGCAGCGACGAACCGAATCCCCTTCTTCATGAGCTTCTCTATCAGGTGCAGTGAATAATCGGATGGAACCAGAGCTCCGTTTTGTAATAATGTTCCGTCCAGATCACTGGCTATTAATTTTATCATTTGCAAATCCTCCTAGTTTGTATACCATTTCCCTATATTCTAACTTAAAAAGTCGAATTTGTATAGAAGCGAGTTGCAAAAAGCCAAATTGTGAATTTCATTTATATCTTATCAAGTGGTCAGTAGAGAAGAGTGTACATATTTGTTTGATTCATACGAACTGCCAGAGAGTCAAAACGGATATTCGCAATCCGCTTTGCTACTTCCTTGATGAGGTTAAAAAGTAAAAAAACGTACCGATAAAGTAAAAGTTGTTGTATTCTGAAATGGGAAAATATATAATAATAAGGATTAGACTGTAAATTGGAGATTAACAAGGAGATAAATAATGGGAAAATATTTTGGTACAGATGGATTTCGTGGCGAAGCAAATGTTGTTCTGAATGTGGAGCATGCGTTTAAAGTAGGTCGCTATCTTGGGTGGTATTTTGGACAGGAGCACAAGGCGAGAATCGTCATTGGAAAAGATACAAGAAGAAGCAGTTATATGTTTGAATATGCGTTGGCTGCAGGCCTTACAGCATCCGGTGCGGATGCGTATCTGCTCCATGTGACAACAACTCCAAGTGTATCCTATGTTGCACGAACCGAGGACTTTGACTGTGGAATCATGATCTCTGCCAGTCACAACCCATTTTATGATAATGGAATCAAGCTGATCAGTGGTCAGGGACATAAGATCGAGGCGGAAGTAGAAGAGAAGGTAGAGGCATACATTGATGGAGAGGTGGAAGAGATTCCGCTTGCGACAGGTGCAGACATCGGAAGAACTGTAGATTTTGCAGCCGGACGAAATCGTTATATCGGTCATCTGATTGCAGTGGCAACCCGTTCTTTCAAAGATATGAGAATCGGGCTGGACTGCTCCAACGGAAGCGCATCCAGCATTGCCAAGAGCGTTTTTGATGCACTCGGCGCGAAGACTTACGTAATCAACAGTGAACCGGATGGAACGAATATCAACAGCAACTGCGGCTCTACCCATATAGAAGTACTTCAGGCTTACGTTAAAGAGAAGAAGCTTGATGTGGCATTTGCATTTGACGGAGATGCGGACAGATGTATTGCGGTGGACGAGAATGCGAAGGTCATAGATGGAGATTTGATTCTCTATGTTTGTGGGAAATATCTGATGAAGCAGGGAAGGCTGGACGGGAACACAATCGTTACCACGATTATGTCTAATCTTGGTCTTTACAAGGCCTGTGATAAGATTGGTATGAAGTACGAGCAGACAGCAGTCGGCGACAAGTATGTCAATGAGAATATGATGGAAAATGGCTACGTGCTCGGCGGCGAGCAGTCAGGACATATTATCTTCAGCAAGTATGCGAAGACCGGAGATGGTATCCTTACGGCTCTGATGGTGATGGAAGTCATTATGGAGACGAAGCAGAGTCTTGGAAAGCTGGTGGAAGAGGTGAAGATCTATCCGCAGCTTCTGAAAAATGTCCGCGTCACAGATAAGCCTGCGGCACAGGCGAACCCGGCAGTGCAGGCATCGGTAAAAGCGGTGGCAGATGCCCTTGGCAATGACGGACGTATCTTAGTGCGCGAGAGCGGAACGGAGCCAGTGATTCGTGTCATGGTAGAAGCCGCCAGTGATGAGCTTTGTGAAAAGTATGTGGATCAAGTCATTGATGTCATCAAGTCAGAAGGCTTGTGTGTAGAATAGTGTAGAATAAAAAGCAGGAAAAGAGACACATTCGCAGTGAGAATCGGCCCGGTCAATCAGACCGGAACCGACTCCATGAGCGAAGGTGTCTCTTTTTTATTCTGCACTAAGCACCAGAGTCTGGTAACCGGAACGTCTTAGCTGCTGCTCCATCTGTGTGGCATCATCCAGATTATGAAACATGCCAATGCGGACTCTGTAATAGCCGTCTGAATCCTCAATTCTTGCAGGATAGTCCTGGCGCAATAGTTCCTGGAGAAGACGGTTGGCGTAGAGTTCATTTCGAAATGCACCTACCTGTATTTCATAGGTCATGCTTTGCATGGAGGTGGATGAACCTAAGGTATCGCTGATTCCGTCTGCAATAGCAGCGGCAATGGCCTCGAAATTTTTATCAAAAAGCATGTTATCTGAATCGGAATTGATGAACCCGACTTCCACCAGCACGGAGGGCATTCTGGTACGCTTGAGCACGACCAGATTAGGACGTTCCTTTACACCGAGATTTTCAAAACCAATATTTTCCAGACGTGCATTGATATTTTCGGCCAGTTCATATTTGATTCCGGATTTGTTGAACACAAGACTTTCTACACCCTCGGCAGTGTTGGGCGTTGGAAAAGAGTTCCGGTGAATCGAAATAAAATAGTCCACGCCCGCTGCATTCGCCTCCATTGCCTTTTCAAAGGGGGATTCATAGATGTCGGTGGTTCGAGTGTATTCAACATCAAATCCACGCTGCTGCAGAATTTCGCCGAGCAGCAGCACCAGATTAAGTGCATCGTCTTTTTCCTGTCTTCCATTATAGACAGCCCCGGGATCAAAACCGCCATGACCGGCATCCAACATAATAGATATAGGCATAAAAGTATTCCTTTCATGTTCTTCATACTAAAATATGCGCAGGGGAAGGAAGTGTGCGAAAATAAATAAGCCCACCCTGTAGCCGCAGGATGGGCTTTGCCTGTAAAGGCAAGTTCATAATCTTTGGGGCTTCCACCTTGTGTGGCGGTTGCTCGTTTGTATTTATAATATAGCATAATGAAATCACAGATTCAAGGGATATATCAACAATTTCTTAATTGACGCAAATGATGTTCCCCATGGCCGGCATCCAACATGATAGATATAGGCATGATAAATCTTCCTTACTTGTCTTTCCTATTACTACATGCGGAATGTAGGGTATCGGTTACCCCACTTCCGGGCTGGATGCTCATTATTCCCAGCATACGCTTATAGGCTTATCCTTTATTCATGTGCCGGCTATACGGTCGGCAGGGCTTAGTGAAATATAAAGATGTCCTCGATCGGTGCTTTTACAGCTCGTGAAATATCAATAGCCAGTTTCAGAGAGGGATTATACTGTGCCTTTTCCAGCCGCATAATAGTCTCACGCCTTACGCCGACAAGCTCGGCCAGCTGTTCCTGTGTAAATCCCTGCGCGGCTCTATACCTTTTGAGATTGCATTCAAATTCAACTCCCATATGTTACTCTCCTTTTTCGTAGCGATATAACAAGTAACTGCTAAGAAATAGAACCAGAGCATAAATCAATGAAATGGCTATCAGCATAAAGATTGCACACCATTCGACGTATCGAGAAAACATACCCATGCCAACAAGCCAGATCGTAATAAACAGTAGTTGAAAACCCGCTTTATATGCGTTTAGTTCTGCACGTTTTTTATTCTCCAGATACAATTCGTCTTCCAATGTGTTTGACATTTTTCCCTCAAAGAAAAATCCGAAAAAGCCAAAGAAAGTAAAGAAGATGAATGGAAAAATAATTTTAGCTTCTGCGTACGTCCAAAATCCTGCAAGACCTGCAAAACCAAAGAAGCCGGCAAACCCCAGGAGAGGGGAGATTCTTCTGGTATATCTTTTGTCAGCCCGTTTTTTCTGCATGGCTGCCTGAAAGATAATGACTATCAGGTAAATGACATAGATGGCGATTAAAGTGCCGATGGCAAGCATAGGGATGTCCTTTGCAATAAAAACGTATTCGGACAGATCAGTCTCATACACCCATCGTCCATCATTGAATAAAAGCGAGTATACCACTCCTGCAATGATCAGTATGACCAGCCCGATCCCCATAATAACTGTATTCTTAATTTTTCGTTTTGACATGTGAAGCTCTCCTTTGAATGTGATGTTATTGTCTCTTTATGAGATAAATATATCACTTTACGTGGGGCGAGTCAATGGTGGATTAAGATAAATATGTCACTTTTGCATGCTTTTAAGTCCTAGATCGGAATAATACAGGTGACGGTGAACATCCCATCTTCGGTACAAATATCCAAAGTCCCATGATACTTCCTTACAATATCATTGACTTGGCTTAGTCCGAGTCCATGTTCTTTGGAATCTGCCTTATCTGAAAGATAGGTTCCGTTCTTTGTGACAAGCGTTCCCTGATAGGAATTGGCAATCTGATAACTGAAAAAATGATTTTTACAACGAGCCTTCATTTCGATTTTTCGTAGTGAGGGCTCATTTATTTTTGCGCAGGCCTCCAGCGCATTATCCATTGTGTTAGCAAAAAGAGAGCACAGTTCGATATCTGAAATTGAGAGAGCTTCCTCTAAGTCGATATGAAAGAAGGTGTCGATCTTAAGCGCCTCTGCCTGTTGATATTTACTGTTGATCACAGCGTTTATCAGACTGTTGGCACAAAAGACTCTTCCTGTCCCACGAACGGTTTCCGACAACTGCTTAAAATAGGACTCCGCTTCTTCTAATTTATTCTCTTTTAGATATTCCCCAATGATGCCCAAATGGTTGTTCATATCATGACGGAGCTTTCGGATCTGAAGTTGGTTCTGCTCCAGCTCGTGATAATATTCCTGTTGGATCTTCAGATTTTCATTTTCTATCGCAAGATGCGTACTCTCCGCCATGTATGCGACCAGATACAGGATTCCAATTTCTGTAAGGATGCTGACGGCTATAATAAGCATAGAGTATGGCTGCATTTTTGTACTTGTGGTAACGATAATATATCCGGTTAAGAGGAGAGGCCCGAAGGAAATCACATCCAGAAGAATCCATATTCTGGTACTTGCGTATACTCGTAACGTCTGAATACGCTGATAGAACAGGCGATAGATACCATACCACAACAATGCAATCAAAAACGGGAGTGACAATCTCGGCAGGATCATCCGAACATTGTGTTCACTAAGCGGTACAAATCCGGGAAGCCATAAGTAATACAGCACATAATTAAAGGCGGGAACAAATAGATAAAGAATGACAGATGCAGAAAATTTGTGCAGCAAAGGACCACGGTATCCAATGAGCAGAACCAGACACAATGCAATATATGCATAGGTAATATTTACAATGTCGCGATTGAATATCACGGTATTGCTTAAAGTTCCAAGAGAAAAATACACAAGGAATCGAAGCAGCCTGTTAGGTCTTAGAGACACAAAAGAGGACAACAGCTGTCCCATATAATAGCCGCCTATGAACGAAATAATGATGCTCAGATATACCGATATCATGTGTTTATCCCTCCCTCAGCATAGATTTGGCAAATTGAATAAGAAAATTCTGTTTGCGTGCCCGGCTGACTGGCAGCTTCTGGTCATTGATCCACAAATCAGAGTCCTCTGTTCGTTGTACCTGCAATAGATTGATTAAGTATCGCTGATGAATACGACAAAAATAATCCGGGAGTTTCTCTTCCAAATCATCTAATTTTCCATAAAAAGATATCCTGCTTTCTCTCGATAAGTGAACAGACTCTTCGTTCTGTACTGCGATAATCTGCCGCTTGTCACTGTAAAAATACAACGTATTTCTAAGATCCAGACGCATAGATCCAGAACCATTTGGCAGCAGGAAAAAGTCGCAGGCCTCTTTTTCTAATTCCAGAAATGCCCGTTTGGCAACAGTCAGTAACTTGTTAGCGGCGTATGGTTTTAGAATATAATGGAATGCCGGCACCTCATAGCCTTGAAATACGTAATCCGGATAGGCTGTCAGGAAAATAATTTTCCCGTGCTGATCAATCGTACGCAAGGCTTTGGCCGTTTCCATACCACTCATGCCGGGCATTTCGATATCAAGAAATATCAGATCGAACCGGGACTTCTGGTAAGCAGTGCATAGCTCTTCGCCTCTGGAAAAATCAGACAGCAGGAACGGCAGTCCCTGAAGTTCCAGCCACGGCACCAGTATCTTTCTTAAATGCGCACGCTGGCTTGCGTCATCATCACATATTGCAATCTGTATCATACCACGCTGCTCCCTTCCCATGAATTTTCATATCGCTATTTTACCACATGTAACTGCCGGGAAACAGCGGGAAAGATAAAAAGACCAAACTTGACAAAAATCATGCTGAATTTTACAAAAGTGAAGAAGAGGGAAGGAAATAAAAGCGCTAGAATAAATGTATGAAAGGCAAATCGATATGAGGAGGAATATTATGTTAAACGTTAAGAACATCTCTAAGAGTTACCGAACAGGAAATAAAACATACGAAGTATTAAAATCTATCAGTTTTCATGTGGAGAAGGGAGAATTTATAGCAGTTATGGGACCGTCAGGGAGTGGTAAAACGACACTTTTGAACTGCATTTCCTGCTATATCCCTTTTGAATCCGGGGAGATCACTTTGGAGGGAACCGAGCTTTCCCGGTTGGATGCGGAGGAACTTGCGCGGGTAAGAAACCAGAAATTGGGCTTTGTGTTTCAGGACTTTATGCTGTTGGATGGCTTAAAGGTCCGGGATAACATCATGCTGCCGCGCATTATTGAGGGCAGGGTCAGTCAGGATATGGAGAGAGAAACCGAAAAATTGGGGAAATTATTTGGCATTACCCAGATCCTGGATAAGTATCCCGCCGAAATTTCGGGCGGTGAGAAACAAAGAACTGCAGTAGCAAGGGCGCTCATTAATCATCCGCTGTTGATGCTGGCAGATGAACCGACCGGAAATCTGGACTCCAAATCCAGCCGGACAGTCATAGATTCTTTTGCAAGGGCACGTCACGATTTAGATGCCACTATTTTCATGGTGACCCATGACAGTTATGCAGCATCTTTCTGCGACCGTGTAATCATTCTAAAAGACGGAGAAATTTTTGCTATTGTAAAGCATGAGGGGAATCGAAAACAGTTTCAGGAAGAGTTGTTAAAAATAATTCAGGAAATGAGTGGTGAATTATCATGAGAACTTTAAATCAGATTCAACGGGAATTATACAAATTTGATCGGAAAAAATATTATCTGCTCTTTGGCTCCAGTTTCTTTTCCATGCTTTTGATTACTGCTTATGTAACGATGATGCGTTCCCCGACTGTACTGACGGTACTGCCTGAAGGCGGTGATTCCAGGAAACAGGTGATGGCAATATTTTTACTGACTGCGCTGGGGTGCTGTGTCTTTATCGCTTATGCCGCTGCCCTGTTCTTTAAATATAAATCCAGAGAAACAGGTATCATGATGGCACTCGGTGCCTCGAAAAAGATATTGAAAAAACAGCTTTACCGAACACTCCTAACCATTGGATTGGGCTCCTGTATGCTCGGAGCGCTCCTGGGAGAGCCCCTGGCATATGGTATCTGGCAGTTTTTCCGGTATACGATGGTGGACAGCTCTGAAATGATCTTTCGATTTTCAGCACAGGCTTATGTATTCTCAGCAGGATTTACAGCCTTTGTTCTGATTATATTGTTGTGTATGGGGCGGCGCTTTGTAAACCAGAGTAACATCATGGATGTGGTAAACAGCCAGAGAAAATATGAGACTGTACGGGATGTAAAATCCTGGTATGGCTGGGGTGGTCTCTTACTGATGCTCATCGGGGGTGTTGGCGGTTATTATATTCCCGGTTTCATCATTCGTCAATTTCAATGGTACCCACCGGGATTTGTGGATGCGATGCTTTATATTCCACTAATTATAGGGCTTTATCTGGTGCTTCTCTATACGGTGGTCCATGGCTGGACACAATGGAAAAATCGCTATCATGATTTGATTCCGCGCAGTATGATGAAATTTCAGGGAAAGCAGACCATCAACAATATGCTGGTCATTACCGTACTTGTGGCAGGTGCTTATTTTGCGTCATTTTATGCACCTATGCTGTTGACAGGGAGTTTTATATCATTGGAAGAAAGACCCATCGACTATCAGTTCCATTACCGGCAGGATGAGACTGCGATGATCAATAAGTCGGAGATTGAGGAGCTCGCGAAGAAGCACCATGTGGACATTACCAGTTATATGCAGCAGGAGTCAGCCAATCTGGTCAGAGATGGAGAACGTGAGGTAGATGATCCAAATGGAAAATATCATTATGAATATGAGGAAGAATCCGGCGAAGGAAACTATATTTCGGAATATGCTTTTGAGCAGATCACAGGTGAAAAGATCGAAGTTTTGGGCGGGACCTGTCGCCCCGTGCTCTCCAGCGATAAAACCGGCGGATATATGGTGCCGACGGATGCTAGCTTTCTGACCAATCCAGTGACCGGGGAACGGATGGATGTTGTATGCGGGGAAGAACTTTATAATACGATGCTCTTTCAGTACTACGTGTTAAATGATGCCGATTATGAGAAAATCACTCAGGGTCTGACATCCGAATGGAAAGAAAGGATTGTTGATTTCAATGTAAAAGATGTGAAAAAATCTTATTCATTTTCCAAGGCGTTATATAATGAAATTATTGAACGCTCCAGCGTGGCAAGTGAAGTAGCTTCTCATTATGACCGCATTGTGAAACGAAATGCGGAGGCAAACGGGGAGACCTACTATGGTGATATGGAAGAATATAAGATCTCTTATAAAGACAAGGATACTTCTTCTTTCCGCCTTTTTTGGAAATATGCGCCTATGTTTCGCGTTATGGAATTGCAGGATATGTACCGAACCATGTCTGTATATTTGATGCTCTTTATCTTCATTGCCCTGATCTGCTTTGCGGCTGTGTTTGTGATTGCCTACACCAGATGTATCACAGTGGCCATGTATAATCGCCAAATGTATGCGGACCTCAAGTACTTAGGCGCAGGAAGAACCTACTTATATAACTGTGCAAAGAGCCAGATTCTAAAAGTGTTCAAAATGCCTGTGCTGATAGGAACCAGCTTGACATTTGCACTATACTTTTTCATTATGTTTGGAAATGATGGCGGATTAACGGCAGGCGAATTAGCAGGTATACGCAGCTGCGTTCTGGTAATTATAGCCATAACACTGGTAATCTGGGGATTCTATCGGTCGGTATTACGAAAGGTATGTAAGATGTTGGAAATTTGATTGTAATATCATTTCTCAAACTAGGAGTGCCGGCATATTAGGAAAGCCAGCCCTAAGACTTGCGCATTCGATACCCCACTTGCGGGCCGGATGCTCATGAATAAGCAAAAATAAATAAGCCCACCCTGTAGCCGCAGGATGGGCTTTGTCTTTACTGGCAATAGTTTAAGTCTGAGGTTTCCACCTTGTGTGCGGTTGCTCGTTAAATCTTTCTTACTCGTCCTCTTTTGGGGGGAGTTCTTCTTGTGTTTCGTTCTCGCCATCTATTGACTCTGGGAGATAGAGATGTACGCTTTCTACACGGTTTTTGTCCAGTGTCTCGACTACCAGCTTGATCTGGTTGTCTGTCAGTACGGAATCGCCCACATTAGGAAGCCTGTCCAAGTGCTCGATGATGAACCCACCGAGGGAATCGTAGTCTTCTGATTCCAGGGATAGATGAAGTTCATCGTTGAGGTCATCCAGGTTCATGGAACCTTCAACGATATATTCGCGTTCTCCGACTTCGCGGATGAACTCTTCTTCATTTTCATCATATTCATCGTGAATCTCACCGACAATCTCTTCCAGAATATCTTCCAGAGTGATGAGACCAGAGGTCTCACCGTATTCGTCAAGGACGATAGCGATATTGAACGAAGCATCCCGCATCTCCACCAGGAGCTCCGAAATATTTTTGTATTCATAAGTGAAATATGCATCTCTCAGAATGTTACGGACTGAGAAAGCTTCTTTGTTCTCGAATAAGAGCAAGTCCTTCATATTAATAGTACCAATGACATTATCCGTTGTCTCTTCATAAACCGGAAGTCTTGTAAACTTGTCCTCACGGAAGAGGTCGATGAGCTCTTTGTAAGTACTGTTTACATCAGCGAAAGTCACATGGACCCGGGGAACCATGACATCCTTTGCTTTGGCATCACCCAAATCGAACACATTGTAAATCATCTGCTTTTCTTCGGATTCAATGACTCCGTCCTCGTGGCTTACATCTACGATGGTACGAAGTTCATCCTCAGTCATGGTATCGTCTTTTCCGTTCGGATCGACACGCAGTACAAAGAGGATAACAAGGGAAAATCCGTTAATAATAAAGATGAATGGTGTCGCAATAATCATGAATGCATGAATATATGGGGTATAGAACAGCGCCAGGCTGTCTGCATGAATCGTTGCAATCGTCTTTGGCGTAATCTCACCGAAAACCAGAATAAATAAGGTCAGCAGTCCGGTTACGATTCCGACCATGTATCCACCAAAATTGTAAGCTAGAGATGTGGCAAGTGCGGATGCGGAAATGTTGACGATATTATTGCCGATGAGGATTGCGCTCAGCATCTTTGCTGATTCATTCTCCGTAATATGAAGCAGGGTTGCTGCCCGTTTGTTACCGTCCTCTGCAAGGGAACGGATGCGGATTCTGTTGATTGTCGTCATAGAAGTTTCTGCGGATGAAAAAACGGCAGAAAATGCTAATAAAATGATTAATATAATAATCTGTATGGCGTCACTCGAGTCCAATTGTATGTTCACTCCTTCTTTGTCCTAGTATCAGGGTATTAATGCTAACAATATACAACATTTGAAGGGATTTTGCAAGTACAACAGAATTCAGATGGAAGTAGTGAAAGTAGAGATGGGAAAAGTGATAGAAATCCCGGAGGGGTTCTTTACGGTTGAATTTACTGTCTGTTTGTTGTATTATCAAGAAAGAAATAGTTTCCGACAGGGAAACAGTCAGATCAGGATAAAGTATCCGGCAGGGAGAAGATGAGAATGAAAGAGATGATTTATTCACGTTTAACAGATGTGATGGAAAAGAGCAGAATAAAGACCGAAGAACCAATGAAAGCACATACTACATTTCGTGTGGGCGGACCGGCAGATTTCTTCGTGTCTGTCCAGTCGACAGAGGAACTGAAAGGCATTCTGGACGTTTGTCGGGAAGAAAAGCTTCCATATTATGTGCTTGGAAATGGAAGCAATCTTCTAGTGGGAGATAAAGGCTACCGTGGAATCATTATCCAGATTTATAAAGATATGAATGATGTGATGGCCGCGGGAGAACTGCTCACGGTGCAGGCAGGTGCATTGTTATCGAGAATTGCAAATGTTGCCCAGGCAGAGGGACTGGCCGGTTTTGAATTTGCAGCAGGGATTCCAGGGACGCTTGGCGGTGCAGTGGTAATGAATGCAGGCGCTTATGGCGGAGAGATGAAGGATGTGCTCGAGATGGTGACTGTGCTGACGGGAGACGGGGAGATTCGGGTTCTCAAAAAGGAAGAACTGGAGCTTGGCTATCGAACAAGTATTATTGCAAAGAAAGGGTACATTGTGCTGGAGGCGGTGATTCGTCTTAAGAAGGGCAATGGGGCGCAGATCAAGGCAAGAATGGAAGAACTCAAGGAGCAGCGGGTTACTAAGCAGCCATTGGAGTTCGCCAGCGCAGGAAGCACATTTAAGCGTCCCGATGGATATTTTGCAGGAAAACTGGTGCAGGATGCAGGACTCCGTGGTTTTCAGGTAGGAGATGCACAGGTTTCGGAAAAGCACTGCGGGTTCGTGGTCAACCGGGGCAATGCAACGGCGGCAGAGATTGTAGAGTTAATGAAGCAGGTATCAGATAAAGTGATGGCAGAGTTTGGTGTTAAGCTCGAGCCGGAAGTAAAACGACTAGGAGAATTTTAATATGCGGTTTGTGATAGTGACAGGAATGTCCGGAGCAGGAAAAAGTACAGCACTGAAAATGTTGGAGGATGTAGGGTATTTTTGCGTAGATAATCTGCCCATTCCGCTTGTACCAAAACTGGTGGATCTGGTCATGGTACCCAATTCCAAGACGGAGAAGACAGCGTTGGGGCTGGATATCCGGGGGGGACAGGAATTTGACGAATTGGAGGAGATACTTTCAGCGATGGACCGTTCTGGAGCAGAGTACGAGATTCTTTATCTGGAAGCCAGTGACGATGCGCTGGTCAAACGGTACAAAGAGACAAGACGAAGTCATCCGTTGGCAGGTGATGGACGGGTAGATAGAGGAATTGCAAAGGAGAGAAAGCAGCTGACATTTTTGAAGTCAAAGGCAACATATATCGTGGACACCAGTCATATGCTTACAAGAGAACTGAAACAGGAGATCAAGAAAATATTTGTGGAAGACAAGCATTTTAAAAATATTTACCTGACGATTCTCTCTTTTGGATTCAAGTATGGAATTCCAAGTGATGCGGATCTGGTGCTGGATGTGCGTTTTTTGCCGAACCCGTATTATGAGGATGACCTCAGACCACAGACGGGCAATGACCAGCCGGTACGCGACTATGTGATGAACAATGAGACAGCTCAGACTTTTTTGAAAAAGATCACGGACCTGATTGAATTCCTGGTTCCCAATTATGTTCTGGAGGGAAAGAACCAGTTGGTCATTGCGATTGGATGCACAGGAGGAAAGCACCGCTCTGTCACGCTGGCGAATGAGATTTACGAGGGACTCAGGAATGAGGAAGAGTACGGCGTGCGTATTGAGCACCGTGATATAGAAAAAGATGCGATAACGAAGGCGAAATAGGAGAAAAGATGTCATTTTCAGGAGAAATAAAAGATGAATTGTCCAGGCACTGGAAAAAAGCAAGACACTGTCAGATCGCAGAGTTGGCGGCACTTCTCAGTTTATGTGGCAACATTTGTGTCAGTTCCAGGGATACCTATTGTATAAAAATCCGTACAGAAAATATTGCAGTTGCAAGAAAAGGCTTTACATTAATCAAAAAAACATTTAATATAGAAACTGATATCGCCATTCGGAGAAATTTGATTAAGGATAGTGTCATTTATGCTGTGGTAGTAAAAAAGCATGAAGATGCGCTCCGGGTGTTACAGGCTACAAAGCTTGTGAATGAGAATCATACGATAGATCAGGATGTTCTGATCGTGAATCATCTGGTAGTACAGCAGTCCTGTTGCAAGCGCGCATTTATTCGCGGGGCTTTTCTGGCAGCAGGTTCGATGAGCAATCCTACAAAAGCGTATCATTTTGAAATTGTCTGTCCCACACATGGGATGGCGTCAGAGCTGCAGAGCATGATGAACAGTTTTGAGATGGATGCCAAGATTGTCCAGCGCAAAAAATCTTTTGTCGTATACCTGAAAGAAGGTTCCCAGATTGCGGATATTCTGAATATCATGGAAGCACATGTGGCTCTTATGGAGCTTGAGAATGTGCGCATTCTCAAAGAGATGCGCAACACAGTCAACCGCAAGGTCAACTGTGAGACTGCGAATATTAGTAAGACGGTATCGGCGGCAGTAAAACAGATGGAGGACATTAGTTATATTCGTGACACCATCGGGTTTGAGAAGCTGTCGGAAGGCTTGGAGGATATAGCAATAACAAGGCTTGCCTATCCGGAAGCAACGTTAAAAGAGTTAGGAGAACTGCTACCCGTACCACTTGGCAAATCAGGTGTGAACCACCGATTAAGAAAGTTGAGTGAGATAGCAGAAAAGGTTCGTCAGAACAAGGAGGACTATAATGATTAAGAAACCAGTTCGCGTGAACAACAACAAGGGACTAGATGGAAGACCGATTGCACTTTTAGTACAGGAAGCCAGCCAGTATGCCAGCAAGATATACATACAGGTAGAAGGAAAGAACATCAATGCCAAGAGTATCATGGGAATGATGAGCCTGAATCTGAAAGAGGGATCAGAGGTTACTGTTGTGGCAGAAGGCGATGATGAGAAGCGAGCAGCTGAAGGAATCGAAGCATTTTTCCAGAAGGTATAACCGAAGTTCCAACCGGCTGTAGCGGCGTTTGCGTACAGATGAAGTGGGGAAGTTCCCTGCTTTACAGTTATAACTCAATAGATGAAACCTAAGAAGAGCATGAAAATGCTCTTCTTTAACCTTGTCAGGCAAGGGGGAGTGAAGCTGGAATCACCGTCTTGTCCTGAAAAAAGAAGAGGTGTGACAGATGAGAAAAGTTCTTTTTGTTTATAATCCAAATGCAGGGACAGGGCTGCTCAAGCCAAAATTATCCGATATCTTAGATATCATTGTGAAGGCAGACTGCGAAGTGACGGTCTATCCCACACAGTGTTATCACGATGCACTCAAGAAGGTAACCAGTTTTACAGACCCTTATGATCTAGTGATCTGCAGCGGTGGAGACGGTACACTGGATGAGACGGTAACCGGAATGCACATGCGGGAGAAGCGGGTACCGATTGGATATATTCCGACCGGAACGACCAATGATTTTGCCAGCAGCCTGCATATTTCAAAAGACCTTCTGGAAGCAGCAGATGTTGCAGTGAATGGTGTACCTTTTCCTTGTGATGTCGGAAGTTTTAATGAGGATACTTTTGTATATATTGCTGCGTTTGGCCTGTTTACGGATGTGTCATATCAGACGAAACAGGAGATGAAGAATGTATTCGGACATCTGGCTTATATTTTAGAAGGGTCAAAAAGACTGTTCAATATTCCGTCTTACCGCATTAAAGTGACACATGATGACCAGGTGATCGAGGAGGAGTTTATCTATGGAATGGTGACCAACTCTCGTTCAGTTGGCGGGTTCCGTGGAATGATTGGTAAAAATGTAGTGTTTGACGATGGAGAGTTTGAAGTGACTCTGATCAAGATGCCGAAGAATCCAATTGAGCTGAATGATATTGTAGCAGCACTTTTGATCAGTCAGTTTGATTCTAAGTTCATGTATTCCTTTAAGGCAAGCTCAATCTGTTTTGAGTCGGTTGAAGAAATTCCCTGGACTTTAGATGGAGAATTTGGTGGAGAACATGATATGGTACAGATTCATAACCGTAAGCAGGAGCTTGAGATTATGGTGGATCCGAAAAATATATCGAAACTTACTGTAAAACAGGAGCAGCTGCCATAAGGCTGTGAGAGGGAAGCAGAGAGGGCTTAGAATATCCGGTTTGAACGTTGTTTTTAGAAATTTTGAAAAAAAAGTAAAAAAGTGCTTGCAAATGCGAACCAGATATAATATAATAATAATCGGTTCGCACGACAAGTGCTTATCGAAAAAAACACAAGGCATAATACAATTTGCAAAGTGTTTAGAGTGAGGCCCCCTGGTCAAGCGGTTAAGACGCTAGCCTCTCACGCTGGAATCAGGAGTTCGATTCTCCTGGGGGTCATAATGAGGAAGGCATTTTAGAGAATATCTAAGGTGCTTTTTTTGTGCACAGATATTATTATCGGAATGGAGCAGGGACGTGCTTAAATGTTGTGAAAAAGAAAAAGGCCTGTAAAGTTATCCTTTACGTCCTTATAGTACAAAAATAGCACTTATAAAGGCAGAAACAGCATAGGAGAGTTTAACATAAATTCGCATTGTATTTTCAGAAAGAATGAGCTATAATAAATGCAGTGCAAACTATATGGACTCCCAACGGAGTCCGACAGAAACATAACATAGAATATGGAGGAAAGAATATGTTAGTATCAGCAAAAGAAATGCTTCAAAAAGCAAAAGCAGGCCACTATGCAGTAGGTCAGTTCAACATCAACAACTTAGAGTGGACAAAGGCAATCTTACTCACGGCTCAGGAGTGTAATTCACCAGTTATCTTAGGAGTTTCCGAGGGCGCAGGAAAATATATGACAGGATATAAGACTGTAGCTGCAATGGTAGGCGCTATGGTAGAAGAATTAGGAATCACTGTTCCAGTAGCTACACATCTTGATCATGGTTCATTTGACGGATGCATGAAATGTATCGAAGCTGGATTTACATCAATCATGTTTGACGGTTCCCACTATCCAATCGATGAGAACGTTGAAAAGACAAAAGAATTAGTGAAAATCGCTCATGAAAAAGGAATGTCTATCGAGGCAGAAGTTGGTTCTATCGGTGGAGAAGAAGATGGGGTTGTAGGTGCAGGCGAGTGTGCTGATCCTAACGAGTGTAAGATGATTGCTGATCTTGGCGTTGATTTCCTTGCAGCAGGTATTGGTAACATTCACGGCAAGTACCCAGCTAACTGGCAGGGCCTTAGCTTTGAGACGCTTGACGCAGTTCAGAAGCTTACAGGAGATCTTCCATTAGTTCTTCACGGTGGTACAGGTATTCCGGATGACATGATCAAAAAAGCAATCACATTAGGTGTTGCAAAGATCAATGTTAACACAGACTGTCAGTTAGTATTTGCTGATGCAACACGTAAGTATATCGAAGCAGGAAAAGACATAGAAGGAAAAGGCTTTGACCCACGTAAATTACTTGCTCCAGGTACAGATGCAATTAAGGCATGTGTTAAGACTAAGATGGAATTATTTGGATCAGTTGGAAAAGCATAGATTAAAAAGTGAAAATTTTGCTTGCGTTTTTACCCTAAGTGAGGTATACTGACAAGCGTAATAAGAACAAAGGCGTTCCAAGATTTCTTGGGGTGCCTTTTTTATTGCATATATGTGTTGCACGTCAAGTGTGCAGGACGTTGTTTGTCCAGACATGTCTGGGCAGCCGCTGCTGAAGCATCACAGGTGTGAGCAGTAACGGACAGCCGACTTTTCCAGTTAGATATTTGAAGAAAGGACTGGCGCCTTATTTAAGAAAGTAGTATAATGGCGGAGAGACTATAACATAAATTAGAAGCTTAAGAAAATAAAGTTGGTGAAAAAAGAAATAGATCCAGAAAATGTAAGATGAAAGGATGAAAAACATGAGCACAGAATTATACAACGTAGCGGACATTTTTGGGGAAGATGTTTTTAACGATACAGTAATGCAGGAACGTCTTCCGAAAAAGGTTTACAAAGATCTGAAAAAAATTATCGAGGAAGGTGGAGAACTCGATCTCTCGACGGCAGATGTAATTGCCCATGAGATGAAAGAGTGGGCAATCGAAAAGGGTGCGACTCACTATACTCACTGGTTCCAGCCACTGACAGGAGTGACTGCGGAAAAACATGATTCCTTTATCTCGGCACCACTGTCTAACGGCAAGATCCTGATGAGCTTTTCAGGAAAAGAACTAATCAAAGGTGAGCCGGATGCTTCTTCTTTCCCATCAGGCGGTCTTCGTGCAACATTTGAGGCAAGAGGATATACAGCATGGGATTGTACATCACCGGCATTTGTAAGACATGATGCAGCCGGTGCGACACTTTGTATTCCGACAGCATTCTGTTCTTATACAGGAGAAGCACTGGATCAGAAGACTCCATTACTCCGATCTATGGAAGCAATCAATGCACAGGGACTTCGTCTCATAAAATTATTCGGTAATACGACTTCTAAGAAAGTGACACCTTCTGTAGGTGCAGAACAGGAATATTTCCTGGTAGATGCTGAGAAGTTTTTAAAGCGTAAGGATTTGATTTATACAGGACGTACTCTTTTCGGAGCGATGCCTCCAAAGGGACAGGAATTAGATGACCACTACTTCGGAACTATCCGTCAGAGAATCGCAGGATTTATGAAGGACGTTAACGAAGAGCTTTGGAAGCTTGGTGT
The DNA here is from genome assembly GCA_028689735.1 of Hespellia sp. Classification (GTDB taxonomy): domain Bacteria; phylum Bacillota; class Clostridia; order Lachnospirales; family Lachnospiraceae; genus Hespellia. The sequence goes on along the minus strand of JAQVCP010000001.1, from coordinate 67,475 downwards.
CAGTGCCAAGACACAGCATAATGAGGTTGCTCCGGCACAGCATGAGCTTGCTCCCATTTATGCACAGTGCAACATCGCAGTTGATCACAACCATATCATCATGCAGACCTTGAAGAAGATTGCATGCCAGCATGGAATGAAGTGTCTGCTTCATGAGAAACCATTTGCAGGCGTGAATGGTTCCGGTAAGCATAATAACTGGTCGATTACAACAGATGATGGAATCAACTTACTTGAGCCAGGAAAGACACCTCATGAAAATACACAGTTCCTGATGGTACTTACTTGTATCTTAAAGGCTGTTAACGAACATGCTGACCTGCTCCGTGAATCGGCAGCAGATCCGGGAAATGATCACAGACTAGGGGCAAATGAGGCACCACCGGCAATCGTATCCGTTTTTCTTGGCGAGCAGCTTGAGGATGTAATTGAGCAGCTGGTAAGCACAGGAGAGGCTACACACAGTTTGAAAGGACAGCTCCTTGAGACTGGCGTTAAATCACTTCCAGACTTTATGAAAGATGCTACGGACCGTAACAGAACATCACCATTTGCATTTACCGGTAATAAATTCGAGTTCCGTATGGTTGGTTCCCGGGATTCTATCTCAGGACCAAACGTAGTACTCAACACAATTGTTGCAGAGGCATTTTCAGATGCGTGTGATGTAATTGAAGCATCCGATGATAAGGAAAAGGCAATTCACGATTTGATCAAACAGTATGCTACAGAGAACCAGGCTGTCATTTTCAACGGTAACGGTTATGCGGATGAGTGGGTAGCAGAAGCTGAGAGACGTGGACTTCCGAATATCAAGTCTATGGTAGAGGCAATTCCTGCTCTTACTACAGAAAAATCTGTAAAACTATTTGGAAAATATAATGTATTTACAAAGGACGAATTAGAGTCCAGAGCAGAAATCAAATACGAGTCTTATGCAAAAGCACTCAACATTGAAGCTCGTGCAATGCTCAATATTGCAAAGAAACAGATTATTCCAGCTGTTATGAGATACACGAAGACTTTGGCGGATACTGTCATTGCAGTAAAAGAAGCGGGAGCAGATGCAAAGGTTCAGGAAGAGGCTCTGAAGGACGTAACAAAACTTCTCGGAGATGCAAAGAAAGCACTTGCTGTTCTTGAAAAAGTAACAGATACAGCAGCGAAGAAGGAAGAAGGAGAAGCTCAGGCTACATATTATCACGCATCGGTTGTTCCGGCGATGGCTAAGCTCCGTACTCCGATTGACGCACTTGAGATGCTGGTTGACAAAGATGTATGGCCAATGCCTTCTTACGGCGATTTAATTTTTGAGGTATAAATCTTAAGAATAGACAGACGGGTAAATATAAGAAAAAATTAAGAGTCTTGCACTTGGAATGGACCATACATTGTGGTATTCTGAGTGCAGGACTTTTTTGTGTAATCGAAAAGTTTTCTGAACTTCCCAATTACACAAAACCCTCCGGGGGATGCGCGCTACGCGCAAAGTGAATAAGGTCACTGAAGAGACCGCACTTCGGCGCGAGAGTTTCGGCAAGCAAAACTCTTTGTTCTGAGTGAAGATGCTACATATTATAAGTGGAGACATATGAAACAAAGTTTCATAGTATTAAGAGGAGGCAGCAGTATGACAAAATATGAATTCCTTCAGAAATTGCGGGAAGCACTCGAGAACGATCTGAGTGGAGCAGTTGTGCAGGATAATATCAATTATTATGACAGATATATTATGGAAGAAGTGCAGAAAGGAAGCAGTGAAGCAGATGTTATTGCAGCACTCGGAGATCCCTGGATGCTTGCACGGACGATTATTGATGCACCGGGTGGTGCGGGTGAGACGAATCAGACAACATATTACGAAGAGAGCCAGAGTAATTATGGGCAGGAAGAGGATCAATATGAGAATCCCAACGCCCACATCCATGTCTTCGGTCTGGATACATGGTGGAAGAAGGTTCTTCTGGTTCTTGGAATTGTCATGGTCGTAGTTTCTGTGATTGCGATTATTACGGGAGTAATCAGTTTTTTGGCACCGATTCTGATTCCAGTTTTTATCGTTATGATTATCATCCGTCTGATTGGCGGGCATCGATGACTGTCGTGAGAAAGCAGTAAAGTTGCGTAAAGATACGAGGAAGCAGCCAAGCGGCTTCCTCGTATCCGCTTGACGGACAAAGTAAAAGACCGATGGGGGAGCCATCGGTCTTTTGAGGGGAGTATAAATAATTAATAAGGGGTTGTAGAAAGGGTTCTTTCTACAAACATAAGTATAATATATGGATATTAAAAAAGCAAGAAAAATATGAAAAAAACTTAAAATATTAGGTTAATATGGAATATATGGTTGAAGAGGAGCGTGTTCTGAATATTCTACCTTGAAGAGAACATACTATATCTGAGTATTCATCAAGAGGTCAAAGTTACCGGGATTCTTTGTGGATATGAGGAGAACATACGATATCTGAGTGTTCGCAAAAAAGTGATGGAGCAGATTGTGAGGATTTGCTCTGCCATGTTTGGAGGTAGAACGAGTATGAAAAAGGATGAAAATGAACGGATTATTGATGCTTTTGATTATCTGGCCAACGCGGCTTCGGCCAATGACTGTACCGGACTGATTCCGGAGGGCGAATGTAAGGAGGAAGAGCTGGAGAGATATCAGGAAATCTATAAATTTGGAGCACCGCCCATTGACCGGAGAAACAAGTAGCGAATCGGAAAGGTCCGTGATGTTTTGGGAAACAGAAAAACTATGTAAGGTATGATAAGAAGGTTATCTGCTTTACATAGTTTTTTTATGTGTAAAAACAAAGTTTTGCGGTTGATTTATTCTAAATAATAGAGGTAGGTGATACATTCGTCTGCTTTTCATATAGAAAATTTATAAATGTTAAAAGATTTTACAAACATTTAACATTAATCTGACTTGGATTTTTTCTGTTGGGGGTAGAGTAAATTGAAAACATAAATCATTGGAAAGAGAACAGAAGGGAATGTCATATGAGAATACGAAAAAAATGGCTTGCACTTCTTGCCATCTGTGCTGTTGTGGGGACGACAGGCTGTACTAATAATGGAAAGACAGACACGGTAGCGAACGTAGAAGGTCTGGATAAGCTGGGGAATGTTCAAGTGATTTCCAGAGAAGATGGTTCAGGAACAAGAAGTACATTTGCAGAATTAGCGGGGTTTGCTGCAGCTAAAAAAAATGATGTTGCTGCGTCTGACGAGACAACAAAAGACGCACAGATTGCCAAAAATGCAGAAGAAGTAATTGCAGCTGTTCAAAAAAATGAATCTGCAGTTGGATATGTATCGAAGGGAGCCCTTGATGATGACAGTGGCGTGAAGACGCTGAGTGTCAATGGAGCCAGTGCGGATGGCAGCAGTAAATATCCGCTCAGCCGATCTTTTTATCTGGCATATAGTGGTGAGCTAAACGATGCAGAGCAGGATTTTCTGACGTATGTCCGCGGAGCAGGACAAAGCATCGTAGAAGAATCTTATGGAACTGTTGGGAAGAGCAGCACTTTTCTGTCAAATCAGGCGGGAGGAACCATCACGATCAGTGGTTCGACTTCGGTTGCTCCACTTATGGAGGAGCTGGCGGATGCGTATATGCAGTTGAATACAAATGTGCAGATTACGGTGGAAGAATCAGATTCATCCCAGGGACTGACAAAGGCAATGTCAGGGGAATGTAATTTCGGAATGGCATCCAGAGAGCTGAAGGATTATGAGAGCGAGCTTCTGGACTATGAGGCGATTGCCAAGGATGATATTGCAGTGATTGTAAATGAAGGAAATCCGTTGGGTGATATTTCTTTAGATGTGTTGAGGAAAATTTATATCGGTGACATAAAATCGTGGGAAGAACTGAATTCTTAGAAATATGTTTTGCGGAGAAAATCACGGAAGAAAAGCGTCCAGTGAAAAAGCCGGCGAAAATAGATTCAGTGGGAAGATATTCATAAGAGGAGAAAGAGATGAATAGTACATTACAGATTGTATTTGGGTTATTGGGAGGTTTGGCAGTCTTCATTTTTGGAATGAATATGATGAGCGAATGTCTGCAAAAGGTAGCAGGAGAAAAGATGAAGAACGTGCTTGCGCTGTTGACAAAGAATCCGATTCTTGGGGTACTCGCGGGTGCGCTTACGACAGCGGTTCTGCAGAGTAGTAGTGCGACAACCGTTATGGCGATTGGATTTGTAAGTGCGGGGCTGATGACGCTTCCACAGGCAATTTCCATTATTCTGGGTGCCAATATCGGCACGACGATGACTGCCCAGATTATTGCATTTAAGATTAGTGATTACATTTACATTATTGTATTTATCGGTTTTATCATCAGCTTTATTGCAAAAAACGAGAGGACAAAAAATATTGGTCAGACTATCTTCGCGTTTGGTTTGTTATTCCTGGGAATTGAGACCATGGGAGATGTGATGAAACCGCTTGCTTCCAGCCCGATATTTACTGACATGATTGGAAGAGTAGCACATATTCCTGTGCTCGGAGTTGCAGTTGGTACGATGATGACACTGGTGGTACAGAGCAGTAGTGCGACGATTGCCGTATTACAGAATTTTGCGACACAGGCAGGTCCGGATGGTGTCACGAGCATTCTCGGTCTTACAGGTGCGATTCCGATTCTACTAGGGGATAATATCGGTACAACAATCACTGCAATTCTTGCGTCTGTAGGACAGTCAAAGGATGCCAAGAGAACAGCGGTTGCACATTGTATTTTCAACATCAGCGGATGTCTGATTTTCATTTGGCTCATCAAGCCATTTGCAGCACTGGTTCAGTACATTTCACCAAAGGGACCGGAAGTGGAAGTGATTTCCAGACAGATTGCGAACGCACATACAACATTTAACCTGACGATGACAATCATCTGGATTCCGCTGATCTGGCTGATGGTAAAGATTGTTATGAAGGTGATTCCGGATGGAAAAAATGTGATTGTAGATGCATCTGAGCCACTGTTTCTGGACAACAAACTGGTGAACCAGCCGGCGGCAGCACTTCAGCTGGTCGCGAAAGAAGTGCTTCACTGTGGGGATATGGTTGGAAATTTGTTGAAAGAAACGATTGCGGCAGTAGAAAAAGGGGAAAAAGTCCTGCTTGACGGAGTGATGGAAAATGCAGCGAACAGCAGAATACTTTCCGAGAGAATTACAGATTATCTGTCAGAGCTGTTTGCGGCCGGTGTGCTGACAGAAGAGCAGGCAACGGAGACAGCTGGAATGATGTATGTGCTCAGTGATGTGGATCGTATTGGCTCTCTGTGTAGTGACCTTGCGGACTCTGTGATTGATGGAACCGGAAAAAAGCAGAAGTATTCTAAGGATGCCATGAAGGATCTGAAAGAGAGCCTTGTGTTAATAGAAGAAATGTATACCGCAATGATTGCCATGATGTCTACCGGAGATATGGAAAATGCAAAGAAGATTCAAAAGCGAAAAGAACGCGTACTCAATGCGGATATCAACATCCGAAAAGCCCATGTGAACCGTGTTGGAAAAGGAAAATGTTCTGCCAAGCTTACCGGATCCTTTAACAAGGTGCTGCATACCATTGACCGTATGAGCAACAGTGTTGTGAACATTGCAGATGCGGCAATGGATGAAGTGGATTTCGGATATTTTATTCCGAAGGAGGAGAAAGGCGCTTTGGAGGCGTAATGAGAAAGGTTGTTCTAATCTAATCAGACAAGCGGCGAAGCAGATTGAAAAGATCTGCCTGCCATGGAGGAATCCAGGTTCTTACTATGATGGTTCTAGTGAGAGTCTGGATTTCTTGTGTCATACGATGTAATAGCGACACCTTGGGTCAAGGAAACATTGACAAATTTCCATGGACTGGCTATCATGTAATACAGACTATGTCGGTCCATTTGCTGAAAGCAAATTTAAGACGGGCTGACGTTCAAGCAGCATGGCGGATGCAGGAATGTTTTATTTGAAATCCGTTTTGATTGAAAGGAAATGACAATGAACAGACGAACAATACAGGAACTGGAAAATGATACAAGGGAGAAGTTGGTAATAGATATCCGAAAGCCAGAAGACTTTGCAAAGGAGACTTACCCTGATGCGCAGAACATTTACTGGGAGGAGCTTAAGGAACAATATGCGGTACTTCCGAAAGATAAGCCCATCTATCTTATCTGCTATACCGGGGAGCGGAGCGATGATACTGTGGAAGACCTGCAGGAGATGGGATATGAGGTTTACAGTGTTGAAGGCGGATTCCGTTCTTTTATCCGGCTGAAAATGCAGCGGTTGATGAATCAGGAGGAGCAGAAGGCCGACCGATGTAAGGAAGTGGAACGCAGTATTGTGAAGAAGTTTCGCAAGCCAATCTGGAGAAAATTCACAAAAGCAATCAATGAATATGAACTGATTCAAGATGGAGATAAGATTGCCGTGTGTATTTCGGGCGGGAAGGATTCTATGCTTATGGCGAAGCTTTTTCAGGAGCTGGAGCGTCATGGAAAGAAGAATTTTGAAGTGGTGTATCTGGTGATGAATCCGGGATATAACGAGATTAATTATCAGACAATCGTGGACAATGCTGAGCTTTTAAATGTACCGATTAAAGTTTTTGAATCTGAGATTTTTGATATTGTGGCAGATGAAGGTGATTCACCGTGCTACTTGTGTGCACGTATGCGGCGGGGGCACTTATACAGCCAGGCGAAGGCTCTGGGCTGCAATAAGATTGCGCTGGGACACCATTTCGATGATGTGATTGAGACCATTCTTATGGGGATGTTGTATGGAGGACAGATTCAGACAATGATGCCCAAGCTCCACAGCACGAATTTTGAGGGGATGGAATTGATTCGTCCCCTGTATCTGATTCGGGAGGAAGAGATTATTCACTGGATGAATTACAATGAATTGCATTTTATTCAATGTGCCTGCCGCTTTACGGAGAACTGTGCATCCTGTGGAGGAACAGAAAAGGGCTCAAAGCGTGCAGAGATCAAAGAGCTGATTTGTGAACTGAGCAAGAGGAGTTCATTTATTGAGAAGAATATTTTCCGGAGTGTGGAGAATGTAAATCTGAGCACGGTGATTGCTTACAAGAAGGATGGAGTGAAGCATCACTTCCTGGATGATTATGATGAAGTGAAACTGTAGACTTAGGAGGAGAATTGTTATGTCGTTGGAAAAAGTACAGAAATATTTACAGGGGACAGAATTGGAAGAGAAGATTATCGTGCTGGAGGAATCCAGTGCCACCGTAGAACTGGCTGCAAAGGCACTCGGCTGTGAGCCGGATCGTATCGCCAAGACCTTATCATTTCTTCTGGATGAGCAGCCGATTCTGATTGTTGTGTCCGGAGAATCGAAGATTGATAATAAGAAATACAAAGCACAGTTTCATACAAAAGCGAAGATGATTCCATTTGGTGAAGTGGAGAAATGGATCGGCCATGCTCCGGGAGGGGTGTGCCCATTCGGTGTCAAGGAAAATGTGAAGGTATATCTGGATGAGTCTTTGAAGCAGTACGAGGTGGTATTTCCGGCAGCGGGCAGCGGGAACAGTGCGGTAGAAATGACGATTCCGCAGCTGGAGAAATATTCCGGGAACAGTGAGTGGATTGATGTGAGTAAGAAATAGAAAACAAGGTGGGCAGGTGCGCCGTGAGGTGCATCTGCCTCTTGTGATATATATCCTGAGATAAAGTGTTTATAAACATACCTTCAACTTAGCAGCAGAGAAAATGAAATGACAAAAGGAGAAACCGCACATGTTACAGCTGACTATGGCGTACTTTCAAAATAATATGGAATCTTTTCTGCTTGCGGTAAGGCAGCATATGTGGATCAGCCTGCTCTCGCTTCTGGCAGCGTGTGTGATAGGGATTCCCTGTGGATATGCTGCAACGCGATATGCGAGAGGTGAGAAATGGATCACAGGATTTTTCCAGATTCTTAGAATCATTCCAAGTCTTGCAGTACTCATTCTCCTGATTCCAATCATGGGAACCGGAATCAAACCGGCAATGACAGCTCTTGTGCTGCTTGCAGTACCGCCAATTTTGATGAATACGGTAGTGGGATTGAAGGAGGTTCCGGATTTTATGCTAGAGACTGCTAGGGGGATTGGAATGACAGAGCGGCAGGTGCTCTGGAAAGTGAAGTTTCCGCTGGCCCTCCCGATGATTTTTACCGGAGTGAAGACGGCCATGGTAGAGATCATTGCCAGTGCAACGCTGGCGGCAAAGATTGGAGCAGGAGGTCTTGGCGGTCTGATTTTTACCGGACTGGGACTTAATCGCACAGATTTACTGCTGATTGGCGGAATTTCAGTTGCAGTGTTATCACTGACGGCGGCACTGCTGTTGGATGTGCTGAGCGGGCTGATCATGAGATATAAAAAAGCAGAGAAGTAAAATGGATATTCACAATAAATACAAGATAGAAGTGAAGAAAAGCGTCAACAGCAAAAAACAGGATACAAGAAGGAAGAGGAAGAAAAAGATGAAAAAGAGATTACTGGCAGTTTTATTGAGTGCGGTATGTGTAATTTCGCTGGCGGCCTGCGGAAGTAAAAGTGAGACGGACAGTGGGAGGGAAAACACTGCGGGAACATCAGGCGGAAGTGTAGTCCGTGTGGGGTCCAAGGACTTTACAGAGGGCAACGTGGTGGCGGAGATTTATGCACTTGCGCTGGAAGATCACGGATATGAGGTGGAGCGTGTGATGAATGTGGCGGGCTCTGTGATTCATACAAGTATCATGAATGATAAGATTGATCTCTATCCGGAATATACCGGAACCGGACTTCTGTCCATTCTCCAGATGGATGCAGTTACGGACCCGGAGGAAGCATATAACACGGTCAAGAAAGAGTATGAGAAACAGTTTTCACTGACCTGGCTGGATTATGCGCAGGCAAATGATGGACAGGGACTTTTTATCAGCACAAAGAAGGCCAAAGAGCTTGGAATCAAGACCATTTCTGATCTCCAGGCCCATGCAGGAGAACTACGTTTTGCATCCCAGGGTGAGTTTGATCAGAGGGAAGACGGACTTCCTGGACTGGAAAAGGTATATGGTGCATTTGACTGGAAGTCTTCTGCAGTCTATGACAATGGCCTGAAATATCAGGTCATCGAAAATGATGAGGCGGATGCGGCACCGGCGTACACGACAGAGGGTCAACTGGCGGAGACGGAAAAATTCACACTGTTAGAGGATGACAGACATGCATGGCCGCCATACAATCTCGCCCCGGTCGTACGCGGTGACGTTCTGGAAGCGAATCCTGAAATTGCAGACATTCTCAATGCCGTAAGTGCAACCTTGGATACAGCAACGCTTACAAAGCTGAATGCAAAGGTTGACGTGGAAAAGGAAGAGTACGAAGATGTGGCAGCAGAATATTATGAGAGCATCAAATAGCGGTTCGGTTGATCACAGGAAATGAAGGAGCAGAGAAATGACGAGTGCAAATCCGGCAATTATATTTCAGAATGTATGTAAAAAATTTGAAAACAGCAGGACCAATGCGGTGGATCATGTGGATGTCACGATTCAGGAAGGTGAGTTCATTACCATACTCGGCTCCTCCGGCTGTGGCAAGACAACGCTGCTTAAGATGGTCAACCGCCTTTATGAGCCGGATGAAGGGAAAATCCTGTTATTCGGAGAGGATATTTCTACGGTAGATGCGGTAAAGGTGAGACGGCGCATCGGATATGTTATCCAGCAAGTGGGTCTGTTTCCGCATATGACAATCGGGGAAAATGTTGCTGTGGTTCCAAAGCTTTTGAAATGGAAGAAAGAAAAGATTGATGCAAGGGTGAAAGAACTTCTGACTCTGGTTGGATTGGAGCCGGAGGAATACGAGAATCGTTATCCTTCCCAGCTGTCCGGTGGGCAGCAGCAGAGAGTGGGGCTTGCGCGAGCACTCGCCATTGACCCGAAGATTATGCTGCTGGATGAGCCATTTGGAGCAATCGATGCAATCAACCGACTGAATCTTCAGGACGAACTCCTTCGGATTCACGGTGGTCTCGGAAAAACATTCCTTTTCGTGACACATGACATTCATGAAGCATTCAAAATGGGAGACCGTGTGATTATCATGAATGAAGGGGAAATCTGTCAGTTTGATACGCCAAGGCATATTGCAGCGCACCCGGCAAATGATTTCGTGGAGATGCTGATCCGCTCAGCCAGAGAACAGGAACAGATTTTTTTTGACGCATGTCAATAAGAAAGGTGATGTTTACCATGAATTCTCACTGAGTGACAGCGAGGATTCGTCTTATCTTCTACAGGGAGGAAAATAAATGCTTGAATTTGCAGCAAAACATCCGGACAAGTTAATAGATGCTCTTTTGGAGCATTTGGAAATCGTTCTGATCACACTGATCATTTCATTGCTTTTAGCAGCAGCTTTGACTGTGATTTCCATGAAGATTGAGCCGGTCAGCAGAATACTGATTCAATTCTTTTCAGTAATCTATTCAGTGCCGAGCCTTGCGCTGTTCGCACTTTTGATTCCTGTGACTGGTTTGGGAATGAAGACCGCGATCATTGTGCTTGTCATTTATAACCAGTATTTGCTGCTGCGTAATTTTATTTCCGGATTAAATGAAGTGGATCCTGCGGTGGTGGAAGCTGCGCGGGGGCTTGGAATGACAGAGATGCAGATTCTGATGAAAATCCGGCTGCCCCTTGCCAAAAGAGCTTTATTTGCAGGCGTTCATCTAGCGGCGGTATCGACAATCGGAATAGCAACCATCGCTGCTTCCATCAACGCGGGCGGACTTGGAACTTTGCTGTTTGATGGACTACGCACGATGAATACCGACAAGATTCTGTGGGGAAGCATCTTGTCGGCTGGACTGGCAATTGTGGTCAATGGTTTGCTTGGGGGCATAGAGAAAAGAATAGGACGGGTACGACAGTAGGGCAGGGAGAGAATCCCTGTCCTTATAAATGCTGATAATAAAATACAGCGACCTGAGTCCGGTCCCGGAGCTGGAGTTTGTCAAGAATTGCACTTAAGTAATTGCGCACGGTTCCTTCGCTCAGAAATAATTTCCCGGCAATCTCTTTGTTGCTCAGCCCATCGGAAATGAGCTTGATGATTTCCAGTTCCCGGGTATTTATATCAAGCGCAGCATAGTCAAATTCCTTTGAGGACTGCAGTAGTCCCGGAATCTTGGAACTGACTTCATTTCCAAACACAGTCTGTCCGGTATAAACTGCCTTGAGAGAGGGAACGATGCTGGCATAGTCCTGCTTCAAAATGTACCCTTTCGCCCCGATTTTCAACGCATTTACAATATATTCATCATCAGAAAATGTGGTGAGAAGCAGAATCCTGGCATCTGGGAATTCATCAAGAATCACAGTGGCAGCATCAAGACCACTCATTTCTTTCATACGGATATCCATGAGCAGGACATCGGGTCTGTGCTTTCGGTATAGAGTGATAGCTTCCGCGCCGTCTGCGCCAATCGCTGTCACCTCAAGCTCCTCATTTGCTTCTAATATTGTCTTTAACGCTTCTGATACCAGGTAGTCGTCATCTACAATCACAATCTTCATATCTTTCCCCTTTCTCGTCGTAAAATAAACATTCAGAATCCGCTTTGCTGCTTCCTCAAACGGGTAACTGCAAAATAATATTTTATAGTTTGGGAATCATAATAAAAATCTTGAATCCCTTTTCTTTTGTAATCTGTATGGTCCCGTTCAGTGCTGTTACGCGGTCTCGCATGTTGATTAGTCCGATTCCGGAATCGGATGTATTTTTAGAAATGGTTCCATTATCTGCAATGACCAGCTGATAAAAAGCCGGGTGTTCCCGCAGGGTAATCTGTACGTGGCTGGCGTTACTGTGCTTGGAGATATTGGAAAGTCCTTCTTTTACAATTGTGATAAAGCAGTACTTTACATTTCGCGGCACATCATAGGACAAATCATACTCCAGTGTGGCCGGGCAGAAGGTGAAGTCAGCGGTGAGACTTTCCACAATCTCCCGGAGATTCACGGATTCATCGTGAAGGTCATGGACACTGGTGCGGATGTTGTCCATTGCTGTATTCAACGTAGCATCCAGGGTATCAAGAGGTGCCTCCATCGTATTCTCTTTGTTGATTGCTTTCAGTGCGCCTACCATAAGGATAGACCGGGAAAGCATATGTCCCACATTGTCATGAATCTCTCGTGCAATGCGGTTCCGCTCTTTCAGCGTGGCAGTATAGATTTCATAATCCTGATTGTCAAGAAGCGCCTGATTCTTGGCGGAGAGAAGCAGATTCAACTCGGTACTGTCATCGCGGGTCTTCTTGTAAAAGGCATTCAGTTTCTCATAAGATATTGTCTGATGGCAGAGATAGCAGGAAAGAATCGTGCCAAAAACAAGGTAAATCCACAGTGGCGGATTGGAGACTAGATAAGCAACGGAGATTCCTGTGAAATATAAAAGCAGTCCGGGAATATTGCCAATTGCAAAAGCATCATATGCAACCAGCGGGGCAAAGAGACCGAGCTCCGGAACAAGCAGGAGAGAAAGTCCATAGATAAAAGTAACCACAAGATTGTAGTCCGGTCTGCGGATATATTGTAAAAATGGTTTTTGAGAATTGCTTTCATTATAGAAAAAATAAAGAGTAGTCGATAAGGTGATTCCGATGAGTAGTGCCGCAATATAGGGGAGTTCAACCTTTACGAACATGGTGGTGCCGAGGCAGAAGAAAGACAATAGTATTTTGTTCATTAGAGTTCCCATAAGCAGCCTCCCATTTCTGTTGCATCTGTTCTTGTACGATCAATCCAATTTCTTGTTGTGAGATATGTTGCGTCAATTGCTGCATGATAGATTTCATTCCCTGCTGCCAGATATATTACATTTATTATAACGATATTTATGACAAATGTCATCTGCCAATCCTCATATTGGAGATGACATTTGTCATGTGAAGTGTTGACAGGGAACACTTACTTTTCAGAAATAACAGGGTTATACTTTAGATACAAGAAACAAACAGAAAAGTGAGAGGGGAGACCACATGAAACAAAGTTTGATATTCAAGATGCCTTTGAGGACCTGCCGTTGACCGGAGACAAGGGAACACTACATAAATGATATAAGGAGGAGTTGCAATGATCAAAATAGAAAATCTTGTAAAACGTTATGGTGAGCTGGTGGCACTGGACCATCTGAATCTGGAAATAGAAGAAGGCGAGATCTTCGGTCTGCTTGGACCGAACGGTTCCGGAAAGACCACAGCAATCAGCTGTGTGCTGGCACTTTTAAAATACGACAAAGGAACCATTGAAGTATTTGGAAAGCCGATGGCACCGGATAATTATGAGGCGAAGAAACAGATCGGTGTGGTTCTGCAAAATGTAGCGGTATTTGATGAGATGAACGTGAGAGAGAACATTGATTATTTCTGTGGCTTGTACGTGGCAGAGAAAGAGAAACGGAAAGTGCTGGTTGAGGAGGCCATTTCGTTTGTGGGTCTGGAAGATTATACCAAGATGAAGCCGAAGCAGTTATCCGGCGGACTCCTCCGCAGACTGAATATTGCGTGCGGAATCGCTCATCAGCCAAAGCTTATCATTATGGATGAGCCCACCGTGGCAGTAGATCCACAGAGCAGAAACAAGATTTTGGAAGGGATTATGGAGCTGAACCGCAAGGGGGCGACGATTATTTATACTTCCCACTACATGGAAGAGGTGGAGCAGATCTGCAGTCGGATTGCTATCATAGACCACGGCAGATGTATCGCCCAGGGAACAAAGGAAGAACTAAAGAGCATGATCAAAACCGGAGAGAAGATTACCATAGAAGGCGTACTGCTGGATGGAGAGAATCTGACTGACATCCGCAATCTTCCTCATGTGTTTGAGGAGGACTATGAGCAGCAGCTGCTGACGGTCCGCTGCAGTGGTGCCAAACATAATCTGGTCCGGATACTGAATTATCTGCAGGATAAAGATATTGCATTTGGAAGAGTGTTTTCCGAGCTGCCGACACTGAACGATGTATTTTTGGAGATTACGGGAAAAGAATTGAGGGACTAGTGAAAAATGAGAGGAGGCAGACACCATGCTGCATTTAATAAAATATAGATTTATCTGTACCCTCCGGGACCGCACATCCATGTTTTGGGCGATGGCATTTCCGCTGATTCTCGGGACGTTGTTCTTTTTCGCATTTTCCAACATTGGAAAAGACAGTCTGGATACGATTCCGGTGGCAGTCGTGAAAGAAACGGATTCCGAGGCGGCAAATGTATTTTGCAACTTTCTGAAGGAAGTAGAAAAGAGTGATTCCGGGATCACCAAGGTGGAGGAATTATCAGAAGAGAAAGCAATCAGTGAACTGAAGGAAAATAAGATTCAGGGAATCTTCTACGCGAAAGATGTTCCGACGCTGGCTGTGGGTTCAGCCGGGATGGAAGAGAGTATTCTGGAGTCGCTTCTCGACAGCTACAATCGCAATGCTGAGATGATGGGGAAAATCGCAGCAGAAAGGCCGGAAGGAATTGCAGCTGCGGCAGAGACAATGGCTGATGCTCAGAATCTTGTGGAAGAGACAACGATTGACGGCAAGGAAGTCAATGGATATCTGCAGTATTTCCTGGCATTGATTGCAATGGCTTGTCTCTATGGTTGTTTTCTGGGATTTACCACGGCAATCGAGCTTCAGGCCAATCTCAGCAATCTTGCAATCCGCAGAAGCATTACACCAACACATCGCCTGAAAATGGTATTTGTGGATTTACTGGTAACATTTGCAGTACATTTTGTGAATTTGATGGTCTTACTGGCTTATCTGATTTTTGTCTTGAAGCTTGATATAGGAAGCCATATTGCAGAGACGATTCTTGTCTGTGCGGTTGGCGGATTGATTGGAGTTGCACTGGGAATCTTTGTCGGAAGCTGCGGTTCAGGAAAAGAAGCAGCAAAGATTGGAGTTATGCTGGCAGTCAGCATGGTGTGCAGTTTTTTTGCAGGACTAATGATGCACCAAATCAAAGATTTAATTGAAAAAAACGTGCCAATCCTGAATCGTATCAATCCGGCGGCATTGATTTCAGATGCATTATATAGCATAAACGTATACTATAATCCACAGCGTTATATCCGGGATGTGACAATTCTGCTGATCATGGCAGCTGCACTTGGAATCGGAGCATTTCTCATGGTGAGGAGGGAACGTTATGACAGTATTTAAAGGATATATGAAGATTACAAAAAGTCTCTTTGGCATGATTTTGATGTATATGGTAATCTTCTCGGGCGTCACTCTTGCCATGCAGTTTACAGCAAAGCAGAGTGAAGAAAGCAGCTATACAGCAGAAAAAATGGACGTGGCAGTCGTAGATAACGATGGCGGCGAGCTGGCGAAGGGACTGATATCCTGCCTGAAGCAGAATCACAACGTGACCTATATGGAAAATAATGAGGGGATTATGCAGGAAGCTCTCTATTATGAAACAATAGATCTGATTGTACAGATTCCGGAAAATTTTGAGAAAAATTGTCTGGATGGCAGTGAAGAACTACGGGTGACAAAGGTCCCGGGAACCTATAACGCAATCTATGTTTCCCAGCAGATGAATACATTTCTCAATCAGGTCAGGACTTATAAGAGTGCGGGATATACAACAAAAGATGCCATAGAAAGGTCAGAAATACAGGAAAATTCTGAAGTTAAGATTCTAAATGACCGCGGAAACAAGGGACAAATGCCATCCTACGGATATGCGTTTCGTTACATGCCATATCTATTCCTGACGGCGCTCTGTTATGTGCTTGGACTGATTCTTGCATCTTTTAGGAAGCGTGAAGTAAAGAATCGGATGCTTGCTTCGGCAGTATCTCTTCGCAGACAGAACGGAGAAAGTATTCTGGCGTTTCTGGTAGTTGGAATCGGAATGTGGATTTTTGGGCTTCTGATGACACTGGCAGTTGACGGAAAAGCCTTTGCTGCTGACCCGAATAAATGGTATTATATAGTCAATACACTAATGCTGATGCTGGTGTGTCTTGCTATTGCATTTGTACTTGGACTTCTGGTCAGCAAGCCGGCAATCGTCAACAACATCGTAACTCCGCTGTCACTTGGAATGTGTTTTCTCTGCGGTGCATTTGTGCAGATGTCACTGCTGGGAGAGACGGTGCTGAAAGTGGCCAGGTTCCTTCCAGTGTACTGGTATGAACTGGTCAATGAAAAGCTCAGCAATTGTGTGACCATGACAGATGGAATTCGCTCTGAAATTCTGAGTGGAATTGGTGTTCAGATGCTGTTTGTGGTGGCACTGATCGGAATCGCTCTTGCAATCAGCAGGAACAAGCAACAGGAGGCGTAAAGAACGTAAAAGAAGAATGTCACAAGAGAATTATTTCCAAAAAGCGTTATCAAATTTTACCTTTGAGATGGCCAGTGCCGGAGCAATATATGCAGCGGCTGCAGGTTCTTGAGGAGCGGCAGAGGGAATACATCCTGGGGCTTCCCTGGGAGAGGAAACTGGTGTATCATAGACTGGATGAGAGAATGCAGGAGATTGTGCGGCGGCTCTACGAGTCGGGAAAGTATGATGGCTGCTGCTACTTTCTTAAGACTGAGGAAAAATTAACTTTAAAGAGGTGACTGATTTGAAGAACGAACATACAACAACGATTTTGGAAGAAGTGAAAAGCTGGGTGAAGCTGTTGGTGATTTCTGTTGTGATTGCCGTTTTCATCAATCATTGTATTATCGTAAATGCCACGATACCAAGCGGGTCGATGGAGAATACACTGCAGCCCGGTGACCGGGTGCTTGCCTCCCGGTTTTCCTATGCTGCGTCCAAACCCCAGCGCGGTGATATCGTGATTTTCAAATATCCTGTGGATGATGCACTTGGCAAAGGTACGCTGTATATTAAGCGGATCATCGGTCTCCCAGGAGAAACAGTAGAGATTAAAAATGCGAAAATTTACATAAATCATTCGTCACAGCCATTGGACGAACCCTATCTGAAGGAAGAATGGAAAATAGAAAATGATGGCTATACGTTTCAGGTGCCGGAGGGATCCTATTTTATGATGGGGGACAACCGGAACAGTTCTCTGGATTCCAGATATTGGGCGGAACAGGCTGTTTTAGCGGGAATCGCAGCGAATTCCGAGGATGCACAGCAGTATAGCTTTGTGCCAGAGGGGAAAATTCTCGGGGAGGCCGGCTTGAAATATTGGCCGATAAATGAGGCTGCTGTATTAAAATAATTAAAAAGGGAAAGAGTACACTAAAATTCATTTTATTTTTATTGTGTTTGATGTATGACCGTGGTATGATGTTTCTACTTACAACGTTCTGTTGTAACAGAAGCATCATTTTTTTATGCACTCAGTTTGAAGTTTTTGAGGCATAAATCATTACAGCTGATTCAGCTAATGAATTCCAAAGTAACAGTTTAATATTTTAAGTCGGTCTGATATAATGATAAGAGCTAAGGGATTCTCAATCTTGTATCAGATCGTGTACAAGAAGGAGAGTGCCTATGGCAGAAGAGAGAGACATAACATATCACAATAAAGATGTAACATCAAAAGTCATCACAGAGAAATTTCCAAAAGTTTCTTTAAGTGTGTATGGACTTGATACCCCGAGAATTAAACAACTGCTCCCAACAAATTTACCAAGAATCAAGGTGAATGAATTGCGGTTGGATAATTTGTTTTTGTTTGAAGATGGGACATATGCAATTATTGACTATGAATCAACTTATGAAGAAAAGAATAAGATTAAATATTTGCAGTATTTGACAAGAGTACTGCAAAGGTATCTGGGAGAGCCAGATCTGAAGCTGCGAATGATCGTGATTTATACAGCAGATGTGAAGCGGGAAGATGCAAAAGAAAGTCTGGACGTTGGCGATTTGAAGTTTACTTTGGAGCAGGCATTTTTATCAGAACTGGATTCAGAGCCGATTCTTGAAAATCTTACTAGAAAAATTACAATGGGAGAGGAATTAAATGATGAAGAAAAAATGCAGTTTATCATTTTGCCGCTTTCGTATGAGGGATTGAAGAAAAAACGTGAAATGATTGAGGTTTTGTTTAATTTGGCAAAACAACTTGAGGATGAGGAGACACAGATTTTTTTGCTTGCGGCTATGATTGCATTTGCAGACAAAGTGATTGACAATAAAACGGCAAATGAAATGAAGGGATGGATTGGAATGACGAAAATTGCAAAGTTGTTTGAAGAAGAAAAGAAAGAAGCTGTAAAAGAAGCAATGGAAGAAAAAGAAAGGGAAGTGCAGCTTGACATGGCAAGAAAGATGTTGGCGGATGGAGAGCCGGAAGAAAAGGTATTCCGCTACGTGCCGAAGGTCGCAGCAGAAGTAATAAAAGAATATTCAGAAAAACAAAATAAGGAAGGGCAATAGGAACATGGAATTTTGGGATATTTACGATAGCAATAAAAATAGAACCGGGCGGACGATGAAGCGCAATGACTGGATTTTAAGGGACGGAGAATATCATTTGACAGTGTTGGGTGTTGTTGCAAAAAATGATGGGAGATTTCTTATCACCAAGCGAGTGATGACGAAAGCCTGGGCTCCGGGCTGGTGGGAAGTATCCGGCGGTGCGGCAATGGCAGGGGAAGAGTCTGCGGATGCAGTAAAGAGGGAGATAAAAGAAGAGACAGGTCTGGATGTGGAAGGTTGGGATGGCGGCTACCTCTTCACTTATCAAAGAGAGAATCCCGGCGAAGGTGATAACTACTTTGTAGACGTGTATCGTTTTGTCGGTGATTTTGAGGAGTCAGATGTGAAGCCTCAGGAGGCCGAGACAGATGGATTTATGCTGGCAACACTGGATGAGATAAAGAGATATGCTGCGGAGGGAATTTTCCTTCATTACGATAGTATCAAAAAAGCGTTTGAAAACTAGAAGTGATGGGAAGCATTTTTCATTGAACTATAAAGCTCTAAAATTTCATTAAAACCGTAGGCAGCTACGCAAGGCACACAAACTGGACTGGATAAAAATATAAAAACTGGCTGTTTCTAAAACGCCAATCTGCTATATAATACCATGTATAGAGAAAGACGTCTTCTCATAACAAATTGAAAAGGTGGTACATAAAATGGCAGAGAATAGATATGAATTGAACAAACAGTTGGCACAGATGTTAAAGGGAGGCGTCATTATGGACGTGACTTCGCCGGAGCAGGCAAAGATTGCAGAGGCGGCAGGAGCGTGTGCAGTTATGGCACTGGAGCGTATCCCGGCGGATATTCGTGCGGCAGGCGGCGTATCGAGAATGAGCGACCCGAAGATGATCAAAGGAATTCAGGAAGCAGTATCCATCCCTGTTATGGCGAAGTGCCGAATCGGTCATTTTGTGGAAGCGCAGGTGCTCGAAGCAATTGAGATTGACTATATCGATGAGAGCGAAGTGCTCTCCCCGGCGGATGATGTGTATCATATTGACAAGACACAGTTTGCAGTACCATTTGTCTGTGGTGCAAAGGATTTGGGAGAAGCACTGCGGCGTATCAGCGAAGGTGCATCCATGATTCGAACAAAGGGAGAACCGGGAACGGGAGATGTGGTACAGGCAGTCCGCCACATGCGCGCCATGAATGCAGAGATTCGCAGAGTGCAGAATCTGCGGAAAGATGAATTGTTCGATGCAGCAAAAAATCTTCAGGTTCCGGTGGATCTGCTTACCTACGTCCATGAAAACGGAAAACTTCCGGTGGTCAATTTTGCGGCAGGCGGCGTTGCAACACCGGCAGACGCAGCACTTATGATGCAGCTTGGAGCAGAAGGCGTCTTTGTTGGTTCCGGAATCTTTAAGTCCGGCGATCCGGCGAAGCGTGCAGCAGCCATTGTAAAAGCCGTAACAAACTTTAAAGATGCGAAGATGATTGCGGAACTTTCCACAGACCTCGGTGAAGCTATGGTGGGAATCAACGAACAGGAGATTGAACTTCTGATGGCAGAGCGGGGGAAATAAAATGACAGTTGCGATTTTAGCTCTCCAGGGAGCATTTGCAGAGCATGGACAGATGCTGGACCGACTTGGGGTCGAGAATTTTGAAATCCGGCAGAAAAGAGACCTTGGAAGGTCATTCGATGCATTGATTCTCCCAGGTGGTGAGAGTACTGTCATGGGAAAGCTCCTCCGGGAACTGGATTTATTTGATGAATTAAGAGAACGGATTGAGAAGGGTCTTCCGGTTTTTGGAACCTGTGCCGGCCTCATACTTCTTGCGAAGGATGTGGAGCAGGGAACGCCTTGTTTTGCTACGATGAATCTATGTGCAAGACGCAACGCCTATGGCAGACAACTTGGTAGTTTTCATACAGATGGAGTGTTTGCAGGGGACGAGAAGGTACCTATGACATTTATCCGTGCGCCTTATATTTCCAAGGCCGGGGAAGATGTGGAGATACTGGCAGAGGTTGACGGACATATTGTGGCTGCAAGGCAGGGGAATCAGTTGGTTACGGCATTTCATCCGGAGCTTGACAGCGACATGCAGGTATATAAGTATTTTATGGCTATGATAGAGAAATAGGGGAGGGAATGAGGCTCTGAATCTGTAATTTATAGATTCAGAGCCTCGTGTTAGTTACAAAGCATCCAACGGAAAAGTCGGGGTTACTGTTCACACTTACGGTGCTCCAGCAACGAATCCAGCGTTTTAATGTTGACAATATGATATCGAAATGATATCATATTAATATCAAGAGAACGAAGGAGGAGTGAAAATGAATGAAAAAATATTAACTACTAAGAAAATGGGACTGCCTGCATTATTTGTAACGCTTTTATTGTATCTGGCTGCAATTCTTGGATGCGTCCGGGGAGGAATTGTGATTTCCAGAGGAGGACTGCCTGTCCTTTTGGTTGTCAGCATTGTCTGGCTTGTCATCGGATGGATTCCATTTTGTGGTCTTAAGGTGTTAAGACCGCAGGAAGCACTGGTTCTTACATTGTTTGGACGTTATGTGGGTACTTTAAAGAATGAAGGATTCTATTTTGTGAATCCATTTTGCAGCAGTGTGAATCCGGCGGCGAAGACGAAGCTGAACCAGAGCGGGGATGTGAACAACGGCAATCAGAAAGCGTCCATGTTTGCTATGAAATCAGAACTTACTTCCGTGGAAATGACAGATAAGAAGGTTTCTCTTAAGATCATGACTCTGAATAACAATAAACAGAAGATCAATGACTGTCTTGGTAATCCGGTAGAGATCGGTATCGCAGTGATGTGGCGTGTGACGGACACGGCAAAGGCAGTATTTAATGTAGATAACTACAAGGAATACCTTTCTCTGCAATGTGACAGTGCTCTTCGCAATATTGTCCGCAATTATCCTTATGATGTTGCTCCAGGAATCGACACTACAGGAGATGGAGTGGCAGATGAAGGAAGTCTTCGCGGCTCCAGTGAAGTTGTGGCGTCCCGAATTCGTGAGGAAATCCAGCAGAGAGTAGAGGACGCAGGACTGGAAGTCATTGAAGCGAGAATCACATATCTTGCGTATGCTTCGGAGATTGCGGCGGTCATGCTTCAAAGACAGCAGGCATCTGCCATCATTGATGCAAGAAAGATGATTGTGGACGGAGCAGTCGGTATGGTTGAGATGGCGCTTGACCGACTGAGTGAACGGGAAGTTGTAGAACTGGATGAAGAGCGGAAGGCGGCAATGGTTTCCAATCTTCTCGTGGTTCTCTGCGGCAACCACGATTCCCAGCCGATTGTCAATACCGGCAGCTTGTATTAGGGGAAGCCTATGAAGAAAAAGCAGGTCCCACTGAGGCTGTCAGAAAAATTATATGATGCCATTGCCGCATGGGCGGAAGATGATTTCCGGTCAGTCAACGGACAGATTGAATATCTGCTGACAGAGTGCGTAAGACAGAGAAAAAAAGATGGAAAATATGTTTCCGAGCACATGGATGAACCACCGGAACTGGATATTTGAAGGATCGAGTGAGTATTTCATTTTGGGGATTGTAATTCTGCTATGCTCTGTTATAATAGTAAGTGAATTGAAAAACAGGGAGCTCACAGTAGTGGGCTGAGAGTAAGCTGATACTGCTTAGACCTTCAACCTGATTTAGGTAATGCTAACGTAGGGAGATAGTTGATGATTTTTGACGATGAGACTCTTTGACGAGGCTCATCGTTTTTTTATGAAATCTTATCTCTCCGTAATAAAAGGAGGATGTAAATGGAACAATACGCAACGCAAATGGATGCGGCAAGAAAAGGAATCGTGACAAAGGAATTGGAAGCGGTTGCAAAAAAAGAACGCATGACAGTGGAAGAGCTGATGCCTCTTGTAGCAGCAGGAAAGGTGGCAATCTGTGCCAATAAGAACCACAAATGTATCAACCCGGAAGGCGTGGGTTCAATGCTGCAGACAAAGATTAATGTCAATCTGGGTGTTTCCAGAGATTGTAAGGATTATGACATTGAGATGGAAAAAGTAATGGAGGCTGTGAAAATGGGGGCCCATGCAATCATGGATTTATCTTCCCACGGCAATACCATTCCATTTCGCAGAAAACTGACATCAGAATGTCCGGCAATGATTGGAACTGTACCGGTGTATGATTCTGTCATTCACTATCAGAGAGACCTGGCGACATTGACTGCCAAGGACTTTATTGACGTGGTAAGACTGCACGCAGAAGATGGTGTGGATTTTGTGACACTGCACTGTGGAATCACAAGGAAGACAATTGATCAGATTAAAAATCATAAGCGTAAGATGAATATCGTTTCCCGTGGTGGTTCTCTGGTATTTGCATGGATGTGCATGACTGGCGAGGAAAATCCATTTTATGAGTATTACGATGATATCCTGGAAATCTGCCGGGAGTATGATGTGACCATTTCTCTGGGGGATGCCTGCAGACCGGGATGTCTTGCAGATGCTTCCGATGTGTGCCAGATTGAAGAGCTTGTCCGGCTTGGAGAACTGACAAAACGTGCATGGGAAAAGGACGTGCAGGTCATGGTCGAGGGACCGGGACATATGCCGCTTGATCAGATTGCAGCGAATATGAAGATTCAGCAGACCATCTGCCAGGGAGCACCTTTCTATGTATTGGGACCTCTGGTAACGGATATCGCACCGGGATACGACCACATTACATCGGCAATCGGGGGCGCAATTGCAGCATCCGCAGGAGCTGCATTCCTCTGTTATGTGACACCTGCAGAACATCTTGCCCTGCCAAATGTAGATGATGTGAAGCAGGGAATTATTGCTTCTAAGATCGCAGCTCACGCGGCGGACATTGCTAAAGGCGTGCGCGGCGCAAGAGAGATTGATGATAAGATGGCAGATGCCAGACAAAAGCTGGACTGGGAAGCGCAGTGGGAATGTGCTATCGACCCGGAGACGGCAAAGGCAATCCGCGATGATAGAAAGCCGGAGCATGACGATACCTGTTCCATGTGCGGAAAATTCTGTGCAGTGCGAAGCATGAACAAAGCGCTGGCAGGCGAATATATTGATATATTGTAGTCAAAGAACATCTATATGTGAAAACGTAGAGTGAATCAAAGGTTCATGAAGGGGTACACCACCGCGGGTGTAGTCTTTTGTGAACCGTTTTTTTAGAAGAAAGTAAGAAAATCAGCCGAAAGAAGAACGGGATGTTCACAAAAAAACAGTAAGGCGGATTGTGCGTGTTCACTTTACGAGATAAAGGAGGAAAGCCAGGATGACTATTTATGTAAACGGGAAAAAAGAAGAAATGCCCAAAGATACTACCATGGAACAGTGTATCGAGAAGCTGGGCTATGAAAAGAAGAAAATCGCAGTGGAATTAAATGAAGAGATTCTTCCAAAATCACAGTACGAAAGTCGGATACTCAGTGAGTATGATACTTTGGAAATCGTGACATTCGTAGGTGGAGGGTGAGACTGACTTTGTATGATAAGGCCCAAAGTGAATGAAAGGAATTTAACAGAAATGATATCGACAAAAGAAGTAATGATACCGACAAAAGAAGAAATTTACCAGGCATTATGCGAGCGTCATACTAGCGAAATACAGGAAAAACTTGCCGCAGGACGGGTGGCGATTGCAGGACTCGGAGGTCTTGGTTCAACGGTTGCGGTTGCACTGGCGCGCGCCGGGGTAGGGCACCTTCATTTGATTGATTTTGACAAGGTGGACATCAGCAATCTGAACCGTCAGCAGTACCGTGCAAGAGACATTGGGCGGGAAAAGACAGAGGCACTCACAGAGATTCTCCTGGACATCAACCCCTATCTGGAGATTATATCTGATACAGTGAAAATCACACCGGAAAATGCAAAAGGACTATTTGCAGGGGAGGAGATTGTCTGCGAGGCATTTGACAGACCGGAAGAAAAAGCAATGCTCACTGACATTTTTTTTGAAGAGATGTACCCGGAAAAAATTCTGGTGGCGGCTTCGGGAATGGCTGGCTATGGCAGCAGCAATCTGATTCACACACGAAAGGTGACGAAGCATTTTTATCTCTGCGGGGATGAGACAAATGGACTGGAGGGTGGATTCAGTCTGATAGCACCGCGGGTCGGCGTATGCGCGGCCCATGAAGCCAATATGATACTGCGTATATTAGTTGGTGAATTAGAACCATAAAAATCATTTCCTATGAAAACGTGCTGACAGTGAAAGCTGTTTATCTGTGAAAGAGAACAGATAAACAGCCGGTTGAATACACGGAAATGTAATTAAATTAGCGGCAAATTGCAATGATGAAAAGAAACGAGGAAAACAATAATGAAAATAGTAGAGACAAAAACAGACAAATTTGTATTAGGCGGACACGAATTCAATTCCAGATTTATCTTAGGCTCCGGAAAGTATTCTCTGGATCTGATTGAGGCAGCAGTGGAAAATGCAGGCGCACAGATTATCACACTGGCGCTGCGCAGAGCGAATGAAGGAAACACCAACATTCTGGATTACATTCCGAAGGGAGTTACCCTTCTGCCAAACACCTCTGGTGCCAGAACCGCGGAGGAGGCAGTGCGTATTGCCAGATTATCAAGAGAAGTAGGCTGTGGGGATTTTGTGAAAGTGGAAGTCATCCGCGATACCAAATATCTGCTTCCAGATAATTATGAGACCATCAAAGCAACCGAGATTCTGGCAAAGGAAGGCTTTATTGTCATGCCGTATATGTACCCGGATCTTAACGCCGCAAGGGATCTGGTATCTGCGGGAGCTGCCTGTGTGATGCCGCTGGGTGCACCAATCGGCTCCAACAAAGGAATCTGTACCAAAGACTTCATCCAGATTTTAATTGACGAGCTGGATGTTCCGGTCATCGTTGATGCAGGAATCGGCTGCCCGTCTCAGGCATGTCAGGCAATGGAAATGGGCGCGGCAGCAGTCATGGCAAATACTGCCATTGCGACAGCAGGAAATATTCCGATGATGGCACAGGCATTTAAAAAGGCAATCGAAGCCGGAAGAGAGGCCTATCTTGCGGGACTCGGACGTGTCATTGAAAAAGGCAGTGCGGCTTCCTCTCCATTGACTGGATTTTTGAAAGAGAAGGAGGAGGCGTAAGATGAGCAGCAAGGTAAATGAAAGCATTTTGACAGAGGAAATCAAAGAGCTTCAGAAGCAAAATCGAATTGACCATATGACCTACCTTCCGGATATGGAAGTGCTGGATTCCGACATCCAATCCCAGGTGATCAGCCGGATGCAGCAGTATGATGAGACAGCTTATACGGCTACGGATGTAAGGAGAGCGCTGGACGCAGACGTATGCAGTCCGGAAGATTTTGAAGCACTCATTTCGCCCGCCGCCCTTCCGTTTCTGGAGGAGATGGCACAGAGGGCGCAGCTGGAAACAAGAAAACATTTTGGCAATTCCACCTATATGTTCACGCCCATTTATATTGCAAATTATTGTGAGAATTATTGTATCTATTGTGGATTCAACTGCCACAATAAAATCAATCGTGCCAAACTGAACGAAGAGCAGATTGAAGAAGAAATGAAGATCATCGCGGAGTCAGGACTTCAGGAAATTCTGATTCTTACAGGTGAGAGCCGCAAGATGTCTGATGTGAAATATATCGGGGAGGCTTGCAAGATTGCAAGAAAATATTTTAAAGTCATCGGTCTGGAAGTTTATCCGATGAACTCTGATGAATATGCATATCTGCATGAATGCGGTGCGGATTATGTGACGGTGTTTCAGGAAACCTATAACTCGGACAAATATGAGACCTTACATTTGTCCGGGCATAAGCGGATTTTTCCTTATCGTTTCGATGCACAGGAGCGTGCAATCAAGGGGGGCATGAGAGGGGTAGGCTTCGCTGCACTTCTTGGTCTGGATGATTTCAGAAAGGATGCTCTTGCAACGGGATATCACGCGTATTTATTGCAGCGTAAATATCCTCATGCGGAGATTGCATTTTCCTGCCCGCGGCTTCGTCCCATCCTGAATAATGACAAGATCAATCCAATGGATGTGCACGAGAGACAGCTCCTGCAGGTGGTGACTGCGTACCGCATTTTCATGCCATTTGCGAGCATCACAATTTCCACCAGAGAATGCGAGCGGGTCCGCAACAATCTGATTAAAATTGCGGCAACAAAGATTTCAGCAGGAGTATCTGTGGGAATCGGAGAGCATCTCGAGGATGACGAAGCAAAGGGAGATGAACAGTTTGAAATCTCCGACGGAAGAAGTGTCAAGCAGGTGTATGATGCGATTCTTGAGCAGGGACTGCAGCCGGTAATGAGTGATTATATCTATGTGTAGGTAATCTCTGGAAGCAGAATATATCGGAATAAAGAAATACCTGAAACAAGCAGAAGAGGATGGGGACAATGGAAAAGATAAGTACATGGAATGTGCAGAAAAAAGTAATTGCTGTGACCAACAGAAAATTATGCCGGGGAGATTTTCTGACACAAATTGAGCACCTTTGCCAGGGCGGCGTGGGACGCATTATTCTGCGGGAAAAAGATTTGTCCGAGGAAGCCTATGAAGCACTTGCAAGGCGGGTTCTTGCTGTCTGCGCGGACTATGGAACGGAGTGTTCTCTTCACAGCTTTGTAAATGTGGCAGAACGCCTTCACGCCCGGTCGATTCACCTGCCTCTTTCGGTGGCAAAATCCTATGCGCAAAATTCCATGCTCAGAAGGGAAACTATGTCCGCAGTGGGGACGGGAAAGCAATGCTCCTGCGAGAATCAACGGGAAAAGCTGGGTGGTTTTGAGACGCTGGGCATTTCCATTCACTCCGTGGAGGAGGCAAAGGAAGCAGAAGCGTGCGGCGCATCCTATGTGACAGCCGGGCACATTTTCCTGACAGACTGTAAGAAGGGGCTACCGGGACGGGGGCTGGAATTCTTGCGGGAAGTCGCAGACCAGGTAGAGATTCCTGTTTTTGCAATCGGTGGAATTACCGGGCAGAATGTACAGCAGGTTATGGCATGTGGGGCGTCCGGAGTTTGTGTAATGTCTGGATTTATGAATGTAACAGTGGAAGAAATCAAAAAGTTCTGTTATAATCTTTCCTAACCGTATGGCGAGAGAGGCGCGGAGTTTATAAAGAGCGCTATCTTTTGGCTGTTTATGCGGTCTGAAGGAGATTAGACAAGACATGAAACATGAATTACCATTTTATACAATTGGAACTTCTTATGGTGGGAACCAGGACTGGCTCCACGATTTGATGATGCGCATGGGCGGATGTGCTGCGGTTACCGTGTGCGACAGCAGTATCTATTTTTCAAGATATAGGGGATGGCATGAATTATATCCATACAATGCAGACCATGTGGAAAAATCCGATTTTATCAGTTTTACAAAGATACTAAAGCCTTACCTGAGACCTAGAATGTCCGGAATTAACACTCTGGAATTATATATGGAAGGTGCAGGAAAATATTTCGAAGATGTGGGAAATACTACGCTCAAGATGGTGCCATTTTCTGGACATGAGCCTGCGGAAGCGGCAAAGAAAGCTGTAAAAAAGCAGATTGATGCAAAGTATCCCATTCCATGTCTGGTTCTGTACCACAAAAATCCGAAGATGAAAGAATATGTCTGGCACTGGTTTCTGCTCATGGGCTATGAGGAGACGCCGGATGCTTTTCGGGTAAAGACTGTGACCTACGGGGAAGCGCAGTGGCTCTCCCTGGAAGAACTTTGGGATACAGGGCACAAAGAACGCGGAGGGCTGATACTTTTTTCTGATAAGTAATCATCGGCAGGTATAATCCGTCATCTGTTTATAGCAAAATCATCGGAGACACGGTTCATCACATTTTTACAGTGAAATCATCAGCAGATACAGCTTCTCACATTTTTATGGCGAGATACAATAGAACAGCGTCCTGGAAGCTCCGGGGATTGAAACCACATTTTTCGTAAATGTGGTTTAATTTGTATTGCACGGTATTTTTATGCAGGAAGAGTCGGGTGCTGGTTGCGGCAAGAGACATATTTTCATCAAAATATGTCCGCAGCAGGGCAATGTCATCAGCGGATAAATTCTGAATCGTTTTGCGCTGGAATTCTTCCCGGTTGTTCTCATTGATATTGGAAAGGACAATCTCCAGTGTGAGATCATCGAACAGTGCATAGTTTTCGTTCTTGTCGGTCAGACTGGTCAGAGCAATGCGCGCACTGTGGTAAGAGTCTGCAAGCTGGTAAATGGAACAGGTCTTTCCAATGCCAATCTGAAGAAGCTCGCTGTGGTTTGCGGCAAATTTTTTGAAAGAAGGGGAAAACATTTCCAGAGAGCAGGCTTCCATGACGACCAGGTATTCGTTGGGATAATGGAAGGTGTAGAGCGAGAGGTGAAGCTTTTCAAAAAGCTGCTCGATTTTCTGTTCAATAAAGGAAAGATTTGTCGGGTTGTATCTTGGATTGACCTGGATGAGGAACATCCGCTTCTGGCTCTTGATATCGATGTGAAAGCTGGTGAGACATTCCATCAGATAGTCATGATTCACAGTCTCCTTGCGAATCAGGGAATCAATAATGAACTGCTTCTTGTCGGCCTGGTTGCGGCTGAGTGACCCCAGCTCCTTTTCCCGGATTAAGAGCGTGGTAATACGCTCTGCCAGATAAGCGAATTTGCGCACCTCGTCTGGAATGCCCGTGATTCCAATGACTGCAAGGAGTTCCTGATTGTAACGGATGGGAACGTTGATTCCCTTTTGTGTGCCGGAAAAGTCATCATCGGCACCGACCTCAATGGCAGTCCGTGTCATGGCAGCCTTCTGTCCGATTTCGTGGAAAGTATCAATTCTTTTCTTATCAGTACTTGCCAGTATCATTCCCGATGGCTCGATGAAGTTGATATTTTGTCCGCAGACATCCTTGACGGTGTCAACAATTTGCTGCGCCAGCTGCGCGTCAATTCTTTTTATCATAGGGTACCTCATTTTTCTGGAAAAAGTAGTGTAAGAAAACGGTGTCTGATTTATTCATTATATCATAAAATGTTATGGGTAACAAATGTGTGGGAATAAATATTGTATAGCATATTATGAGTAATATATAATTTCCACAATAAATTTGATATATTAGTATCAACAAGAAGGAGGAAATGAAAATGAAGGTAGTAGTAGCAATCGATTCATTAAAGGGAAGTCTTTCATCCATGGAGGCAGGATACGCAATTGCAGACGGTGTGCACCGAGTGGACAAGGATGCAGAGGTGATTGTAAGACCGCTGGCAGACGGTGGCGAAGGAACGGTGGAGGCTCTGGTTGCCGGAATGAACGGACGCATCCAGAAGGTAATGGTGACAGGACCTCTTGGAAATCCGGTAGAATGCGAGTACGGTATCATCGATAAGACGAAGACTGCTGTCGTGGAAATGTCCGGAGCGGCAGGAATCACTCTGGTACCCGCAGAGCAGAGAAATCCACTAAATACGACGACCTATGGAGTGGGAGAGGTCATTCGCGATGCCATCCAGAAAGGCTGCCGGAGATTCATTGTGGGAATCGGTGGAAGTGCCACCAACGATGGCGGTGTCGGCATGCTTCAGGCACTGGGCTATAGCTTTACGGACAAAGAAGGAAATCAGATTCCATTTGGTGCAAAGGCACTGGAGATTCTGGATACAATCAGCGATGAAAAAGTGCTGCCGGAGCTCTTCGAATGTGAATTTAAGATTGCATGTGATGTGAACAATCCTCTTTGCGGGGAAAATGGGGCAAGCGCAGTCTACGGACCGCAGAAAGGTGCCACCCCTTCCATGATTATGCAGATGGACAAATGGCTTGGAGAATACGCGGAACTTTCCATAGAAAAATTCCCGAATGCAGATGCGAAGCAGGAAGGGACCGGAGCAGCAGGCGGACTGGGCTTTGCATTTCTTACCTATACGAATGCTGTATTGGAATCAGGAATCAAGATTGTATTGGATGAGACCAGGCTGGATGAATATGTAAAGGATGCGGACTGGGTTGTGACGGGAGAAGGACAGATGGATTTCCAGACTGCAATGGGAAAAGCTCCTGTCGGAGTGGCAAAGCTCGCAAAAGTCTATGGCAAACCGGTGATTGCATTTGCAGGAAGTGTGACAAAGGAGGCCGTGGCCTGTAATGAAAATGGAATCGATGCATTTTTCCCTATTCTTAGAAGAATCAGCACACTGGAAGAAGCGATGAAACGGGAAAACGCAAAAGAAAATATGGTTGACACAGTGGAACAGGCTTTTCGTCTGATTTATACGGGAAGAGATCAATTGGGAGGAATGAACCAATTGTAAAAAGATTTAACAAAAATTTAACATGCAACATACCTTATATTTTACGCACTCCGACTATGATACTCATGTAAAAATGTCATTTTATAGTCTGGGTGCTTTTTTGTGTGAGATAGATGAATCTTATCAGGCAAGCAGCAAAGTGGATTGCAAATATTCGCTTTTACACTCAAATAAGGCTATGAAAAATAAACAAAAGATATGGAGGATTTAGGGAACATGAGTGAAGAAATGTATATGAATCGTGAGCTGTCCTGGGTAAAGTTCAACGAGAGAGTACTGGAGGAAGCTGAGCGCAAGGACGTACCGCTGTGTGAGCGCCTGACTTTCGCATCTATTTTCCAGAGCAATCTGGATGAATTTTTTATGGTGCGCGTAGGTTCGCTTCAGGATCAGATGCTGGTCAACGAGAGCATTCGTGACAATAAGACGAATCTGACATCCAAAGAGCAGATTGATGCCATTATAAAGCAGGTGAAGAAATTAAACCGCAGAAAAGATAATGTCTATCAGGAAATCATGGAAGAGTTGGAAGAACATGGTGCAAGACTTGCGAACTTCCAGAAAATTGGAGAGGAAGAAAGTCAGCTTCTGGAAGCCTATTTTGAGGCAGAGATTGCTCCAATTATCTCACCGACAATCGTTGGAAAAAGACAGCCATTCCCATTCCTCAGAAATAAAGAAATCTATGCCGTAGTCATTTTGGAGACCAAGAACGGAAAAGAGAGACTGGGTATTATTCCGTGTACCAGCGGCGGAGTACCTCGCCTGATTGGAATTCCTGGAAAACCGGGAAACTACATGCTTTCAGAAGAGTTGATTCTTCACTATATGCCCAAGGTATTTGCAGGCTACATGGTAAAAGGAAAGTCGCTGATCCGTGTGACCCGGAATGCAGATATCGATGCAGATGCACTGTACGATGAAGACCTAGATTACCGTGAATTTATGGCAGACGTAATTAAAAGACGTAAAAAGCTGACTCCGGTAAGACTGGAAATGTCCCGCGAGATGGATGGAAACGTGGTAGAAACTTTATGTGAATATCTGGAACTGGAAAAATCAAGAGTATTCCAGAACAATGCAGCACTCGATCTGTCCTTTGTATTCCAGATTCAGGACATTGTGAGAAAGAAATCAGAATTATTCTATGAAAAACGTGTTCCGCAGAAATCGCCGCAGTTTGTAGATGGTGAATCCATCATCAAGCAGATTCAGGAGAGCGATAAGCTGCTATCCTACCCATATGAAAGCATTCGTCCATTTCTTCACCTGCTCAATGAAGCGGCAACGGATAAAAACGTGGTTTCTATCAAGATGACGCTGTACCGTGTGGCGAAACAGAGTAAAGTAATTGAGGCACTGATTGAAGCTGCGGAGAATGGTAAAGAAGTGGTAGTTCTTGTGGAGCTCCGTGCCCGTTTTGATGAGGAGAACAACATTGAATGGTCTAGAAGACTGGAGGATGCCGGATGTCGTGTCATCTACGGTCTGGACGGATACAAGGTACACTCCAAATTATGCCAGATAACAAAAAAAGAGGAAGGGCAGATTACATATATCACTCAGATCGGTACTGGCAACTACAATGAGAAGACTTCCCGACTGTACACAGACCTTTCACTGATGACGGCAAATGTGGATATCGGAATCGAAGCATCCAAGGTATTCCAGGCACTTTCTATGGGAGAAGTCGTGGAAGAAACCGAGAAATTACTGGTTGCGCCTAAATGTCTCCAGAATAAAGTCATTAGAATGATTGAACAGGAGATGGAGCACGCAGCAAATGGGGAAAATGCATACATCGGTTTGAAGCTGAACTCCCTGACGGACAAGAAAATCATTGACAAGCTGATCGAGGCTTCCTGCGCAGGGGTTAAGATTGATATGGTCATCCGCGGTATCTGCTGTCTGGTGCCGGGAGTACCAGGTAAGACCGATAATATTCAGGTCCTTAGTATTGTAGGACGTTTCCTGGAGCATTCCAGAATCTATATCTTTGGATGTGACGGAAGAGAGAAAGTCTACATTGCGTCAGCGGACTATATGACAAGAAATACCGTGCGCCGTGTAGAGGTTGCGGCCCCAATTGAGGACGAGAAATTAAAGGCACAGCTGCAGGAGATGTTCATCACCATGCTCAGTGATAACCAACAGGCAAGAAGAGAAAATGCATACGGCGAGTATGTACTTGAGACAAACAGTGAATCACCAGTGAATTCTCAGGAGTATTTCTATCAGCAGGCATATGATGCGGTAGAGAAGACAGAGATATAAAAGTCTTTAAATGAAAGTTTAGGGAAGAATGTAACAGACAAAAATCCATGATTGACTTTACCTGCTATTTAGAATATAGTGGGAAATAGCAAAAAGAAATGTAAAGGAAAGAGGGATGGCTGTCATGAAGTGTAAGAAAAAATATTTGTTTTTAATGAATTTTTTACTTTGTGCAGTCATCTGTCTTTCTTTTTGTTACTCTTCTTTTGAACATGCAAGGGAGCAGTCAGCCTGGCTGAATACACATGCGGCAGCAGAACATTCGGATTCACGGCAAAGTGGTTTACAGTCTATAGATCTTCAGACCGAGGAAGCAATGACTTCTTTTTCGCAGCATACAGCATTTTCCCTTCGCGGACAGATGAAGGAAGAATCTGCCAGAAATTATTTTTATTCTATCTTCGCTATTTTGTTCAAGATAGCGTTAATCCCATGCTTTATTTTTGCCATAATGGGGCTTGGCATGCGTTGCCAGACACCGTTATTGCAGCTTATTCTGGCGTTTATACAGAATAAGGACGGAAAAAAGAGAAGCTGTGTCACAGCATACTATGTGAAATAGTACAGGTGCTATGAAAGTCATATGAGACCTGTATTGCTTGAAACAGCATAAAATTGAATATAAGGTTATGTCAACCCATTTGCCGAAAGCAGATTTAAGATGGGCTGATATTCAAAGAAAAGAGGATAATTTTATGAAACCTGGTAAAAGAATGCTCGCTGTGATTTTATGTGTGATTGCAGCTTTTATTTGTGTTGCAGCTTTTGGTGTCGGGGATGACATCAAGGGCGTGCAGAAGATGAGATATGGAATAGATATCCGCGGTGGTGTGGAGGCAGTGTTTGAACCAAAGGATTTGAACCGCAGTGCTACAAAAAAGGAACTGGATACTGCAAGAGAAGTAATAGAAATGCGTCTGGATGCATTGAATATTACAGACAGGGAAGTGACGGTGGATCAGGACAGTGGTTATATTATTGTACGCTTTCCGTGGAAATCCGATGAAAAAGGATTCCACCCGGAGGATGCAATTGCTGAGCTGGGTGAGATGGCGCAGCTTTCCTTCCGTGATGAAAATGGTACTGTACTGGTGGAAGGGAAGAATGTGAAGAGTGCTTCGGCAGAAAAGGACACTTCGGGAGTCAAGGATACGTACGTTGTCAGTCTCACATTTGACAAGGAGGGAACGAAGCTGTTTGCAAAGGCAACCGGGGAAATGGTCGGGAAGAAGATCGGAATCTATATGGATGACCAGCAGATTTCCAATCCGGAAGTACAGTCCCAGATATCCGGCGGTCAGGCGGTCATCAACGGCATGTCAGGGTATGATGAGGCGAAGAGCCTGGCGGATAAGATTAATTCGGGAGCACTTCCGTTTTCGCTGGAGACCACAAGCTTTTCGACCATCAGTCCTATTCTCGGGGCAAATGCGCTTCATATCATGATTCTGGCCGGAGTGATTGCATTTATACTGGTGTGCATTTTTATGATGATTTACTATAAGCTGCCGGGCGTTGTGGCAGTGCTGACCTTGATTCTGCAGATGACCCTGCAGCTTCTGGCCATCTCTGTGCCGCAGTATACACTGACCCTGCCCGGAATCGCAGGAATTATCCTATCACTTGGTATGGCAGTGGATGCGAATATTATTATTTCCGAGCGGATTTCGGAGGAACTTAAAGAGGGACACTCCGTACGTCTTGCAATCAAAAACGGATATAAAATCGGATTTACTTCGGTACTGGATGGAAATATCACCACGGCAATCGTAGCGGTGATTCTGATGATTTTCGGTTCGGGCTCGATGCTGAGCTTCGGATATACACTGCTGGTTGGAATGATTGTAAACGTGGCGGTAGGTGTTACCGTGTCAAAGGCGATGCAGCTGTCACTGCTTAGTTTTCCCGTCTGGAATCAAAAAAAATGGTTCCGCCAGAAAAA
The DNA here is from genome assembly GCA_028689735.1 of Hespellia sp. Lineage (GTDB taxonomy): Bacteria > Bacillota > Clostridia > Lachnospirales > Lachnospiraceae > Hespellia. The sequence continues at coordinate 32,472 of JAQVCP010000001.1, read as the reverse complement.
GGAGCTGAAGGAAAGAAAATTTTATCAGAAAAAATGGATTTGTCTGGTAATCTCCGGTGCGGCGATTGCACTTGGACTGATTGGATGTGTGAAAAACGGAGTTCACCTTGATACGCAGTTTACCGGAGGTGTGGTCATGAATTATACTGTGAACTCATCCGTGGATTCCCAGAAAGTGGAGAAAGCTGTGGAGCAGATTGCCGAAAGAGCGGTCACAGTGCAGCAGACAAAAAGTAATGTAGATGATTCGGAAAGTCTTGAAATTACGCTGGCAGGAAATGGCGGAATCACACCGCAGGAGCAGAAAAGTATCACCGCTGCGCTGCAGGAAAGTATGGGAGATGGACAGATTTCATTGACCCAAACCTATGCAGTAGAGCCATACATCGGTGCAAAAGCACTGAAAAATGCAGGAATTGCCATTGTACTTTCCTTTTTATTTATCGTAATTTATGTATGGATACGTTTTTCCGTATTGTCCGGTCTTACGGCTGGAATCACAGCACTTATTGCACTGCTTCATGACGTGATGGTGGTATTTTTCGCATTTGTGCTGTTTCAGATTCCACTTAACGATGCTTTTGTGGCAGTTGTTCTGACCATCATTGGATACTCGATCAATGACACGATTGTAGTCTATGACAGAATCAGGGAGAACCGGAAAAGCGGAAAGAAAATGGATATTGTTACGCTGACCAACCGAAGCATTTCCCAGGTTCTTGCAAGGTCTGTGAATACTTCGTTTACAACAGGAATCTGTGTGCTGACTATTCTGGTGGCCTCTGTATTTTTTCAGATAGACTCTATCCGGGAGTTTGCCCTTCCGATGTTCTTTGGTCTGATCAGCGGATGTTATTCGTCAGTCTGTATCGCAAGTATTTTGTGGGCGGCGTGGGAGCGTCGAGCAGCAAAAGAGACACAGGAAGAAAAGAAATGGAATCATAGAATTGGAGAGAAGGTATGAAAATAACAGATTTTTTTGCACTCTTAGGAGGGCTTGCATTATTCTTATATGGTATGCAGATGATGAGTGCCGGGATGGAAGCGGCAGCTGGAAACAGAATGAAACAGATTTTGGAGAAGCTGACAGCGAACCGGTTCCTTGGTGTGGCGGTCGGTGCAGGAATCACCGCGGTCATCCAGTCTTCCTCAGCGACCACGGTTATGGTAGTCGGATTCGTGAACTCCGGGATGATGACACTGCGTCAGGCAGTCTGGATTATCATGGGAGCCAATATTGGAACGACAATCACTGGACAGCTTATTGCGCTGGATGCCGGAATGATTGCACCACTGATTGCATTTGCAGGCGTGGTCATGGTGGTCTTTCTGAAAAAGCCAAAGATGCACCATATTGGAAGCATTCTGGCGGGGTTGGGAGTCCTGTTCATCGGTATGGATATGATGAGTGCGGCGATGATGCCGCTTCGGGAGTCGGAGAGCTTTATCAGCCTGATGACCAGGTTTCACAATCCGATTCTTGGGATTCTTGCCGGAGCAGTATTTACGGCGATTATCCAGTCCTCTTCGGCGTCTGTCGGAATACTGCAGGCGCTGGCGGGAAGTGGTATCATTCCATTTTCCAGCGCGGTCTATGTACTGTTTGGACAGAATATCGGAACTTGCATCACAGCGCTTCTGGCGTCCATCGGAACGAACCGGAATGCCAAGCGAACAACCATTATTCATCTGAGCTTTAACATCATCGGTACGGTGGTGTTCACGATTGTGACACTTCTCTTTCCGCTTGCAGGCTTTGTGGAGGAACTCACACCGGGTAATCCGGCAGCACAGATTGCCAATATGCACACCCTGTTCAATCTGGCAACAACGGCACTTCTTCTTCCTTTTGGTTCTTACCTTGCAAATCTGGCAGAGCACCTTCTGCCGGACAAGGAAGAGCACACAGACAGCCCCGGACTTTTATATCTTAATACCAGTGCGGCGGGGCAGATGGGGGCTCTTGCAATTTCTCTGGAACAGGTGAAAAATGAGAGCGGCCGGATGCTGGAGCTGGCCCGGAAAAATGTAGGTGACAGCTTTGAGGCGTTCCGAAAACGTGATGCATCGCTGATCAAGCCTATTGAAGAGCGTGAGACGGAAATTGATTATCTGAACAAGGAGCTGTCTAACTACATATCCCGGGCACTTGCAAAGGAGCTTGATGTGGGAGAGAGCCAAAAGCTGAGTTCCTATTTTAAAATCATAGGCAACATTGAGCGAATCGGAGATCATGCCATGAATATCGGTGGTTATGCCCGCATGCTGGAAGAAAAAGCAGTGAAATTTTCCAAGGAAGAAAAGCAGGAGCTGAAGGAGATGCAGGATGTCAGTGAAACTGTGCTGGACGAGCTACTGAGCTGTGGAAGAGATGGGCTGGAGGATCTGACCCAGATTTCAGCCATGGAGCAGAAAATGGATGATATGACAGAGCGGTACCGCAATCATATGCTGGGAAGAATGCGGAAAGGCTCCTGCTCGGAAGAAGGCTGCATTCTGTATTCGGAAATGCTGACGGATTTTGAGCGAATTGGAGACCACGCGTTGAATATTTCACAGGAGCTGGCTCAGACCAGGCTGAAGGTAAATTTGTAAAAAAAAGGCTGTCATATGGACTGGTTGGAATACATCAGATTTGTGTGATGGTCATTTTTTTGCACAATCTGTCGACAAAACAGGTGAACACATTGACATGTGGTTAAATATGAGGTAAATTGAAATAATATGAAGAGACTTTTGTCTCCTTTTTTGATAGCAAAAAATTAGACATAAAGTGAGTATAAAATAGATGAAAACCATCATTTTTACTCGGGAAAAGAAAAGGAGGGTACGAAGTAAGTGGAGAACGGATTACGTGAGCTGGTCAGTGAGGTGCTGAACACGGCAAAAAGAGCGTATAAGGAGCAGCTGATTGCGGGGACGAGCGGCAATGTCAGTGCCTTATACAAGGAAAAGAACTGGATGGTAATCACTCCAAGTGGGTATGACTATTCTATTATGGAAGAAAAGGATATTGTCATTACGGACCTGGAGGGGAATATCATCGAGGGGATTCACAAGCCCTCTTCGGAGTGGCGGATGCATGCAGAGGTTTATAAGAATGTGAGTTATGTGGGCGCAATCGTGCACACCCATTCTCCGTATGCATCAAGTTTTGCGGTGCTGCGAAAGGAGATACCGGTGATTCTCGTGGAGATGCTGATCCTCTTTAAGGGCAGTCTCAAGGTGAGCCCCTATGCGAAGCAGGGCAGCAAAGAAGTGGGAACGAATGCAGTCCCGTTTTTAAAAGAACAGACGGCATGTTTGATGGCAAATCACGGAGTCCTTGCAGTGGGTGAGAATGTGGCACAGGCGTATACCAACAGTGTATATGTGGAGGATATAGCCAAGATTTATCACATGGCACTTGAAGTGGGAGAACCGACAACTATTACAGAATAGATTACAAAATAGATTACAAAATGAAATGGCATTGGAAATCTGCTTACTAAGCGGACTTATGCCGGAAAGCGGAGGAAATAAATGAACCCAGCATATGAGAAACTGATGAAATGTTATGAAAGCGTGAAGGCACGTATTGACTTTAAACCGGAGATTGCTCTGATTCTAGGGTCCGGACTTGGGGACTATGGCGATGATATCCAGATAGAGGCAACATTGGATTACCATGATATTGAGGGATTCCCAGTTTCTACAGTAAAAGGACATAAGGGAAGATTTATCTTTGGCTATGTCAATGAAGTTCCTGTTGTATGCATGCAGGGAAGAGTTCATTATTATGAAGGATATCCGATGACAGACGTGGTACTTCCAACAAGGCTGATGAAGTTGATGGGGGCAAAAGTATTATTCCTCACCAATGCTGCCGGAGGTGTGAATTTCGATTTTGCTGCCGGTGATTTTATGATGATTACCGATCAGATTGCAAGCTTTGTTCCGAATCCGCTGATTGGCGAGAATATAGAGGAACTCGGAACAAGATTTCCCGATATGAGTGAAATCTATGATAAGGATCTAAGAGATGTGCTCCGAAGCACGGCGTCAGATCTTGGCATCAAGCTACAGGAAGGAACTTATATTCAGCTTACAGGACCAAGTTTTGAGTCACCCCATGAAGTGAAGATGTGCCGGGTTCTGGGCGCGGATGCAGTGGGAATGAGTACTGCCAATGAGGCATTGGCAGCGAATCATATGGGAATGAAGATTTGTGGAATTTCCTGCATTTCTAATCTTGGATGTGGAATGAGTGATGTCCCGCTTTGCCATGAAGAGGTTCAGGAGACGGCAGATCGTGTTGCCGTACAATTTAAGGCACTTGTGACAGCTGCCATTGAGAATATCCATAAGGTACTGTAAAAGAGTATACTATTTATCCAAGGAGAAATTGAAATGCAGGCATTATATTTTGACGGAAAAGAACCGCGTTATCAAGAAGACTATCAAAAGCCGCAGCCAAAGGCCGGACATAGTCTTATTCGTGTGCTCATGAGTGCCATTTGCAATACAGACCGTGAAGTGCTCCGGGGTTATCGACCGGATTTCAGAGGGGTGCTTGGTCATGAATTTGTTGGAATCGTGGAAGAATCAGACCGGAAAGAACTGATTGGAAAGCGGGTTGTTGGGGAATTGAATGAAGGCTGTGGTCACTGCATTTATTGCAGAAGCGGAAGAGAGAAGCATTGCCCGGACCGTAAAGTGATTGGAATGGAAGGACTGGATGGAACCTTTGAGGAATATTTTGTCCTTGCCAATCACCTGATTCACGTTGTGCCGGATTCACTGCCTACAGAAAAGGCGATTTACACCGAACCTTTGGCGGCAGCGCTGGAGATACCGAATCAGCTTCATATCAGGCCGGAGGATAACGTTGCGGTTATTGGAGACGGGAGACTGGCACTGCTGATTACGGAAGTGATTTCCCTGTTGGGCGTAGACTTGACCGTGATTGGAAAGCATCCGGAAAAATTGAAGTATTTCTCAAAATATGCGAAAATAGAGAGGAATGAAACCGATTCCTATGAGGTGGTCATTGACGCAACCGGTTCACCGGGCGGAATCGAGCTGGCAAGGCAGATTGTCCGTAAGAAAGGTACAATTGTCTTAAAAAGCACTTATGCGGGTTCTGCCAATATAGACCTGAGTTATTTCGTAGTCAATGAGATAACGATTGTGGGAAGTCGCTGCGGTCCCTTCCGGCCTGCTTTGGAGCTTTTAAATAAAGGGCTGGTGGAGCTGCCTGAGATTGAGCTGTGGAAGCTGGCAGAATATGAGAATGCATTTGCATCGAAGGCGTTTAAGGTTGGATTTGATTTTCGATAGACGAGGCCAGCGGAGGAAAGCAAATGGAACCTAAATATCTGTTCCGGCGATATGCGGAGGTTCAAAATGAAGGAGAAGATGATATGATTAATACGAGAGAAATTTTGGCAGAGAATGTTCATCTTAGTGAGGATGGAAAAAGTGTGGTCATCATTGACCAGACCAAACTGCCTAACGTGACAGAGTACTTAACTCTTTCCACGGCGGAAGAGATGTACAGAGCCATCAAGGAGCTTCAGGTACGCGGAGCCCCGGCAATTGGAATCTGTGCAGGGTACAGTATCTACTGTCTGGCACAGCAGATTACGGAATCAGACTTTGCATTGTTTTACGCGCGGTTCAAAAAAGACAAAGAGTACCTGGATTCTTCCAGACCGACAGCGGTGAATTTGAGCTGGGCGTTGAAGAGAATGGAGTCTGTAGTGACGGCCAATCGGGACAAAGAGATATCTCAGATCATCGAGCTTCTGGGAGAAGAGGCTGTATCCATTCAGAGAGAAGATATTGAGATGTGCCGGAAGATTTCCGAATATGGATTATCTCTTTTAAAAGAGGGTGATGGCATTCTTACCCACTGTAATGCAGGACCACTGGCAACGTCCCGTTATGGAACCGCTATTGGTCCGATGCTTCTGGGAAATGAACGCGGTATGAAGTTCAAAGTTTTTTCCGATGAGACAAGACCTCTTCTTCAGGGGGCGAGACTGACGTCCTATGAACTGCAGAAGGCGGGAATCGATGTGACACTCATCTGCGATAACATGGCAAGCCTTGTTATGAAAAATGGATGGGTTCAGGCGTGTTTTGTAGGATGTGACCGCATTGCAGCCAACGGAGATGCAGCAAACAAAATCGGAACAAGCGGTGTGGCAATTCTGGCAAAACATTACGGAATTCCATTTTATGTGCTTGGGCCGACTTCTACAATCGATATGAACTGCAAGACGGGTGAGGACATTGTGATTGAGCTGAGAGATGAGGATGAGATTCGTTCCAAATTCTATGAAAAGCCGATGGCATTAAAGGAAGTGAAATGCTATAATCCTGCATTTGATGTGACAGATCATGAGCTGATTCATGGAATCATCACAGAAAAAGGAATATTGAGACCGCCATATACAGAGAGTCTTGCAAAATTATTTTAGTTATCGAACATTCTTAAGAATGATTGATATAGAAACCCATTAATAGTTTGTATCAGGTTTTCCATGAAAACTTGATATGGAGTGTCAGCCTATAGATTGAAAACAAATTTATGATAGGCTGATGTTCAAAAAAAGGAGGATTTATTTATGAAAAAATTAGTAAGCGCGCTGGTATGTGTTGCTATGATCGCAACCATGCTGACAGGCTGTGGTGGTGGTTCATCATCCAGCAAAGAAGGAAGCACAGCAAGTACAGGGGACAAAAGTGGTCTCAAGATCGCAATCGTCAGCAGCCCGTCCGGAGTAGATGATGGTTCTTTCAATGAGAACAACTACAATGGTATTCTTGCATTTATCAAAGAAAACCCAGATGCAACCGTAACACCGGTAAAAGAAGAGACTGGTGACACTGCAGCAGCTGTTCAGGCAGTTGCTGATATCGTAGCTGACTATGATGTCATCGTATGCTGTGGATTCCAGTTCGCAGGAATTACAACAATTGCTCAGGAAAATCCGGATGTAGACTTCATCTTAGATGACGCCAACCCGACAGATGCAGATGGCGCAGACACAGAAGTAGACAACATTTATGCTATGACATTTAAAGAGCAGGAGAGTGGTTTCTGCGCAGGTATCGCAGCTGCATGCGAGACAAAGACAGGAAAAGTTGCTGTAGTAAATGGTATTGCTTATCCATCTAACGTAAACTACCAGTATGGATTTATGTCAGGTGTGAATTATGCAAACAAGAATCTTGGAACAACAGCTCAGGTTGTTGAATTACCTTCTTACGCAGGAACAGATGTAACAAATAAAGTTGTTGGTGGAAACTATGTTGGAACATTCTCTGATGAAGCAACAGGTAAGGTTGTAGGACAGGCACTCATCGATGAAGGTGTTGATATCATGTTCGTGGCAGCAGGCGCATCTGGAAACGGTGTATTTACAGCAGCAAAAGAAGCAAAAGATGTTTACTGTATCGGTTGTGATGTTGACCAGTATGATGACGGTGCAAATGGAAGCAGCAACATCATCCTGACATCAGGACTTAAGATTATGGACAAGAACGTTGAACTTCAGCTGAACAAGGTAAAAGACGGCACATTCAAGGGCAGAAATGAACTTCTTGGTGCAGACACAGACTCCACAGGTTATGTAAGTGAAGAAGGCAGATGCCAGTTATCTGCAGATACAATCACAAAGATTGATGAAGCATTTGCTAAGGTAAAAGCAGGTGAAATCGTACCGGCAGCTAACTTTAATGAAATGACTCCGGATAACTTTACAGGACTGTAAGATTTTATTACACACATCCAGAAGGATACTTACAATCAGCGAGGCAGATTGTGAGTATCCCATTTGCCGGGGAGGCGTGTAGGTAACGTTTCAATAGAGGTGTTACAAATAGCAGGTCGGGAAGGGATAGGTAAGTCCCTTCCTTTACTTGCATTAAAAGATAAAATATATTTAGCAATTTAGGAAGCAGTAAAAGAAGAATTTTGCTGCGTCTTAAGCTGCCAAACATCCGATAGAAAGATTCTGGAAATCTTTCCTGGGTTATCAAGCACATAATATGAAGGAGGATACGCGATGTCCGATTATATTGTTGAAATGAAGAATATAACGAAAAAGTTCCCTGGAATCGTAGCCAATGATTCGGTAAACATTCAGATAAAAAAGGGAGAAATTTACGCATTGCTGGGAGAAAACGGTGCAGGAAAATCAACATTGATGAGCATGCTTTTTGGCATGTATGAACCGGATGAGGGGGAAATCTTTGTAAGAGGGAAAAAGGAGACAATCAGCTCGCCAAATTATGCAACACAATTGAACATAGGTATGGTGCATCAGCATTTTAAATTAGTATCAAATTATACAATTGCAGAGAACATTATTATGGGGGTGGAGCCGCAGAAGAAATTCCTTGGTATTCTCCCCTATGTAGATATCAAGTCATCCAATCAGAAAATTGCGGACTTGTCTAAAAAATATGGACTTGAAGTTGAACCGACAAAGAGGATTGAAGAAGTCAATGTATCCATTCAGCAGCGTGTTGAGATTCTCAAGATGCTTTACCGGGAGGCGGAAATACTAATCTTTGATGAACCAACTGCCATCCTGACTCCACAGGAAATCGAGTTTCTTCTGGATATTATCCGCGGACTAAGGGATGCGGGAAAGACTATTATCCTGATTACCCACAAACTGGAGGAAATCAAGAAAGTGGCGGATCGCTGTGCAATCCTGTGCAGAGGTAAATTAATCGATGTACTGGATGTGGCAAGTACATCCACCAAAGAGATGGCCAACAAGATGGTGGGACGTGAAGTTTCTTTTGAGACAGAAAAGCCGGAGGCAGAGTATGGAGCAGAGGTTCTTTCCGTGCAGAATCTTACGGTCAGAGATGAAAATAAATTCGAGGTAGTAAAGAATGTATCTTTTTCCATCCGCAGTGGTGAGATTCTGGCAATTGCAGGAGTATCTGGAAATGGGCAGATTGAGATTGCAGACGCCATAGCCGGTCTGGCACATGTGTCAGAAGGAAAGATTCTACTGAATGGAAAAGATATCACTCACTATAATATCCGCAAACGGACACTGGAAGGCATTTCTTACATCCCAGAGGACAGACAGACATATGGCCTTGTGCTTGATTTTACATTATGCGATAATCTGGCCCTGAAAAATTATTATCAGGAGCCGTTTGCAAAAAAAGGAATTATCAACCATCAGGAATTTGAAAAATTTGGTGAAAAACTGATTGAAGAATATGATATCCGAAGCGGACAGGGGAACAAGACAGAGGTACGCTCCATGAGTGGAGGGAATCAGCAGAAAGCGATTATCGCCAGAGAGGTAGAGCAGGATTCTTCACTTACGATTTTCGTGCAGCCCACCCGTGGACTGGACATCGGAGCTATTGAGAATATCCACAATCAGATTATAGAAGAACGTTCCAAAGGAAAAGCAATTTTGCTCATTTCATTGGAACTGGAGGAGGTCATGAATCTGGCAGATACCATTGCAGTTATCTACAATGGTGAGATTCTTAAGACGGCTGAAGCAAAGTCATTGACAGTCAAGGAAGTCGGAGAATTTATGATGGGGGTGAAATCTGAATGAAGCAAAAAGTAGATCCATTGACAAAATTTTTTGTAAAGTTACTCGGCAATGAAAAACATCAGAAATTTACCATCCCGGTATTTGCTATTGTACTCAGCCTGATTGTAGGAGCGGTGGTTATTGCATTTCTTGGAAAAAATCCGTTGTCTGCCTACTGGAATCTTCTGCAGGGGTCCGGAATTGCGCCGAAAGCAAGGTATGCCGGCGGAAAGAGTATGCTGACGGACTTTTTCAGTTTTATGAATTATTGGACACCGATGATTTTTGCATCACTCTCAGTGGCTGTAGCGCTGAAGGCGGGGCTCTTTAATATTGGTATTTCCGGACAGATGCTGACAGCAGGATTCATCACAACGGTGATGATTGGCTATAGTACCTTAAGTGCACCGATTGCAAAACCACTCGTAATTATGATTGGTTTGATTGCCGGAGGTCTTGTGGGAGGTCTGATTGGCGTGCTGAAGTACAAGTTCAACATCAACGAGGTTGTATCTTCCATTATGCTGAACTATATTGCGGAGTATATTATTGCATTTTTTATTAACACGAAGTATGTAGATCCTGTATCCCGCCAGTCCAAGGCTGTCAGCGATGCGTCAAGATTGACACTGATGAATGTACAGATTGGAGATCTTAAATTCGAGATACCGCTGGGAATCATACTGGCGATTCTGGTGGCATTTTTTATCCGCTTCTTGTTTGAAAAAACAACCATAGGTTATGAATTGAAGGCAGTAGGCGCAAATGGAAAAGCAGCGCTATATGCCGGAATCAATGTGGGGAAAAATGTGATTCTTGCCATGACTATTTCCGGAGCACTGGCAGGAATCGCCGGAGTTACCTACTATATGGGATATTTTGCATCGATTCAGCCGAAGGTACTTTCCAGTACAGGATTTGATGCGATCGCGGTATCACTTCTTGGAAATTCAAACCCGATTGGAATCCTCTTTTCTTCTTTCCTGATTACGGTAATTGGAAAAGGAAGTACTTATATGAGTTCCACAGCGGGACTGGATGCGGAGATTGCATCGGTAATTACCGGACTGATTCTGTTATTCAGTGCCTGCGGTGCATTTATTCAGTATAAGGTGAAGCGTGGAAAAGACAGGATAGAAGATGCAGCAAAACAGGCTGGAAATGGAAAGGAGGCAAAATAATGAATAAAGTAATTATTGATGGATTATCCTTTGCATTACCCCTTTTTATTATGGCAATCGGCGGAATCTACAGTGAGCGGAGCGGAATCACGAACCTGGCACTGGAAGGTCTGCAGGGAGCCGGAGCGTTTGTCGGCGCACTGGTGGCAATTCTCCTCATGAACAAGCTGGGACCGGATTCACAGATTCCGTACTATGTTGCAATGGTCTGTGCAATGATTGGCGGAATGTTATATTCGCTGCTGCATGCAGTGCTTTGTGTAAAGTTCAAGGCAGATCAGGTCATTAGTGGTGTGGTCATCAATATTCTGGCGATGGCGTTGACTACGTTCCTGACAAAATCAATCAATCGTACTGTGTTCGGAGCTCCTTCAGACAAATTCGTACTTGGGGTATCGGCAAGGTGGACGGTTCCGGGAATCTCAAAGATTCCGGTACTTGGAGCAGTATTTACCAATATTTATCCATTTGAAGTTATCATTATTGTGATTGCTGCGATTGCATGGTATCTGTTGTATCGCACAAAGTTTGGTCTTCATTTGAGAGCCTGTGGGGATAATCCCCATGCGGTGGACGCAGCAGGCATTGATGTGGCAAAGGTAAGATTCAAGGCAGTTATGATGTCCGGTGCGCTCTCCGGCCTTGCAGGTATGGCGTTTGCATATTCTATTTCGGCAAATTATTCTTCGAGTATTTACGTTGGATATGGATATCTGGCAATTGCAGCATTGATCTTCGGTAACTGGAAGATTATGCCGACACTCGGCGCATGTCTCTTATTCGGACTTGCCAAATCCGGTGGTTACCAGATTGTACAGGCCGCGGGAATGCCGAGCAGTTATTCGGATCTGGTGATGATTCTTCCCTATGTACTGACATTGCTGTTGCTGGTATTCTTCTCCAAACATAACAATGCACCGAGAGCGCTTGGTGAGATTTATGACAAAGGAAAGAGATAGGAAACTACGCAGGAAAAAGTGATATGTGAAAGAAAATGCATCACATATTGTCTGGTGGGACAGGCAGAACAGAAAGGATGAGATTATGAATATTAGAATTTACAATGCAAGGATTCTTACGATGGAAGAGAACCGGGAGATTTTTGAGGGTGAGATTCAAGTAAGGGGAAATAAAATCGCTTATGTTGGACCGACAGCAGACGCAAAAAATGCAGTAGGTGAAGACGCAAAAGTAGAGGGGAAGGTCTGGGACAGAGAAATTGATGCAAATGGAAATCTCATCATGCCTGGATTTAAGAATGCACATACACATTCTGGAATGACATTTTTACGCTCCTATGCAGACGATCTGCCACTCCTTGACTGGCTGAATCAGCAGGTATTTCCGATGGAGGCGAAGCTCTCACCGGAAGATATTTATCATTTGTCCAAGCTTGCAATTATGGAGTACCTGACCAGTGGAATGACAGCGAATTTCGATATGTATCTGACACCGGATACGGTCGCTCAGGCATCCATAGACTGTGGCTTCCGTACCGTGATGTGTGGTGGATTCAACGACTTCAGCCAGTCACTGGAAGAATTGGAAGAGTGGTATCTGAAGTACAAAGTAAAAAAATATGTTTTGGAATATAATGCTCAGGATAGTCTGGTGAGTTTCGAATTGGGATTCCATGCGGAATATACCACCTCCAGAGAGAATCTGGAAAAGCTGGCAGCACTTTCCCACAAGTATCAGGCACCTCTTTATACCCACAGCTCAGAGAGTAAGGCGGAGGTGGAAGGATGCATCAAGCGATATGGAAAGACTCCGACAGCAATTCTGGATGAGCTTGGAATCTTCGACAATGGCGGTGCATGTTATCACTGTGTTCATATGACAGACGAAGATCTGGATATCTTGAAAAAACGCAACATCTATGTGGTTTCCAACCCGGGATCAAACACGAAGCTGGCAAGTGGAATTGCAAGAATTGAAGATATGCTGGATCGTGGAATTCACGTGGCACTGGGAACAGATGGTCCTGCAAGCAACAACTGTCTCGATATGTTCCGGGAGATGTTTCTGGTTACGGGGCTTGCGAAGCTGAGAGCAAATGACGCTTCAGCCCTTGATGCGAACAAGGTTCTTCGCATGGCAACAGTAGAAGGCGCCCATGCCATGGGACTGGACAATGCAGATGTGCTGGCAGAAGGAAAATTTGCAGATCTGATCATGATTGATCTTCACCAGCCGAATATGCAGCCAATCAATAATATTGCAAAGAATCTCGTATACAGCGGAAGCAAACAGAATGTGAAGATGACGATGGTCAACGGGAAGGTTCTGTATGAGGACGGTAAATTCTATATTGGTGTTCCGGCTGAGGATGTGTATAAGAAAGCAAATGAAATCATGAGTGGTTTTACAAAATAAAGTGGAGGATTTCTGGTTTTCCGAAGAGAGTTTTCGCTTCAGCAAAATAAAATTAAGAGTTATTTTACTTTTGTATTTCGTGTGTACGTACTATAATGGAAATAGAACAAAAAAGTGAACGTGATTTTGAAAGGAGTAAGACAATGGAGAAAATAACAGAAGTAAAATGTGTAGTAAAATCTTTCTTGGATAGAGAGTGGACAATGGGAGAAAAGGTGCTGCTGATTGCAGACTGCATTTTGTTTGGTATTGTTCTTGGAGCAATCTGGTCACCGAAGCGCAATAAGCGTACTGTAATGGGAAGTTATAACTCGGGAAATGGGTGCAGCAATGATCTGACGGAGGATTGGGAAGATCAGGATTGGGAAGATGAAGACTGGGATGACGGGGATGACCTGTAAAAGTTGACAACTTTTTTCCAAAGTGATACACTTGAAAAAATTAAGAAAACATACGAAGACGTATTCCACATGAATGGGAGTACGTCTTTTTCTTTCTTTTATAACGAATTTTCAAGACCCGGGTTACCAAAAAGAACAGGAAAGGGGAGGTTTTATGAAACATGATAATATAGACGAGATTGATATCCAGATACTCAATCTCCTGCAGAAGGATGCCAGAATGAACATCAAGACAATTGCACAGAAAGTATGTCTTTCTTCTCCAGCAGTCTCGAATCGCATTGAGAAGCTGGAGCGCGAAAAATATATTTCGGGATATCAGGCAATCGTCAATCCAATGGCGTTGGGACTTTATACGAAAGCATTTATCTGTCTGGGGGTGGAGCCGGAAGAAAAGAAGACATTTTATCCATTTATCAAGAAATGCCTGAATGTGGTAGAATGTAACTGTGTGACAGGGGATTATTCCATGCTGCTTGAGGTCCTGTTCAAGACAACAATGGAACTGGATGTATTTATTGGGGAGTTGCAGAAGTTTGGAAGAACCAGGACATTGATTGTGTTTTCCACTTCCGTGGAGCATCGGGGTGTGGAAGTCGTGGAAATGTGAAAATCCTTAGGCAGAGAGAAGGGAGAATGATAATATGAATATTATTGAATTATTGGACAGTCTGGAAAAGAAAGCATTGCGGGATTCTTCGCTTCGAGCGGTTTTGCTTGCAACGCAGAAAGAAGAACAGCCGCTTGCTGCATTTTGTGAAAAATGTAAGGAGCTTGGGTATGAAATTTATGAGATGGACCTCATTAATGCAGGGGAGGACATGTATGCTTCTATGAAACGCAGCACCAATGGAGGGGGCGAGAACTCCCCAAAGCCGGATGGAGCGGATGATCTGTATGAGCTGTTTATGGCGAATCTTGCGCGTTAGTTTAAAATACCGGAGTATGAACAATTGGCGGTCATACTCCGGTGCTTTTCTATTTTAACCTCATCAAGGAAGTAGCAAAGCGGATTGCGAATATCCGTTTTGACAGCTGAATAAAACTCAATCAACCCCATTAAAAAACTCAGTCAGCTTATTATCTGTATCGAACAAGCAGTTATACTGAATGTTCTCATAACTTTTCAGGACGCTCGGAGTCTCTTCGTCCCAGTGGTGGACGGTTCCATCGGCATCCCAGTACTCTTTGGCGGTGATAACCGGATAAGAATCCCGGAGTTCCAGCAGGAATTCATCGTAAGCAGTCAGCGGAATTCCGGCGTGTTCGAGGATGTAGGAGGAGAGATAATTCGTGGAAATATCAAGATCCGATACCTCATCAACATCATAGTTAGTCCAGATGAAAAACGGCACTTCATATCTGGAGGCAACATCTGAGTAGCGGCTGGTTCCATCGCCTGTGTCCTCGGTTCCGCCTTCATTTCCCATCAGCGGTTCCAGGGCTTCATCCGGAAGCTTGGGCTGGTGGTCTCCGTAGAGGATAATCATCACGGGCTCGTCTTCCTTTTCAAAATAAGCAATCAATTCAGAGATGGCATTATCACTCTTTTTGATCAGAGAGAGGTAAGTCTCAAGCTGATAATTTGCATCAAAATTGGTCACTTCAATCTTGTCTTCCCCTTCATTAAATACAGTTGTATATCCACCATGATTCTGCATGGTGACATTAAAGAGAAAAAGTGGATTGCCGGATTTCTTTTCCTCAAAAATTTCTTCTACTTTCTTAAAATCATCGGAGTCGCTGATATAATCACGAATGGTGTCATCATATTCATCCATATCCTCTTCCTCTACAAACAGGGATTCATCGAATCCAAAATTATCATAGACGACCGGGCGGTTATATCCAGTGGCGGAGTAGCTGTGGTATGCATAGGTCTGGTACTGGCTGTCACTGCTCTTTAGCACACTGGCAAGGGATGGAATCTTCGTTGTAATATACTGATTGTACGGAATACATCCCGTAGGCATAAACGCCAGAGAAGAGCGGCTCAACACCTCGAATTCTGTATTCGCTGTGGGGGAACCGCAGATGGACAGGTGCAAGGCTCCCTTTACGGTATTCTCGGACATGCTATGTACGAAAGGCATGTAATCTTGGTTGGTCTCCAGCGTTCCGTTGACTGCAAGGTCTGAAAATGCTTCATCCATAATCATGATGATGTTAGGTGCCTGCGCCGCATTTGAGCTGGAGGCTGTTATGCCGGAATCCTCATCATTCTCCTCTTCCTTCAGAAGTGCGCTGCTGCCCTCCAGCACCTTTTGTGCATCGCTGGCAGAGTAGTCTTCTAAAGTCACCCGTGTGGAGTAATTGATATTACTAATCAGATACGGGAGGTATCCGGTACGCCCCATCATAATTGTATAGTCCCAGAAGTTTCCCTGAATGAATCCATAGAGAGCGCCGCTTATGTTGGCGATGACCAGCAATGCGATAATCGCAGCTTCTGCAAGAACTGTCTGCAGGACCCGCTTTTTCGTGAGCAGCTGTTTTTCTTCCCGGATCGGCAGCGCCAGAATAACCAGAATGGTCAATACAAAGACCGCAGTTACGGTTGCGAAATAATGGTCAGGTGAGAACTTGTAGTTATCGACAACCTCCATAGCAGTTCCCCATGCAGTGATATCGCCCCAGAGGATCTCACTGCCGCGGAACATGACCACAAGGTAGTTGGCAAATCCAAGAACATAGGCAATGACCAGTGTAATAACAGCACTGATCTTCAATCTCCGGAATATAAGGAAGAGAATCGCCAAAAGTACCGTCCAGTACAGCATGTTTAAAAAACGCATATCCATGTAAGTGAGCATTTTGCTTTCACAGAACATTTCTATAATGAAGAAGCACACGAAAGAAACCAAAAGGACGACAACTGTCTTCAGCATCCAGGGATAATCTACATTCCACCTGGAAAATGCAGGAAATGCCCTGCTAAAGTCCGTCAGAAGCAGTGCGATACATATCACCGCCAGGCAGAATTTGACATAGGCACCGGCTTCGTTCCGGAAAATGGACAGAATGGCGAAGCGAAAGCGGTAATGCTGGTACATCAGAATCTCGTAAGCAGCGAAAAGCCCGATTGCCAGTCGCAGCAACATCGGAAAACAGAGCTTCAGACTTTTAAATTTTTTCTCCCGAAGAAATCCGTGGAAAATGCCGTAGCGGCCAATCCACAAAAAGAGCGGATAGAGGGCACAGAGCAGAAAGACCCCTGTCCAAAATGCGCAGACTAAAGTATAGGAAAAGTAAAGCTCTCCATAGTCCTCACGGCATGGTGTAATCAGCGGTATGCACAGCAGCAGGGTAGATAATAAGGAAAGCAGCAGCGTCTGCAGCAGATATTTCCAATGTTGTTTTAAAAAAGTTTTCATTCTCAGCCTCCGGAAATGTGACATAATATTCTATATGGTAGCGCAATCAAATGTGAATGTCAAACAAGTGTAAAGATATCAGATTCATCTTTACCTTTTGGTGTTTTTGTAGTAAGATGAAACCAAACGTACTTGTTGCAATTGCAACAGGGAGAAGAAGGCTGCTAGAGGTCAAAGGAGTGATTGCATGGGACTTAGGAAAAGTGAATTATTTTCAGAAATCAGTTCGGCGGACTGCCAGAAGATGTGTGGATGTCTGAAGGTGGAACGACGCAGCTATGGAACAGGCGAGACCATCTGCTCCTATGATGAGGGAATTACAGATATTGGAATCATTGAGAGTGGAAGCGCACAGCTTGTACGGCTTGATATGGAGGGGAACCAGACGATGCTTGACCATCTGCAGGAGAGCGATATCTTTGGTGAGGTCATTGGATTTTCCAATAATAAAGAAGACAGCTTCTGGATCATCTGTGAGAAGGAATGTGAGGTTGCATTTATCCCATATCAGGCGATTACGAAGATGTGCCACAACGTTTGTCCATGCCATCAGAAGCTGCTTCAGAATCTTCTGATGATTGTGGCTGAGAAGGCGAAGATGCTCAGCGAGCGGATCGAAGTCATCAGTAACCGGTCTACCAGGAACAAGCTGATGTATTATTTTCAGCTGCAGGCTATGAAAAATGGAAGCAAGAAGTTTGAGATTCCGTTCACGGTGACCAATCTTGCGGAGTATCTCTGCGTGGATCGCAGCGCAATGGCAAGAGAAATCAGTTCCATGAAGGAAGAAGGTCTGCTTGAGATGAGCAGGCGGAAGGTGGAGCTGCTTTAGATAGTTGTGGAGCGGGAGTTAAGCGGGGATTTCTGAATCTGCCCCACTGCCTGTCGGATGAGGCTATGCCGCTCACATAATGAGATTAAGAGCAAAAGAAAATAGATGGAGTGTGAAATATGTTTCAGAAAAAAGATGTGATATTTAGTGAGGCAATCGGGGTGTGCCATGTGGCGGACATCACGAAGCTGGGACTGAAAAATGAGGAACCGGTACCGTATTATCTGCTGCGTTCCGTATATGATAAGAAGAAAATGTCTTACATACCGGTAGAAGACCACAAAGTGACACTGCGGACTCTGATCACAGTGGAGCAGGCAAAGGCAATGCAGCAGGATGGAACGGAAAAGGATGAACTGATCAAGGGTGAGATCCGCTACGTTCTGGAGCGGAGTGAGGCGCGAATTCAGGAGATGAAGAAGGAGGAGACCCATGTTTAGTTGTACGTATCAAGTGGAGAGAATCGATGGAGATTATGTATATCTCAGACAGATCGGAGTAGAGGCGGAGCCGAAGCTTGTAGCGCGTGCGCTGCTTCCGGCAGAGATTGCAGAAGGAACGTATTTGTTATATGAGTGGCTGCAATATACAATTATTGAGGCGCCGATCGCGTAGCGAAGGTTATGAGCAAGCAGCAAAGCGGATTGCGAATATCCGTTTTGACTTACATAATAGAGTGTATGATGTTTGAGGAACTGGTTCACTACCAAATGGATAGGAGATTCGATATGAACCAACAGGATATGTTCTGTATATGATAACAGGAGGGTGAGATGACTGGTCAGTCAAAGTGTGAGGATTGCGCAAATTATGAATACGATGAAGACTATGAGTACTATGTCTGTCAGCAGAATCTGGATGAGGATGAGATGATGCGGTTTATGCAGGGTGATTTTGCCCATTGTCCCTACTACCAGTCTGGTGATGAATATAAGATTGTGCGGAAGCAGATGTAGTCGCCAGCAGTACAAAGGCAGAAGCAGATGTAGCCACCAGTAGTACAAAGGCAGAAGAGATATAGAAGGAGCAGTGGTGATACAGAAGAGACAAGAAAGAGAGAAAAAGAATGACGAAGGAGAGGATGAATGAATAATGTATATATAGGCCTGCTGATTCCTTTTGTCGGAACGACATTGGGAGCTGGCATGGTATTTTTTATGAAAAAGGAAATGGGAGCATTGACGCAGAAAGCTTTGCTGGGATTTGCATCCGGGGTGATGATTGCAGCGTCAGTCTGGTCGCTGCTGATCCCATCCATCGATATGGCGGCAGAACAGGGGAAGACGGCATGGATTCCGGCGACCGTGGGATTTTTGCTCGGAATGGCATTTTTACTTTTGCTTGATACCATCATTCCTCATCTTCATATGGATGATGAGAAGCCGGAAGGAATGAAAGCTAATCTAAAGAAATCAACGATGCTGGTTCTGGCGGTGACACTGCATAATATTCCGGAAGGTATGGCGGTAGGCGTTGTATTTGCAGGAGTGATTATTGGCAATACCGGAATTTCTATTGCGGGAGCATTTGCCCTGGCACTGGGGATTGCGATTCAGAATTTTCCAGAAGGTGCAATTATCTCCATGCCGCTCAGGAGTGAGGGATTATCAAAAGGAAAAGCATTTACTTATGGAACACTTTCTGGAATCGTGGAACCGATAGCGGCAGTGATTACGATTTTACTGGCAGATATGGTAGTTCCGATTCTGCCCTACCTTCTCGCGTTTGCAGCGGGAGCTATGATTTATGTAGTGGTGGAAGAACTGATTCCGGAATCACAGATGGGAGAGCATTCAAACATCGGAACAATTGGCGTTGCGTTGGGATTTGTACTGATGATGGTGTTGGATGTAGCACTCGGATAAAGTTGCGGGATTTTGAAAGGAACTGATAAAAAAATCAAGTCGAAACAATTTAAAACATTTTAAAAAATGTTGCAATTGCAACAATAAGATATCGTCCTATGTGATAGGATGTAATCAACAAGAAAACAACTGAAAGAAAAACAGTTATGTAGCTATAATAACAAATAATCATATCATTTAGGAGGAAAAGAAAATGGCTAAATTTTTAAAATGTCAAGTATGTGGAAATATTGTAGAAGTGGTAAAGGAGTCTGGCGTTCCGATTCAATGCTGCGGACAGAAAATGGAAGAGCTGGCAGCGAATACAACAGATGCAGCGCAGGAAAAGCATGTTCCGGCTGTAACAGTAGATGGTGATAAGGTATCTGTAGTAGTTGGATCGGTAGAGCATCCAATGTTAGAGGAACATTTTATTCAATGGATTTATCTTGAGACAGAGAATGGAATCCAGAAAAAGAACCTGGTTCCGGGAGCAGCGCCAAAGGCTGAATTCTTATTGAATGGAGAAAAACCAACAGCGGTTTATGAGTACTGTAACTTACATGGACTTTGGAAAAAAGAACTGTAGGAGTGGATATAGTTTCATCTTCTTAAGAGAAAAACAAGTTAGCAGAGAGCGTGATCTTTGCTAACTTGTTTTTGCATTTGTGGAAGACTTAATGTAAGATAAAAGGCAGAGAGAAATTCATCTATAAGAGAACATAGAATGCGGGGAAGAAATCATGTTAGGAACGATTGTGAATACTGGAACCATATTGACGGGGAGTATTATTGGAAGTGCTGTAAAAAAGGGAATCAAGGAAGAATATCAACATGCACTTTTTACAGCCATGGGACTGGCTGCAACGGGGCTTGGAATCAATGCTGTTGTGCAGAACATGTCGAAGAGTACATTTCCGGTACTTTTTATTTTGAGTCTGGCGGTTGGAAGTCTTCTGGGGACGATGCTGGATTTGGAAGGGAGATTTCAAAACCTTACGGCAAAGTTTTCCGCCAGTAATCTGGGGCAGGGATTGTCCACAGGAATCTTGCTTTACTGCATCGGAACCTTGTCGATTCTGGGCCCGATTCAGAGTGCGTTGTATGGGGATAACACGTACCTGTTTACCAATGCAACACTGGATTTTGTGACATCCATGGTATTGGCATCCACTTATGGAATCGGAATGGCATTGGCTGCCATTGTGTTGTTTTTCTGGCAGGGAGCTATTTTTGTTTTGGCCGGATTCATGGGAGAGTTTATGACCGCAGAGCTGATGACCGAGATTTCCATTGTTGGCGGGTTCCTAATTGCAAGTTCAGGGCTTTCAATTTTAAAAATCAAGGACTGCAAGACACTCAATATGCTGCCGTCGCTTTTGGTGCCGGTGGTTTGGTTCGTGGTGAGGAGTTTTTTGTGAGGCTAGAAGTGAAATTTTTCTGAATATGACCAGTGAAAATGGTTCCAAAGAGTTTGTAAGTCTGTTACAATATATGAAACAAGACAATTACAATATATGCAACATGACAAAAGGTGCTTTTTTCCAATCAACAGACATGGTACAATGAAATCAGTAAGCAATTGACCAGTACACAGCAAAAGGAGGATTTTACGATGCAATATGAGATCAAAGGTGGCAGCTTTCCGGTAGCGGTCTGCAAATGTGAGGCGGGGGAAAAGATTATTTGTGAGGCAGGAGCAATGAGCTGGATGTCTCCGAATATGAAGATGAATACGAACACGAATGGAGGAATCGGAAAAGCATTTGGACGGATTTTTGCTGGTGAATCATTATTTATGAATTCTTATACGGCAGAAGGCGGCAATGGCATGATCGCATTTGCATCAAGCTTCCCTGGGGAAATCAGAGCAATCAATGTGGAACCGGGAAAAGAGATTGTCGTACAGAAAAGGGCATTTCTGGCAGGCGAAGAAGGCGTGAGTCTTTCTGTATTTTTCCAGAAGAAGCTTGGCAGCGGCCTGTTCGGTGGTGAGGGATTTATCATGGAGAAAATTGCCGGATCAGGAACTGTTTTTATTGAGATTGATGGAAGTGCAATTGAGTATGATCTGGCAGCGGGACAGTCGATTGTTGTTGACACCGGTTATGTTGCAATGATGGATGCGACCTGTTCTATGGATATTACAACAGTTCCGGGAGTGAAAAATATGTTCCTTGGCGGAGAAGGTCTGTTCAATACTGTTGTTACTGGTCCTGGACGTATTGTGATTCAGACTATGCCAATCAGTAATATTGCCGGTTCCATTGCTCCATACGTGGCGAGCGGAAAGTAAGAACCTGTCAGTTAACATTGGAGTAGGGAGCAGAAGGATACATACAATTTGGGCGCCTTATCATTAAGATAGGGTGCTTTTTACATACTGTCAAAGCTGGGTAGGAAATCAGACAAGTGATATTTTACATTAAGACAGGGCACTTTTTACAGATTGCAGATGCTGCGCCCGGCAGAGAGGAGAGAAATACGATGAAACGAAAAATCGATTACACATTATATCTGTGCACAGACCGGGGGCTTATGAGCACCGGGAACCTGGAGGATGCAGTGGAGCAGGCTGTGCGAGGCGGAACCACGGTGGTGCAGCTGCGGGAAAAGGATTGTTCCTCCGCGGAATTTTATGAAACAGCACGAAAAGTAAAGAAGATTACAGATGCGGCAAATGTGCCGCTGATCATCAATGACCGTGTGGATATCGCACTTGCAGCGGATGCAGATGGTGTACATGTAGGACAGAGTGACCTTCCGGCTGCGGTGGTAAGAAAGATCATCGGGCCGGACAAGATTGTAGGGGTATCAACGGCAACCGTAGAAGAGGCGGTAAAAGCCCAGGAAGACGGCGCAGATTACATCGGTGTCGGGGCAATGTTTGCAACGGGGACCAAGCAGAATACCCGCGCAGTATCGATGGAGCGTCTGGCAGAGATTCGCAAAGCGGTGGATATTCCGATCGTTGTAATTGGCGGAATAAATGAAACCAATGCTGCACAATTTAATGGAACCGGAATCAATGGACTTGCGGTTGTATCGGCAATTATTTCAAAACCGGATATCACAGCGGCTGCAGGAACACTTCGGGACATTTTTCAGGGTTAAGTGATTATTAAAAGTCTTCATTAAAAGAGCATAAGACAACATAAGATTGGAGAAAACAGGAAATTGAAAAAGTTTAAATCTCTGATTCTGGATATGGATGGTACCCTGCTGGATTCTATGTCAGTATGGACCCAGCTTGGCAGGCGATATCTCAAAAGCAAGGGAATTGCCATAACGGAAGAAATGTATGAGAAACTGAAACCAATATCTGTGGAGGCAGCAGCAGATTTATTTAAAGCTACCTATGGATTTCAAGAAGAAACGCAACAAATAGTTGCGGAAATATATGCGCTGATAGAAATGGAATACAGAAAAGAAGTGGTGTTAAAACCGGGAGCAGAGGCATTTTTGAGAACAGAATACGAAAAAGGCACAAAGCTGTGTGTCGCTACTGCGACGGCAAAATATCTGGCACTGGCAGCACTGGAGCGGCTGGATGTGGTGAGATATCTTGAGTTTATCATAGATGAAGAGGAAGCGGGGCGCGGAAAAAAGTATCCGGACATTTACGAGCAGGCATTGGAGCGGCTGGGGTCGCAAAAAGAGGAAACGGCTGTTTTTGAAGATGCGCCGTATGCAATGAGAACTGCAAAAGCGGCGGGATTCTATACGGTTGGTGTTGCAGAGGAAACGGCAGGGCAGGAAGAAGCAAGGACTCTGGCAATCTGTGATTGTTTTATAGATAACTTTGAAGTATGGATTTCTAACAGCAGATAGTATGGCAAGATTAACTTTAGAAGGGAGTGTGGAACATGGGCGATATGATGAGTTATCTTGACTGGCGGGGAGATTTATCTTTTGAACAGTCACCATTTAATGAAGTGGATAATCTGATCCTTTCCCAGCTGGCCTATGTGGAACTGGATGGAATCATTCCGCCGGTTGGCAGCAGGCGGCGCGTCACGGTTGCTCAGGCATGTGAGGTGTTCTTCCGGCATCACACAGAGGAAGAGATTCTTGCGTCCAAAAGCTTCATCCACATGTCACCGTTTATCCTGAAGAAAATGGCACAGACAGAACGTTTCAAGCTGGCAAAGCTATATAACTATGTCAATGACATTGACCCTCAGAAGCAGATACAATTTGCTGCTTTTCATGTGGCACTGGCGGATGGAACTGTCTATGTGGCGTTTCGGGGAACGGATGACACCATTGTTGGGTGGCAGGAAGATTTCAATATGAGTTTCAAGACAGTCCCTGCCCAGACGGCATCGGTAGAGTATCTGGAGGCAACAATCAAGGGCAGAAGGAAGAATTATATACTTGGTGGGCACTCCAAGGGAGGAAATCTGGCAATCTATGCAGCGTCTATGAGCAGCCGGAGAGTGCAGAACCGGATTGCCATTGTTTATAACAATGATGGACCTGGATTTACCAAAGAAATACTTGCAGTTCCCGGATATCTTGCGATGGCGGAGCGTGTCCGCTCTTTCTCACCGGAGCATTCTGTCATAGGCCGCCTGCTGGAACATGACGGGGAGTTCACCATTGTGGCAAGCTCGGCAAAAGGAATCCTCCAGCATGATGCCATGACATGGGAAGTGCTGGGAAATCATTTTGTGTATCGGGATGCTTTTACGAAGCAGAGTGATATGCTGGATGATACTTTGAAAAAGTGGCTGAGTAATCTGAATGACCAGCAGAAAGAAGAATTTGTCGACAATCTCTTTTCCATTATGGGAGCGAATGGAGCAGAGACAATTACAGACATCGCCAATAGTGGAATCAAAAAGCTTGGGATCATTTTGAAATCATTTGGAGGGGTGGACGATGCCACGAAGGATGTCATTACCACATTAATCAAATTGATGACGACAGAATATCACAAGGAATATGTGCAGCCACTTTTGGAGAAGATTATTCCTGCGAAAAAGGGGAATAGTTGAGTGTGAATACAGGGGAAGAAATTATTGAAAAATAAAAGAGCTTGAGGGAGAAGACTATGAAAAAAGGAAAAATAAGTGGGCTGTTGCCCATTTTTGTGTTTCTGATTCTGTTTATCGGGAGTGGAATTTTATTTGATGATTTTTATGCCATGCCGGAAATTGTGGCGTTTTTGATTGCACTGATTGTGGCGTTTCTTCAGAATCCGAAGAAGAGTCTGAACGAGAAGGTTGAGATTGTCTGTAAGAGCATGGGTGAGGAAAATGTGATGACCATGTGCCTTATTTTTATCCTGGCTGGTGCATTTTCCGGAGCAGTGCAGGCAGCAGGGGGCGTTGACAGCACAGTGAATTTTGGTCTTTCAATTATGCCTGCGAAGATTGCGGTTGCAGGATTATTCCTAATTGCCTGTTTCATTTCTATTGCAATGGGAACTTCGGTAGGTACCATTGCGGCACTGACCCCGATTGCAGTTGGAATCAGCGAAAAGACAGGATTCCTTGGTGCTATGTGTGTAGGGGCGGTAGTGTGCGGAGCTATGTTCGGGGATAATCTTTCCATGATTTCGGATACGACCATTGCGGCAACGAAGACTCAGGGGTGCGATATGAAGGATAAGTTCCGGGAGAACTTTAAGATTGCGCTTCCGGCGGCAGTTCTTACGACTGTGGTATTTCTTGTACTTGCATGGAATTCAAGCTATGAAATTACGGGGAATCTCGATTATAATCTGTTGAAGATTCTCCCTTATGTCGTTGTTTTGGTGGGGGCGTTGATTGGAGTCAATGTGTTTGTGATTCTTGTACTTGGAACATTGCTTTCTATCATCGTTGGCGTAGGAACCGGTACCATTGCGATATCTTCCGTATTCACAGTGATTGGATCTGGACTTGACGGCAATGGCGGAATCATGAACATGTATGACATCACCGTGATTTCTATTGTTGTCGCAGGCATTATCGGTCTGGTGAAGGAGAATGGCGGGATTGATTTTATTCTGGAGAACATTAAGAAGCACGTAAAAGGTCCGAAAGGGGCACAGTTTGGGATTGCTATTTTGAGCTCACTGGTAGATATTTCTACTGCGAATAATACGATCGCCATCGTGATGGCAGGACCGATTGCAAAGGATATCGCAGAGGAATACGACGTATCTCCGCGGAGAACAGCGGCACTGCTGGATGTATTTACTTCGGTATGGCAGGGAATTATTCCCTACGGAGCACAGCTTCTGTATGCCAGTGCGGGTGCGGCGGCAGTGGGACTTACCATTGCACCGACAGATATCATTCCATATCTGTTCTATCCATTTCTGATGGCAGTCTGCTCGGTGGCTGCGATTGCATTTGGGAAGAAAAAATACGGTAACTAATGTGAGAATCTTTTGTATGAAAAGGAAGCGGGAAAGTTGAAATTGGAATAATAAAGGCATATAATGAACAGAGAGAAGATGGTAGTGGCATCAGAATGAGTGGATTTGAATCCTCTTATTTTGATGCCTTTTCATTATTAAAAATTTATTAGCAGTGCGTTGTACTTTACCAAGGATTTTTATGATAAGTGTGAAAAGTATTGACGGAATTGCGTAGGAACAGTATAATAAAATTACCTAACAGGTAATTTAACTAAAAGCGGAGGATTAATTTGGAACTAGTTTATACATCTGAAAAAGTGAAATTACAATGTACTAGTGTAAAGACGGCAAAAAAAATATTTGGTGGAAATATGGCATTGGCAGTTAGTCTGTTGTCACGTATCAATGCGCTTGAAGGTGCAGAAAATCTGAAAGATATTATTGTTCAATCTTCTTTTCGATTTCATGCTTTAAAAAATAAAAAGGGAAGAAATCTGGAAGGATTTTTTGCAATTGATGTAAAATCTATAAGAGATTCATGGCGAATTATTATGCAGCCTTTAGATGAAAATAAAGAACCATATAACCCTTGCCATATTGATCAAATTGTAGAAAGTGTTAAGATTGTAGAAATTATGGAGGTGAGCAAACACTATGAGTAATTATATTGAATTTAACGATAAGATAGCATTTCACCCAGGATACTATATAAAGGAACTTGTCGATGAAAGTGGGCTTACACAAGAAGATTTTGCAAAAAGACTTGGCACAACACCTAAAAATTTAAGTATTTTGATTAGAGGGGAACAAAGCTTATCAATTGATATTGCTGTCAAATTATCACGAATGATTGGAACAAGTATGAATTATTGGCTCAATTTACAAAATGCATATGATTCGCTAGTTGCTGAATTTAAATCGCGGGAAGAACTATTAGAAGAACGACGAGTATTTAAGCTTTTGGACTACAAATATTTTAGAGAAAATTTGGGGGCTCCTGATTTGTCAAGAAAGACTGATCAACAAATTGAACAAGTGAGAACATTATTGAAAGTTGCATCGCTCACTGTTTTAGAAAAACAGGATTTGGCGGTCAGTTTTAGAAGTAGTGCCAATGAACTAACATCGGCAAATGTAATCAAAGCAAATGTGATGGTTCAAATAGCAATTAACGAGACACTGAAAATTGAGGCACCAAAATATAATAAAGCTAAGTTTGAAGAGGCAGTAAAATATGCTTTAACATTAACAACAAATCATGGGGGCTTTTATCCACTGATGCGGGAAGCATTTATGAAATCAGGTGTAGTGCTGGTTGTTTTACCAAATTTATCTGGTTCAAAAATAAATGGTGCCACAAAAAAAGTGGGAAATAATGTTATGCTTATGGTAAATGATAGGAGAATGTTTTCTGATACATTTTGGTTCACTTTATTTCATGAGGTTGGACATATTATGAATGGTGATTTTGGAATTACCTTTGAAAAAGAAACAGAAGGAGAAGATGCCGCGGATAAATATGCAGAAGATGCATTGATACCACCAGAGAAATATCAGCTTTTTGTGAATAAAGGTGAATTTACAATACAATCTATTAGAATATTTGCAGAAGAAATAGGTAGGGATCCCGGAATCGTACTTGGAAGATTGAAAAACGACAAGAAAGTTGAATATACGGATTGGGCTTTGTCGCAGGCGTTTGCTCATAAGTATAAGATTGTAACGAAATGGTGAATAAAATGAGCAATATCAACATAAGGGAGTCGTTATCATGGATTCCGAGTATCCGCTTGACCTAGCGTTTCGCATAATCTTGCGTGAACGCAATGAATTTTTCCACACGGCTGTTTACGTATTTTCCCTTCTGCCACACGATCCCGATTTCCTGTTCGATTGTCGGTGAAATCGGGATTCCGATATTTTCAGGCATTGTATCAAGGAGCAAAGAATAAAGGCAGGCACCGCCCAGATTATGCTTTAGAAAATTGCGAATGGTATGCAGCTGGCTGGCACGCATGATGATGTTGGGCTTGATTCCTGCATTTTCAAAGAGCGTTTGGAACGTATTGTTCTGTACAGAGTCGGTATTATACATCATAATCGGTTCATCTTTCAGCATCTCTATTGTGATGCTCTTTTCATCCGCAAGATGATGTTCTGGTGAGACACAGAATATAATCTTGTCAGATAAAATCTTATAAGAATTCAATTTATCAATTTCATAAAAATTCATATTAACAAGTGCCAGATCTAAAACATCTTCCTGCACCAGTTTTGCCGCGCGAATAGACCCATATTCAAACAGTTCCACAGGAATGTCGGGATATTGTTTTTGGAATTCAATGAGCATATGCGGAAAGAAAATCGTGCTAAGAAGAGGTGGAATCCCAATTCGGATTGGAATCACCTGTTTTCCGATGTCAGTCAATTCTGAGGTGGTCTGATTAATGGTCTCCAATAACCCGGAGGCTTTCTTATAGAAGAGTTCTCCTTCTTTTGTCAGTGTCATGTGATTCTTTGTGCGGGTGAACAGGCTGACCGAAAACTCTTTTTCCAATTCCCTGATTGCATTTGAAATCGCAGGTGGTGTTACAAATAATTGCTGGGAAGCCTGTGCGATACTGTGGTGCCTGCTGACCGCACAGAAGTACTCTAATTGAATTATTTTCACGTTCGCTCTCCTTTGTATAAAAATAATCATAAAAAAATTCACACATTAAATTAATCAATTTCACCAATAAAACTGGAGTGATATAGAAGATTATAGCATGAAAATTGGATGAAATGTATAAAAATCTGTAACTGTTAACTTTTTTTTAGGGTAACATTACTTTTTGTAAATGTACATTTACAAGAACAATTTATATAATAAATGCATAACCAAACGGAATGAAGCGGCCGCATTATTACCTTTGAGTTGCTATGTATCCGAAGGAGAGGTTCAGTGAAACTTTTCCAGGATAATGACTGATCATGATTTAAATTAGTCGAAAAATTAAAATAAGGAATGGAGGAACAAAATGAGTCCATCAACTATTACTTTACTCTTTCTTTTCTTCGCAGTTGTCATGTTTGTACTTGAAAAGATTCCATTGGGAGTTACTTCAATGATTGTCTGCATCGGGTTGGTCGTAACAGGGGTTCTTGATGTCACCACTGCATTTTCGGGATTCGACGACAGCAATGTAATCTTATTTGTCGCTATGTTTATTGTAGGGGGTGCTTTGTTTGAAACAGGTATGGCAAATAAAGTCGGGGGAATTGTAACAAAATTTGCCAGGACAGAGAGAATGCTGATTATCGCAATCATGCTAATTGTAGGCTTGATGAGTGGCGTACTTTCTAATACTGGTACTGCGGCTGTATTGATTCCGGTCGTAATCGGAATCGCAGCAAAATCCGGCTACAAAAGATCCAGATTATTGATGCCCCTTGTATTTGCAGCAGCAATGGGAGGAAACCTCTCACTAATTGGAGCCCCTGGGAATATGATCGCACAAAGTGCATTAGAAAAAATCGGCTTAAAATTCGGCTTCTTTGAATATGCAATTGTCGGGATTCCAATCTTGATTGCAGGTATCATATTTTATGCAACGATTGGTATGCGGTTACTTCCAAATCACGATGTGAAGGATGACGGCGCATTTGACACAGAAAAGGACTTCAGCAACGTGCCAAAATGGAAACAATGGCTTTCACTGATCATCCTGGTATTGACACTGCTTGCAATGATTTTTGAAAATAAGATTGGAATCAAGCTTTGTGTATCCGGTGGAATTGGAGCATTGCTGCTGATTTTAACAGGGGTTATCTCTGAGAAAGATGCCCTGAAATCAATTGACTTGAAGACCATTTTCCTGTTCGGTGGAACACTTTCCCTTGCTTCTGCACTGCAGGAAACAGGTGCTGGAGAATTAATTGCCAATAAAGTAATCGGAGCACTGGGTGCGAATCCATCACCGTATATTCTGACCCTGGTTGTATTCCTCTTATGCTGTGTCATGACAAACTTTATGTCCAACACCGCAACGACGGCACTTATGGTTCCGATTTGTCTGTCAATTGCACAGGGAATGGGAGCAGATCCAAGAGCGGTACTTATGGCTTGTGTTATCGGTGGATCCTGTGCATATGCAACCCCGATCGGAATGCCAGCCAATACCATGGTGGTCGGTGCCGGCGGATACAAATTTATGGATTATGTAAAAGCGGGCTTCCCACTGATCATTATTGCTACTGTTGTGAGTATGGTTATTCTTCCAATTGCATTTCCATTCTTCCCGTGATGGATGAAATCATAGGATTTGGGATGTGGTTTGAAAAATAATAAAAAAGAGAAGGAGATTAAAAATGGATAAGAAAGAACAAGTAGAGCAGCTTACCAATTATATGGCCAATTTTGTGTCTTACATTGCAAAAGTGCTGCCGGATGACATTATTGAGAAATTAGATGAGCTTGCAGAAAAAGAGGACAGCCCTCTCTCTAAGGTTATCTATGAGACCATGAAAAAGAATCAGGTTTTAGCAAAAGAGCTGAACAGACCAAGCTGTCAGGACACCGGAGTATTACAGTTCTGGGTAAAATGCGGAACAAAATTTCCATTGATCGGTGAGTTAGAGGCACTGTTAAAAGAAGCAGTTGTAAAATCTACATTTGAAGCACCACTTCGTCACAACAGCGTAGAAACCTTTGATGAGTACAATACCGGAAAAAATGTAGGAAAAGGGACACCAACCGTATTCTGGGATATCGTTCCGGACAGCGATCAGTGTGAAATCTATTCTTACATGGCAGGCGGCGGTTGTACCCTTCCCGGAAAAGCAATGGTATTGATGCCGGGGGCAGGATACGAAGGTGTAACAAAATTTGTTATGGATGTTATGACATCTTATGGTCTGAATGCATGTCCTCCACTCTTAGTAGGAGTTGGCGTAGCAACATCAGTCGAGACAGCGGCATTGCTTTCCAAGAAAGCGCTTATGAGACCACTGGGAAGTCACAATGACAATGCAAATGCAGCATCCATGGAGAAGTTACTGGAAGATGGAATCAACTCCATCGGCTTAGGACCACAGGGAATGGGCGGAAACTATTCCGTTATGGGTGTTCATATCGAAAACACAGCAAGACATCCATCTGCAATCGGAGTTGCTGTAAATGTAGGATGCTGGTCTCACAGACGTGGACACATTATTTTTGATAAGGATCTTAACTACACAATCACAACACATTCGGGGGTGACGTTATAATGTTGGAAATGAAAGATGGAAAGAAAACTTTAACAACGCCAATTTCAGCAGAAGACCTTGCTGACATTCATATTGGAGATATTATTTACTTAAACGGAAGCATGACTACCTGCAGAGACGTGGCACATAGAAGGCTGGTGGAAGCGGGACGTGAGCTTCCGGTAGATGTAAGAGATGCAGCCATTTTCCATGCAGGCCCCATCATCCGTCCCTTGGAGAATGACAAATTCGAGATGGTTTCTGTAGGACCGACAACCAGTATGCGTATGGAAAAATTTGAGAAAGAATTTGTTGAGCAGACTGGCGTTAAAGTAATTATTGGCAAAGGTGGTATGGGACCGAATACAGAATATGCATGCAAGAACTACAAAGCAATTCACTGCGTATTTCCGGCCGGAAATGCCGTTGTCGCAGCCACAGAAGTAGAAGAAATCATTGATGCACAGTGGAGAGATCTTGGAATGCCTGAGACCTTATGGCACTGCCGCGTAAAAGAATTTGGGCCACTGATCGTATCAATCGATACAGAGGGAAGAAATCTTTTTGAAGAAAACAAAGTAATTTTCAATGAGAAAAAAGATAAAGCAATTGAAGAAATCTGTAAACATGTAGGATTTATTAAATAATAGTAATACAAGCCAACTAAAGTTAACCAAAATTTGCCAGAATGACCATGCATGGGAGGAACTGCCACCTCTTTTGCATGGTCATTTGTATTCACCAGGGGGAGGAATACTTATTGTTTTTCAAAGCTGAATACTCAGTACTTGTATAAAAAAGACAAATAAAGTATAATTTCACATAAGATTAGTGATATGAAAAGAAAAAATGGACCCTCACGAGCAGGCAGCAAGTTGGATTGTGGGTGTTCGCTTTACTCAGAAATTAAGAGGTGGAAAATGTATGAATATGTCTTGTTTGATCTAGATGGAACGTTAACGGATCCCGGTTTGGGAATTACGAATTCCGTCATATATGCATTAAAAAAGTTTGATATCGCGGTTACGGATCGAAAGGAATTGTATAAATTCATAGGCCCGCCTTTATTGAATTCCTTTCGGGAGTACTATGGATTCTCAGAAAAAGAAAGTGTATTGGCAGTTGAATATTTCAGAGAGTATTTTAGTGAAAAAGGAATCTATGAAAACAAGGTTTATGAAGATATCCGGAAGGTTCTGTCTGAATTAAAAGAGAAAAATAAAAAAGTGATTGTTGCGACATCAAAGCCGGAAAAATTTGCCGTGACAATTCTGAAGCATTTTCAATTAGATCAATATTTTGATTTTGTTGCGGGAG
>JAQVCP010000103.1 GCA_028689735.1 Hespellia sp. | reverse complement strand
TGAACCCGTTTGGGGTGCATATCCTGGTGGCTCAGGAAATCTGTAAAATCAGAAAAAAATACCGCAGCCGTATTTTTCTGAAAAATGAAAATGGAATGGCCAGTGCGGAGAATGTCACGCAGCTTCTTTCATTGAAGATCAAACAGGGGGATCCTGTGGTGGTAATCGTAGATGGATACCCGGAACGTGAAGTGATGGAACTGGTTCTATCAGCACTACAGGCTGAACCGCAGTCACCGTGAGCTCCATAGTGTTCATCGTGACACCTATGGTAAAAGTGATATGAAAAATAGAATAGAAAAGTTTTATCTGGCATCTTTATATGCTATACTATGTGGAAAGCGACTAGTAATAGAATGTAGAGGTGCCAGTATGAATGTTATGACCATTGCGGAAAAAATTGTGAATATGTTCCGGTATTGTGGAAGTCTTTTTGTTGACTGGGCGATTGACATTCTGCCTGCAATTTTTATGATTCTGATTCTATGCAATGCCATGATCCGATTTATATCGAAGGAAAAAATTGAGTGGTTCGCACAGAAAGCATCTGGCAATATTCTATTGAAATATATGTTTATGCCTTTTTTGGCTGCCATACTTTTGGGAAACCCTGTATCCCTTGCACTGGGGAAGTTTGTGGACGAAAAATCAAAGCCTTCCTATTATGCAAGTGCTTCTTTTTTCTGTCATACAAGCAATGGGGTGTTTCCCCATATCAATGCAGGAGAGATGTTTATCTGGCTTGGAATTGCCAAAGGTGTAGAGCAGGCCGGTTATTCTACTGCCCCCCTTGCTGTTGCCTACCTTTTATCCGGTCTGATTCTCAATTTTATGTGTGGAATCGTAACGGATGCGACCACGAACTATTTTTGCCATAAGCAGGGGATTCACCTGACCCATCACGTGAAACTGAAGATGTCAGAAAGAAAAAAAGATGCAGTGGTGGAGAAGCCACGGGAAACCGGGAACATAAAAGAGACGATCGTACAGGGGCATACAGAAGGCATGTGGCAGGATGAAACTGATTTTGCGGAAAATGTGGCAGACGATGCAGTCAGGATTAAGGTGACTGCAGGAAGCGGTGGTTTTGGCGGACCACTGTATCTTTCACCTACGGCCGAGAGGAACAAGATTGCCTATGTCACAGGCGGAGGAATCAAGCCGGATGTTGCAGTACGTCTGGAAGAACTGACCGGATGTGTGGCAGTGAACGGGTTTAACAATCCGATAAAGGATGAAGAGATTTTTGCGGTTGTCATAGACTGCGCCGGATCGCTCCGCTGTGGAATTTATCCGAAAAAGCAGATTCCAACGATTAACATCATGCCCACTGGGAAGTCAGGGCCCCTTGCAAAATATATCAAAGAGGACATTTATGTATCGGCTGTTACGGTGGAAGAGGTCTGTCTGTGCGATCAGGCAGAAGAAGAAGAAGGTGCTGTGCAGAATCCAGTGATTTCACAGGAAAAAACTGAGATGGAGAACAATGCTGCAGAAACAACAGAGAAAAAGTTTGATACAATCGGACGGTTGGGAATGAAGACGGGGTTTGTGATTCAGACATTTTACAAATCTTCGCAGGATGCAGTGGACACGATCCTAAGGACCCTGATTCCATTGATGGGATTTGTGTCTTTGTTCATGGGAATCATAGAGTACAGCGGACTTGGCACATTCTTATCGAACCATTTAAAATTCCTGGGCGCAGGAAGTATTCTGGGTTTGATTCTGTTAGGTCTGATTGGATCCATTCCCTTTTTGTCACCGATTCTTTCGCCGGGAGCGATTATCGCCCAGGTGGTTGGCGCATTTATCGGCGTACAGATCGCCAATGGTGCGATGCCGGCTTATCTTGCACTTCCGGCACTTTACGCAATCAATACACAGGCGGCATGTGACTTTATTCCGGTTGGTCTGGGACTTGCAGACGCAAAAGAGGATACCATAAGGATTGGTGTGCCATCGGTGCTTATGTCCCGGTTCCTGACCAGTGTCCCGAGAGTCTGTGGGGCATGGATCGCCTGCCTGTTTTTGAAATTTATTTGGAATATATAATATGGAGGAATTTGAACATGAAACAATTAGATGCAATCATATTTGATGTGGATGGTACGTTGTGGGATTCTACAGCAGAGGTCGCAAATGCCTGGAATGCTTCGATTGAGAAACATTTGAACGGGAAGGGATTCTTGGACAAAGAAGGGATTATGGCTTTGTTCGGGAAGACAATGGATGAAATCTGGGCCCTGGTATTTCCAGAGATGGATGAAAAGAAAAGAAAAAGCTTTTCGAACATTTGTTCTGATGAAGAGGTTGAGTGGCTGAAGACACACCCGGGAGAGATTTATAAAGGCGTATATCAGACAATGGAAGAATTGTCAGAGAGACTTCCACTTTATATCGTGAGCAATTGTCAGTGTGGTTATATTGAAGTTATGCTCGAGACAACAAAGATGGAAAAGTTCTTTCAGGGGCAGCTCTGTTTTGGAGACACGAATATGTCAAAGGATCGGACAATCCTCAAATTATTGGAGCAGCATAATCTGAAAAATGTTGTCTATGTCGGGGATACACAGGGCGATGCAGATTCCTGCAAAAAAGCAGGGGTACCCTTTGTTTTTGCGAAATATGGATTTGGTGATGTGCCGGATGCAGCAGATGTACTTGCGGACATCAGAGAACTTCCAGCATGGCTGGAAAAATAAGACAGAGCGTGGGTTTCCACGCTCCCTTTTATTTGGACGAATGGAAAGCAGATATTCCCAATCACCAAAGCAGCTGAACCATCAAACTTCAGAAAACAGATTCATGAATTCCTGCACGGCTTTTGACATGGGGATGTTTTCGTTATGTGCGAGAACCAGTTCCCGCTCTGGAAGTTCTTCCTTGATTTGTACAACGAAAATATCTTCTGATTCCTGAGGCACACAATAATCCGGAACGAATGCAACACCAAGACCGATTTTTGCAAGGTCGATCAGCAGATCGTTACTGCTCAGCTCAATTTCAGGAACCAGGTCTAACTGATATTTTTGAAACATACTGTGCAGAAATTCGCTGGTAGTACTTTTCTTGTCCAGCATCAAAACCGGATAGGAGGAGAGTTCTTTTAAAGATAAGGTTTTGCCACGCAGATTTTCAAAGGCGGTGCCTGCAATGAACACGTCATGGAAGGTTTTGATCTTCTTCACGGAAGAAACATTACTATAGTAAGAGTTTGGAAAATTGGTAACCACCAGATCGACTTGCCCGGTCTCTAACAGTTCGGCACACTTGATGGAGGTCTGGTTCATGACTTTGATGTGCGTGTTGGGGAATTCTTTGTGGAATCTCTCCAGAAAAGGAACCAGAAAATACCGGCAGATTGTGTCGCTGGAGCCAATCCGAATCTGACCGCCTGTGGAAGCAGCGTCGATCAGCTGGGATTCTCCCCGCCGGATCAGATTCATGGCTGGCTCTATATGAAGCAGCAGAATCTCACCCTCAGTGGTCAGAGAAACTTTCTTGGTACTTCGGATGAAGAGCGTCTGATCCAACTTGCGCTCCAGTGTCTTGATAGACTGACTCACTGCGGACTGGGAGATGAAAAGCTGCTTGCTTGCCTCGGAGAAACTGAGAGATGTAGCAACATAGTAAAAAACTTTATATAATTCGTAATTGATATCCATTATTAGGCCTCCTTATAAATATATGATGTATTATAAGATAAAATAAAGGGACGGTCAATAGTTACTGTTTGTTTGAGTCATATCGAGCCTATCTTTTGAAATACAAAGATAGAAAAGAACAAATTATTTCTGTGAATTTAGAAGATGTGGGCTATGGAATGATACAAACAGATTATTGTGATTGACTGGCCTATCCAAAGTATTTAAAATGGTATCATAAAGAAGACAAAAAACAGAAAAGAGGAGTCTGAGAAAATATGAAAAAAACGGACTGGTTTTTGGGAGTAATCGTATCCATTGCCTGTATTGCGGCAATATTGATTACAAGTATAGAAGCGGCTGCATACAGTAATTACGATTATTACGAAAAAGAATACGAAAAATATCAGATTACAGATGACCTCCCTATGGAGATGGATGACATTATGGATGTGACAAAAGAGATGATGTCCTATCTGCGGGGGAATCGAGAAGATCTGGTCATTTACACCACCATAGACGGACAGGAAAATGTTGAGTTCTTTAATGATCAGGATAAAGCCCACATGGCAGATGTGAGAAATCTTTTTCTGTGGGGCCTAAGAATCCGCTGGATTTGTCTTGGAATCATCATTGTATGTATTGCCATTCTGATCATGAAAAAAACCAACTGGAAATATCTGCTGCCAAGATCCTACCAGATTGCATTGGTTATCACAGCGGCAGCAACCGGTATTGCAGGCTATGCATTTTCCCGGGACTTTACGGCGGCGTTTATCAAATTTCACGAGATATTTTTCACAAATGATTTATGGATCTTCGATCCCAATACAGATTATATGATCAATATGCTTCCGGAAGGGTTCTTCTCTGACATGGTTGCAAGAATTGGAACCATGTTCATTGGTGGAATCGCTATTCTGTTTGTAATAAGTGCAGCTGCAAGCAGAATGACCAATAAGCAAACCTAATAAATAACTTAATTTATATTAATTAGGCTAATGAAAAAAAGTATGATATGATAAACGTATAAGTGTCATGCTTACATGTGACAAAAGAAACCAGATTCAACAGATGGAGGAAATTATGAGTAGTGTAAAACGCGTATATGTTGAGAAAAAACCAGAGTTTGCTGTACAGGCAAAGGAATTAAGACACGAGCTTAAGAGTTACTTAGGTATTGGGACAATTACAGGAGTGAGAGAATTAATTCGTTATGATGTTGAGAATGTGACAGATGAGACATTTGAAAAGGCATGCAACGGAATTTTTGCTGAGCCTCCAGTTGATGTGTTATATAAAGAAGATTTTCCAAAGAAGGAAGAAGACCGCGTATTTTCTTTAGAATTCCTTCCAGGACAGTTTGATCAAAGAGCAGATTCAGCTGTGCAGTGTGTACAGTTTATCAAAGAGGATGAGATGCCGGTCATTAAGACTGCTACCACCTATGTAATCGAAGGAGACATCACAGAGGACGAGCTTGCTGCAATTAAGAACCACTGTATCAATCCGGTAGATTCCAGAGAGACCGACCTACAAAAGCCGGAGACCCTGGTAACTGTATTTGATGAGCCGGAAGATGTCATCATCTTTGACGGATTTTCGGAGATGGCAGAAGATAAGTTAAAGGAATTATATGATTCTCTTGGACTTGCCATGACCTTCAAGGATTTTCTTCATATCCAGAATTACTTTAAAAAGGAAGAGCACAGAGACCCATCTATGACAGAGATTCGTGTGCTGGATACCTACTGGTCTGACCATTGCCGTCATACCACGTTCTCTACAGAACTGAAAGACATTTCCTTTGGCGAGGGTGACTACAAAGAACCAATGGAAAAGACATACAGACAGTATCTGAAAGACCACAGTGAGATTTTTGCAGGACGCGAGGACAAGTTTGTCTGCCTTATGGATCTTGCGCTGATGGCCATGAGAAAACTGAAAAAAGAAGGAAAATTACAGGATCAGGAAGAGTCGGATGAGATCAATGCCTGCAGCATCGTTGTTCCGGTTGTTGTGGATGGCGTGGAGGAAGAGTGGCTTGTGAACTTTAAGAATGAGACTCACAATCACCCCACAGAGATCGAACCGTTTGGTGGAGCGGCTACCTGCCTTGGCGGAGCAATTCGTGATCCACTTTCCGGACGTACTTATGTATATCAGGCAATGCGTGTAACAGGAGCGGCTGACCCGACCGTATCTGCAAAGGATACCTTAAAAGGAAAACTTCCGCAGAAGAAGCTGGTTCGCGGTGCAGCACATGGATACAGTTCTTACGGTAACCAGATTGGTCTTGCGACAGGAGCAGTCAAAGAAATCTATCATCCGAATTATGTTGCAAAACGTATGGAAATCGGAGCGGTTCTCGGCGCAGCACCAAGACGTGCCGTGAAGAGAGAACATGCGGATCCGGATGATATCATCATCTTACTCGGTGGACGTACCGGACGTGATGGCTGCGGTGGAGCAACCGGTTCCTCCAAGGTTCATACAGAGGAGTCTATTGAGACTTGTGGAGCAGAGGTTCAGAAAGGTAATGCACCGACAGAGCGCAAATTACAGAGATTATTCCGAAGAGAAGAAGTCAGTGGATTGATCAAAGTTTGTAATGACTT
Source organism: Hespellia sp. (assembly GCA_028689735.1). GTDB lineage: Bacteria > Bacillota > Clostridia > Lachnospirales > Lachnospiraceae > Hespellia. The sequence goes on along the minus strand of JAQVCP010000103.1, from coordinate 3,893 downwards.
TGGTGCCGGCGGTGTGTCCGTAGCAATCGGAGAGCTTGCACCGGGACTTCGTGTAGATCTTGACAAAGTACCGAAAAAATATGCCGGTCTTGACGGGACAGAGATTGCTATTTCTGAGTCTCAGGAACGTATGGCAGTTGTAGTTGATAAAAAAGACGTTGCAGAGTTCTTAGGCTATGCAAAAGAAGAGAACTTAGAGGCAGTAGAAGTTGCTTACGTAACCGAGGAGCCAAGACTGGTTCTTTCCTGGAGAGGCAAAGAGATCGTGAACATTTCCAGAGCATTCCTTGACACCAACGGAGCGCATCAGGAGACCACGGTTGCAGTGGATATCCCATCCAAGGCTGACAGTATTCTTGTGAGAGATGAAGTGTCCGATGTCAGAGCAAAATGGCTTGAGACTTTAAAAGATCTGAATGTATGCTCACAGAAGGGACTGGTAGAGATGTTCGACGGTTCCATCGGGGCGGGTTCTGTCTTCATGCCTCACGGTGGAAAATACCAGATGACAGAGACCCAGGCGATGGTTGCAAAGCTTCCGGTTCTCAAAGGAAAATGCGATACCGTAACGATGATGAGTTATGGATTTGATCCATATCTTTCCAGCTGGAGTCCATACCATGGTGCAATCTACGCAGTGGTAGAATCGGTTGCAAAGATTGTGGCAGCAGGTGGAGATTACAGGAAGATTCGTTTTACATTCCAGGAATATTTCCGCCGAATGACAGAAGATCCAGCCAGATGGAGCCAGCCGTTTGCGGCGCTTCTTGGAGCCTATGATGCGCAGCTTGGCTTTGGACTTCCATCCATTGGTGGAAAGGACAGTATGTCGGGAACCTTCAATGATATCGATGTACCGCCGACTCTGGTTTCCTTTGCAGTGGATGTGGCAACAGAAAAAGACATCATCACACCGGAACTGAAGACGGCAGGAAATAAGCTGGTTTGGCTTCGCATTGAAAAAGATGAGTATGACCTTCCTGTTTACAGTCAGATTATGGAACAGTACGGAAAGTTCACAGAAGATATTCACAGCGGCAAGATTGTATCCGCTTATGTACTAGATAGAAACGGTATCGTTCCGGCTGTCAGCAAGATGGCATTTGGTAACGGACTTGGCGTGAAGATTGAACACAATGTAGATGAGAGAGATTTGTTTGCTCCTGCATTCGGCGAGATTATTGCAGAAGTACCTGCCGATAAAGTATCCAAGCTTGCCATTACTTACACCGTCATCGGTGAAGTGACTGCTGATGAGACTTTCTCATACAGAGATACGACTATCACACTTGGTGAAGCAGAGGCTGCATGGACAGAGACTCTGGAAAAAGTATTTGCTACAAATTCTCAGGCAAATGGAACCGATGTGATTGAGACAAAACTGTATGATACAAAGGATATCCATATCTGCAGCCACAAGATTGCACAGCCAACTGTATTTATTCCAGTATTCCCGGGAACCAACTGTGAGTATGACAGTGCAAAAGCATTTGAACGCGCAGGCGCAAAGACGATCATCAAGGTATTCAAGAACTTTGACGCGGCAGATATTCGTGATTCCGTTGCTGCATTTGAACAAGCAATCGGTGAGTCCCAGATGATTATGTTCCCAGGTGGATTCAGCGCAGGTGACGAGCCGGATGGATCTGCAAAATTCTTTGCCACAGCATTCCAGAATGCGAAAATCAAAGAAGCAGTAGAGAAGTTATTGAACGAAAGAGACGGGCTTGCACTGGGTATCTGTAATGGATTCCAGGCACTCATTAAGCTTGGTCTTGTTCCAAGCGGAGCAATCGTAGGACAGACAGATGATGCACCGACCCTTACTTACAATACCATTGGGCGCCACATTTCCAAGATGGTTTACACAAAAGTTGTGACAAACAAATCTCCTTGGCTTACTCAGGCTCAGCTTGGAGGGGTATACACGAATCCTGCATCACACGGTGAGGGGCGTTTCGTTGCAAGTGAAGAATGGCTGGACAAACTCTTTGCAAATGGACAGGTTGCCACACAGTACTGCGACCTGAACGGCAACATCACCATGGACGAAGAGTGGAATGTCAACGGGTCTTACCGTGCAATTGAAGGTATCACAAGTCCGGATGGAAGAGTCCTTGGTAAGATGGCTCACTCTGAGAGACGCGGTGACAGTGTTGCAATCAATATCTATGGTGAGCAGGATCTGAAGATCTTTGAATCAGGTGTGAAGTACTTTAAGTAATGAGACGATGATTTTATGCTGACAAAATGCAAGAAATAAGGTATAATCTCTGTATAAGGTGAAAAAAATCACAAACCTTACATATGGGAGAAACAGTATGTTTACTACAGAAATTATTAAGTCATTCAATGAACTTGAGATGATCGTTTACAACTATGTGATGAAGCACAGAAGTGAAGTTGTCTATATGACCGTACGGGAGCTGGCGCAGGAGGCACACGTCTCCAGTTCCACCGTAGTGCGGTTTTGCAAGAAGTGCGGCTATGACGGATACGCAGAGTTTAAAGTAAAATTAAAAATATATCTGCAGGACCGGGACAAGGAAGAAATCCGGGACAGCAGAGCAGAGATTTATCACTTTTTTAAGAGTGTTGATACGCAGGAGAATGAAGTAAAGCTGCAGGCGGCAATGAAGATTATCAAGAGTGCCAAGCAGGTCATTTTTGTGGGCATCGGGACCAGCGGAATACTTGGAAGCTATGGTGCTCGTATGTTCGCTAATGTCAATAAGTTCAGTCTGTCTCTCTCAGATCCGTTTTATCCAATCACCGATGGGATGTCAGAGGACACTGCTGTGATGGCTCTTTCAGTGTCAGGGGAGACGATCAATACAATTACAACAGTGAATCAGTTTAGAGAAAAGAAATGCAAAATCATCAGCATCACCAATGACAATATGTCAACGATTGCAAAATTATCGGATGTGAATCTGAATTATTTTGTGACAGAAAAAAGAATAGAGCGTTCAGTTAATCTGACGACTCAGGTTCCAGTTGTTTATCTATTGGACGAAATGACCAGAAGGCTTACATTGTAAGCCTTCTTTTTTGGAACAAAAGAACCTCAAGGAACCCCTGCAGAAGGCGTGAAAAATGTTTTGTCAGGCCATCGTATCCCTCCTGATTCAAGGGATGAAACACCCTGTTTCGAATCTGAAACAAATTCCTTCTACCGCAACATGTGCTTTTATGACCAAAAAATATAGACAAATCCCTGAAAATTTGTATAATTTTATCTATAAGAAGTCGCGATGTTCTTTGAAAACATAAGGAGGAAGATAGGATGCTGAAAAACAAGTTCCTTTGGGGCGGTGCTGTTGCAGCACATCAGCTAGAGGGAGGTTTCCAAAAGGGTGGTAAGGGCGTCAGCTTAGCAGATGTCATGACAGCCGGTGGTAATGGGATTGATAGGGAAATCACCGATGGAATTATCGAAGGCAAGAATTATCCAAATCACACAGCCATCGAATTCTATGACCATTATAAAGAAGATATCCGTTTATTCGCAGAGATGGGATTCAAATGTTTCCGCACATCAATTGCGTGGACAAGGATATTTCCAAATGGCGATGAAGAACAGCCAAGTGAAGAGGGCCTGAAATTCTACGATGATATGTTCGATACCTGCCATGAGTATGGAATCGAACCAGTGATCACACTGTCGCATTTTGAAATGCCATTTCATCTGGTAAAAGAATATGGTGGCTTCCGCAACCGAAAATGTGTCGACTTTTTTGTGCGATTCGCAAGAGTCTGCTTTGAACGATACAAAGATAAGGTTACATATTGGATGACCTTCAATGAAATTAACAACCAGGCCAATTACATGAATGATTGGGCACCTTTCACAAATTCTGGAATTATGTATAAAGAAGGGGAAGACCGTGAGC
>JAQVCP010000102.1 GCA_028689735.1 Hespellia sp. | reverse complement strand
ATTGAAGAGATGCTTCAATACTATGCAAGCAAGGGGTGTGATGTTGAGAAACTAACCGATATTATATAAGTGTAGTATGATAAAAATTTCAGTCTGCAGAGTTGAGGATCACCTACAAATTAAAATTTTAAACAGAACCATAATGCCCACTGAGGAGTAATTTCCCCAGTGGGTAATTTTTTTATGCCAAATTGGGAGCTTTGCTGTTCTCCAATACATAGCTGTCAGAAGGAAACAAATCCATCCTTCGGATTGGAGGAACTGCCATGCAGGTAACGAAACTGACACCGGAACAGATGAATGCTGCTCCGAAGAAGCATGAATACACAGAGGAAGAAATGCAGAAGGAATATACCTATCTTCTTGCCCAACAGATGACAGAGAAGCTGCTTGAAAAGGGCATGATTTCTGTGGATGAATTCAACAAAATCACAGCAAAAAACCGAGAAACATTCTCTCCGAAATTAGCTGCTATTATGCCATAAATCCGTTGATAATACTGGGGTTCAGAGGTAATATGTGACCTACCAGGAAGAGAGGTGAGTTGATGAAAAGGATAACAAAAATCAAAGAAAATGAGAGTGTAGGAATTGCGAAGAAAATACGAGTTGCAGCCTACTGCCGAGTGTCTACAGCAAGCGATGAACAGCTCATCAGCCTGGAGGCACAAAAGGCGCATTATGAAAATTATATCAAGGCAAATACTGAATGGGAATTTGCCGGATTATATTATGACGAGGGTATCAGCGGTACCAAGACTGCAAAGCGTGAAGGGCTGCTTTCCATGCTGAAGGATTGTGAGCGTGGACTGATCGATTATATCATTACCAAGTCCATCAGCCGATTTGCAAGGAATACCACGGACTGTCTTACGATGGTGCGAAGACTGTTGGAACTGGATATTCCCGTATTCTTCGAAAAGGAAAATATCAATACCGCATCGATGGAGAGTGAACTGATGCTTTCCATTCTAAGTGGTTTGGCAGAAAGCGAGTCGGCATCCATTTCACAGAATTCCAAGTGGAGTGTAAAGAACCGCTTCAAAAACGGTACGTTTATTATTTCCTATCCACCATACGGTTACGCCAATGTGGATGGAGAGATGGTGATTGTGCCAGAGCAGGCAGAGGTGGTCAAGCGAATTTTCGCAGATACTCTTGCAGGCAAAAGCACTCATGTGATTGCCGGAGCAATGAATGCAGAGGGCATCCCACCGAGAAAAGGAAAAAGCTGGACTCCCGGAGTAATCAATGCCATTTTGAAAAATGAGAAGTATACGGGAGATGTGATTTTTCAAAAGACTTATACGGACAGCAGTTTCAATCGCCATACCAATTATGGAGAATATAACCAGTACCTTTGCGAAGGGCATCATGAGCCGATTATCAGCCATGAGGATTTTGACAAAGCAAATGAATTATTACAGCAGCGTGGAAAGGAAAAAGGCAATGGGAAAGACACTGCCAAGTATCAGAACCGATACGGTTTCTCCGGCAGAATCAAGTGCGGAGAGTGCGGAAGCACCTTCAAGCGAAGAATCCATTATAAGCCGAGCGGTGCGTATGTAGCATGGTGCTGCAACCGCCATATTGAAACGGTAGAAGCCTGCTCCATGAAATATATCACGGATGTTGCTCTTAAGACGGCTTTCCTTACCATGATGAACAAACTAGTATTTTCCCAACAGACGATACTTCGCCCTTTGCTGAATGCACTGAAGGGCTGTAGCGATAAAGAAAAGCTCCTGCAGATAGAAGAACTGGAAATCAAACTGGATAAGAATGCGGAGCAGAGACAGGTGCTGACAGGCTTAATGGCAAGCGGCTATCTGGAACCTGCTCTTTTCAATAAGGAGAGCAACGCACTGACCAGCGAGGCAGATATGCTTCGGCAGGAAAAGGATGACCTTATGCATTCCATGAGCGGTGACCGCAGTAAGGTGGATGAGTTGGAATCACTGATGCAATTTACTGCGAAAAATGAAATGGTCACGGAATTTACAGATGAATTATTCCTTGCCTTTGTAGATAGAGTGACGGTTCTTTCCAGAACCAAGGTCATTTTTGAACTGAAATGCGGATTGAATTTGAAAGAAAGGCTGGTGGACTAAATGGCACACACACCATATGGATATCGCATTGTGGACGGCAAGGCGGTAATTGATGAAGAACAGGCTGCAAATGTGCAGGCGATTTTTAGGGATTACTTGAGTGGGACGGCACTGACGGTTGCCGCCGCCAAGGTTGGTCTTAAGATGTACCACGGCAGTGTGGGCAGAATGCTTCGAAACCGTCACTACCTTGGGGATGAATTCTATCCTGCCATCATCGACCATGAAACATTTGATGCGGTGGAAGAAAAACGAATGGAGAAAGCAAGAGGTCTGGGGCGTGTCCGGGAGCTGGAAGAGCCGCCCAAGCCGGAATGCTCTACCCTGTTCCATATGCCAAAGGTAACACAGAAATATGATGATCCATTCAAGCAGGCAGAATATGCCTATAGCTTGATAGAGAGCGAGGTGAAAGATAATGACAGCAACTAAGAGTGTTACCGTAATTCCTGCCAGACGAAGGGTTGGGAATACAGTAAAAACAGAAGAAAAGCCAAAGCTGCGAGTTGCCGCTTACTGCCGTGTTTCTACAGACAGTGATGAGCAGGCAACCAGTTACGAGGCGCAGGTGGAGCATTACACCACCTTTATCCAGAAGAATACTGAGTGGGAGTTCGCTGGGATATTCGCTGATGATGGTATCTCCGGCACGAACACCAAAAAGCGTGAAGAGTTTAATCGCATGATTGAGGAGTGCATGGCAGGACGGGTAGATATGATTATTACAAAATCCATTAGCCGATTTGCCAGAAACACCTTGGACTGTTTGAAATATATCCGTCAGCTGAAGGACAAGAACATTCCTGTGTTCTTCGAGAAGGAGAACATAAATACAATGGATTCCAAAGGGGAGGTGCTTTTGACTATTATGGCATCCCTTGCACAGCAGGAAAGCCAGTCCCTTTCGCAGAATGTGAAACTGGGATTACAGTACCGCTACCAGAACGGAGAGGTGCAGGTCAATCACAATCGATTCTTAGGATACACCAAGGATGAGGATGGACACCTCATCATCGATCCGGCAGAGGCAGAGGTGGTCAAACGCATTTATTATGAATATCTGGAGGGTGCAAGCCTTGTTCAAATCGGACAGGGACTGCAGGCAGACTGTATTCTTACAGCAGCAGGCAAAGACAAGTGGAGACCGGAAACACTGAAGAAAATACTGAAGAACGAAAAGTACATCGGTGATGCCCTTCTGCAAAAGACCTACACGGTGGATTTCCTTACCAAAAAGCGAGTGAAGAACAATGGCATCGTACCGCAGTATTATGTAGAGAACAGCCATGACCCCATCATTCCCCGTGACCTTTATATGCAGGTACAGGAAGAGATGGTCAGACGAGCCAATCTTCACAGCGGAGCCAATCGGAAGAAGCGTGTGTATAGCAGTAAGTATGCACTTTCCAGCATTGTCTATTGCTCACGGTGTGGTGATATTTACCGCCGGATTGCCTGGAACAACCGTGGTAAGCACTCCATTGTCTGGCGATGCGTCAGCCGGGTGGAACATGGACCCAAGTGCTGTGATGCTCCTACGGTACAGGAAACGGAGCTGCAGGATGCAGTTATGCAGGCAATCAACATTGCTTACCACAGCCGGGATATGGTGATGGAACAGTTGAAGCAGAATATTGATGAGGTGCTTTCCGAAGCGGAACAGCCTGTCAATGATGTGGAGGGCAGATTGAAAGAAATGCAAAAGGAACTTTTGAAACTGGCCAACAGCAAGAAGGACTATACCGAGGTTGCGGATGAAATCGACCACCTCCGGGAACTGAAACAGAATGCACTGGTGGAGGTTGCCGAGAGGGATGGATTCAAACAGCGAATTGCTGAGATGGTGGATTTCCTGAAAACACAGGATGCGGACATCGAGAGTTACGATGAAGTCCTGGTTAGAAAAATGATTGAAAAGGTCATGGTGTACGAAGAGAAGTTTGTGGTCGAATTCAAGGCAGGTATTAGCCTGGATGTGAAGAGATAAAAATAAACACCTTGTGGTAATGCAGGGTGTTTTCTTTATAGGATTGAAACCATCCTTTGAAAAGATTATAATAAACATGACATACAGATGTCGTGATTTGCGTGATATATTTATTATGGTTGAAAGGAAAAGAGATGAAGATTGACAGGTTGATTGGCATTTTGTCCATATTGCTGCAAAGGGAAACAGTAACAGCGCCCTATTTAGCGGAACAGTTTGAGGTTTCCAGACGGACGATTAATCGTGATATTGAGAACTTATGTAAGGCGGGAATCCCGATTGTGACAAGGCAGGGGGTAAATGGCGGTATTTCCATTATGGACAACTATAAATTGGAACATACACTTCTTACTAATACAGAGATGCAGGATATTCTTGCAGGGCTTAGAAGTCTTGATAGTATTAATGGAACAAATCGATATGGACAGCTCATGGAAAAGCTGGCGGCAGGCACATCTGACTTTATGACGGGCAATCAGTCTATTTTAATTGATTTGTCTTCATGGTATAGGGAGTCACTTGCTCCAAAAATTGAATTAATCAGAAATGCAGTCGACAACTGCAGAGAATTGACATTCAGATATTATGCGCCGCAAGGAGAAAGTGACAGATGCATCCAGCCCTATTATCTTATATTCCGCTGGTCCAGCTGGTATGTGTGGGGATGGTGTCATGCCAGAGAAGATTTTCGGCTCTTTAAGCTGAATCGAATAGACGATCTGGCGCTGTCAGAAACTGCTTTTACGAAAGAGTCTGTACCGCTACCTGATTTGTCCAATGAGCGAATCTTTCCTGGTGGAATTCATGTGAAGGCATTGTTTGATTCACGTTGTAAATGGCGTTTAGTGGAAGAATTTGGGTCACATTGCTTTAAGGAACAAGTGGATGGAAAATTGCTTTTTCAGGCAGATTACACAGATAAAGAAAACCTAATTACATGGATTTTAACCTTTCAGGAGCAGGCAGAGCTTTTAGAGCCTGTGGAGATTAGAAATGAAATACAGCAAATAATAGAAAAGATGAGAGAGAGGTACTCACGATGGAATATGTACAACTTACCGGAAAAAATATAGAAAGCGAACACATTTGTTGTGCTATATCCAGTAATAAAGACCCACAGGTGATTGCGAAAAAGGAATGGCTTAAGGAGAGGCTGCAGGAAGGTCTTGTATTTCTAAAAGCAGATATCAGAGGAAAATGCTTCATTGAGTATATTCCTGCGGAATATGCATGGGTTCCGATACAGGCAGATAATTTTATGCATATTAACTGCTTTTGGGTTTCTGGTTCCTGTAAAGGACATGGATATGCAAATGATTTGCTGGATAGATGCATTGAAGATGCCAAACAGAAAGGAAAAGCAGGAATTACAGTCATTTCATCAGCTAAGAAGAAACCGTTTTTATCTGACCCACAATATCTTGCACATAAGGGGTTTCAGGTAGCAGATACGGCAGCACCATTTTATGAATTACTGTACTTGCCTTTTACATCACAGGTACCGGTTCCTACGTGGAGGAAATGTGCAAAAAAAGCAGAAAATGATTTGGATGGATTTTCTATCTACTATACAAATGCCTGCCCCTTTACAGCAAAATATGTGCCAATATTAGAGCAATGTGCACTGGAGAATCATATGCAGCTTACAACAATTAAAATTGATAGCAGGCAGAAAGCACAGAGCGCACCAGTTGCCTGGACAAATTTTGCACTGTTTTATAATGGTAGTTATGTCACGAATGAAATATTAAATGAAAAAAAGTTTCTGAAGATAACAGAACAGATGAGGAGTGTGAAAAAATGGGATTGAGATTAGATGGATTTGGAATTATGGTAGATAATATGCCAGAAATGGTTCGATTTTATCGGGATGTGCTTGGGTTTGAAATTAAAGAGGATGAGAATACATCAAATGTATTTTTGGAAAAGGACGGCACACTTTTTCTACTTTATAGAAAATCAGATTTTGAGAAAATGACAGGCAGAAACTTTTCTTATGCGAAAGGGATAAATGGTCATTATGAAATCGCATTATCTGTTTCAAATTATGATGCTGTAGACAGAGCATTTGAAGCCATCGTGAAAAGGGGTGCACAGGCGGTGATGCTACCCACAACGGAGCCGTGGGGACAGCGCACTTGCTACATTGCTGATCCAGAGGGAAATTTAATTGAAATTGGTTCTTTTGCGGAGGAATAAAGACAATGGCAACGAAAAAGGAATATTTAAACTTCATATTAGATCAGTTATCAGGATTGTCTGAAATCACATATCGAATGATGATGGGAGAATATATTATTTATTATCGAGGAAAAATTGCGGCTTATGTATGTGATGACCGCTTACTTGTAAAGCCTGTGGACAGCGTGAAACATATGCTTCCAGAGGCACCGCTTGAGCCGCCATACGAAGGGGCGAAGGATATGGTTTTGGTTGAGGATATAGACAACAGGGAGTTTATGGAAAAATTGTTTGATGCAATGTATGAGGAGCTTCCTGCACCGAAGAAAAAGAAATGAGGGTAATAGTATGGCATTTGATTTTAAGAAAGAATATAAAGAATTTTATATGCCACCAAAGAAGCCGGGAATTGTTACCGTACCGGCTATGAATTATATTGCGGTTCGTGGTAAGGGAAACCCTAATGATGATAATGGCGAATATAAATCAGGTATCGGATTACTTTATGCAATTGCGTTTACCATCAAGATGAGTTATAAAGGCAACTATAAAATGGATGGATATTTTCAGTATGTAGTGCCGCCGTTAGAGGGATTCTGGTGGCAGAATGGAATTACAGGGATTGATTATAATCATAAAGAGGACTTCAATTTTATTTCCGTGATTCGTCTTCCAGATTTTGTTACCCAGGCAGACTTTGACTGGGCTGTGGCAGAAGCAACGAAAAAGAAGAAAATGGATTTTTCAAAAGTTACATTTTTTACTTATGATGAGGGAGAATGTGTACAGTGTATGCATATTGGCTCTTTTGATGATGAGCCGCAGACCATTACTTCCATGCATGAGTATGCCAGACAGCAGGGATATGAACTTGATATTACAGATATTCGTTATCATCATGAGATTTACCTGTCTGATCCAAGAAGATGTGAAGTGAGTAAACTGAAAACCGTTGTACGACATCCAATAAGGAAATGCATTTGATAAAGAAAACAGAAAATACCTCTCAAGGTTAATTCTTTTGAGGGGTATTTTATTATTTAAGGAGTTATAAGAAAAATTACCAAAATATGTGAAAAAACAGTTCTAACAGTAACTTGTAATTATCAACCATAAGGTTTATAATTGTTTTGTATTATGGAGGTATATCATGACAACATCAGATATGATAAGAGCGTTGTGCGAGAAACAGAATATCAGTCTTGCAGAGTTATGCAGGCGTATTGGGCAGACTCCGCAGAATTTTAATAAAAAACTGAAACGAGGTACCGTTTCCTTTGAGGAAATGATGGCGATTGCAGAGGCACTGGAGGTTGGCTATGAGCAGGCTTTTGTGTTACCAGATGGTGAAAAGATTGGGGTGTAGGAAGAATACAATTAAAGGCATGAGTAAAATCCAGGAAATAGGGGGATTCAAATACATATGATAGATAAAATAGGTGAGTATCAAATAGTAAAAAGAATGGACGGCGGTGGAAATGCTGATGTTTATGTTGCTAAGGATGCTGCTGGCGAAGACGTTGCTGTGAAGATTCTTCGGGAAGATTATTCTAGAGGGAGAAAGGCAAATAAGAGAAGAGAAAAAAAGCAGAGAAGATTTAAAATAGAAGTAGAAACGGTATTAAAAATCCAAGATGAAATTAAAGGAGTTCTTCCCATATTTGCGTATGGGTTACCAGATGAGCAGACAAAGAAATATTGGTATGCTATGCCAATAGCTATACCGCTTGAAGAAGTAATAAAAAAAGTGGATAATCTTGAGGATAAGGTAAAATGTATTCTCCAATTAGCTAAGACGTTAGAATTGTTGCATAGAAGAGAAATTGTTCATAGAGACATAAAACCTAAAAATATTTATTTCTATAATGATATTTATTGCTTTGGTGATTTTGGCCTAGTCGATTACCCGAATAAAAAGGAACTAACATCTATTCAAGAGCCTGTTGGACCAAAGTCAACAATGGCTCCAGAAATGAGATATAATGCGCAACGTGCAGATGGAAAAAAGGCGGATGTATATTCGCTGGCTAAGACGTTGTGGATAGTACTAACTGGGATTGAACATGGATTCGAGGGGAGATATGAAGAGGATGATTCAATAATTGGGTTACGTAGTAATCATAATTATAAAAGAGAGCATCTGGTTGAAATTGAAATGTTGCTAAAGCAAGCAACTGAATATGATCCAGCGTTAAGACCAAATACAGAGAAATTCGTGGAAGAACTTGAACATTGGATAGCAGTGGCCACTAGTCTTCAGAAGAGTAATCATAGTGAATGGAGATATTTACAAAATAGATTATTTCCCAAAACTGTTCCATCACATGCTGAATGGAGAGATGCGGACTCCATAATAAATATCTTAAATGATATTGGAAGTATGCCTGGATTGAATCATATGTTTTTGCCTACTGGAGGAGGTCAGGATGTCGAAATGGCAGAATACGCTAAAGAGAAGGACTGTATTTGCCTGATAGCTGGAGGGTGCAATTACATTTTCAAACCAAGCAGTCTAACGCTGGAAAATTTCGGTAGAAACGATTATAGATGGAGTTATTTCAGGTTAGAATTAGAGACCATGGAACCGATTTCTGATTGTATATATGCGGGTTGCAGGGAAACTTTGATAGAAGATTTTCCTGGCCATTATGTTTTGAGCAATTTGATAAATTATGGAAGGTATGACAATGGAATAAAGTTTCCTCAAGGTTATAGACAAGTTGATAGGTTCTTAAACGGGTCATTTGTCATATTTTCCAAACAGTCTATTTATAACCATATTGCTGGAACTTACGATGCTAGACACAATAGTATGGGAAGTATAGAATTCAAACATTATATTGGCGAAATGCGAAAATCATATTATACGCTGAAAGATTATCGAAAATTTTCTGATTTATACCAGAAAAATCCCTTTTCGGTTGTTGATGAGGAGGATCAAGAAGAAACACAGAAAAGAATTAAAGAAAGTTGCCAATTTGATGAATTTGTGGAATCAAATTGGATGAGTTGGTGTTTGAAAGATATTTGTGATAAATATAATCATCAGAAAGATGGTAAGTTGGAATTTGTTATAATGTTTCATATAAACGGTGGGGGATTCAGCACAAGGAAATATGTGTCTGAAAATGGTTTTATTTGTGAAGAAGATAGAATGCCATATCCTATAAGCAAGGATGGAAAATATGTGTTTTCAGATTTTGAAGGAGGAATAAAGGCCGCAATTGAAATGAAAAAGTATATCAAACAGTTATGTGATGGTTTGGGGATTGTGTGGCAGGAAATGGGAATTTATTTTACAATAGAACTATTTAGGATACATCCACCAACACATTTATTCACGGAAGATGAAATTAGAGAAGTATTAAGAGCTGGGAATGACTTTAGAAGTAATCGACTTGTTATAGATGAGGATGGATATGCCAAGCTGATAGAGGGAAATACGTATTTTGAACATTATCGATATCCAGTTTATCAGGAGAGTTATGATGCTCAAAACAACTATGTGGGTCAATATGCAAACTTGGATGACATTAATGAAATATATTTAGCAATGCTTGATGGTTGGTTGCACCATCTGCGCTCAGGACAACAATATGACGTAGATTATTATGATGAAAACTTAGACCCCGAAATATTAATGGAAGAAATAAAAGGTTACTATTTATAGTACGTTTTTCTGGATATTTTTAATCATGAACTTTTTTCTGCAATGTAGTGGATATGTTCCCTCGAAAAAAGGCTCGGTGGATATGTTTGGTCGGTAATAGTGGATATATTCCCCCATACGACCGAGGGCGTAAGACGTACTTCCTGTCCTCTCGTGCCACGTTGAGACCGTAGTATTGATAACAAGGGTTCAAAAATAGAATTGAAAAAAGGTGTAGAAAACAAGGGATTTCCGAGAGTTGAGATTGCCATCACAGCAGTCTCCGCTCTCGGGATTTTTATGTT
>JAQVCP010000101.1 GCA_028689735.1 Hespellia sp. | reverse complement strand
AGTTAATACTTTAGCAAGTTAAAGCTTTGCAGTGTGAAGATTTTACAGTACGAATATTAAGTGCTGAGGACTTTGTGCCGGATGAATTTATAAGCTTTGAAAATTGCAAAACATTAATAATCAAGGAAAAGGGGAAGGACAGATGATGGAGCTTACGGTGCAGCTTAAGGATGGCTGCTACCCAATCTATATAGAAGAACACATACTTGAAAAAGTGAATACCTATGTAAGTCAGGTGTTTCAGGGTAGACGGATTATGATCATATCTGATGATCATGTGTTCCCGATTTATGGCAGTAAGATAGAAGAAGAGCTGCTAAAGTCTTATCAGTGCAGTCACGTTGTGATTCCTCACGGAGAGACCTCAAAGAGTTTTGATACACTTCCGGATGTCTATGCCGGTCTTCTGGAACATCAAATATCACGAAGTGATTTGATTATTGCACTTGGCGGCGGAGTGGTCGGCGATCTGACTGGATTTGTCGCTGCTACATATCTTCGCGGTGTTTCACTGATTCAGATACCAACGTCACTGTTGGCACAGGTTGATTCATCAGTGGGAGGGAAAGTCGCCGTTGACCTGCCACAGGGAAAGAATCTGGTAGGTGCATTTTATCATCCGAAGATGGTACTGATTGATCCGACAGTACTCCATACGCTTCCAGAACATTTCATTGCTGATGGAATGGGAGAAGTCATTAAGTATGGCTGTATTGAAGATAAGAAACTCTACGAGATGCTGTTGAAAAAGGGTAGTTATCAGGCTATGCAGGACTGTATTGATGAGGTGATTTATCGCTGTGTTGATTGTAAGCGTCGAATTGTAGAAGAGGATGAGCATGACTTTGGTAAGCGTATGCTCCTTAATTTCGGGCATACGCTGGCACACACAATCGAACAATATTATCACTATGAACGGGAAAGTCATGGTGAAGCTGTGGCCATTGGAATGTATCAGCTGACGAAGATGACGGAAGAGATGGGACTGACAGAGAAGGGAACGGCAGCACAGATAAAGGAGTTACTATCAGCTTACCAGCTTCCATATCAATGCAATCAGACACTAGATGTATTGCTCGATGCCATAAAACTGGATAAGAAGAACATCAATAATCATTTACATCTTATCCTGTTGAAGCAAATAGGAGACAGTTATATATACGAGACAGATACAAGCTTTTTTGAGACATTCAAAGACACGATCATATAATATGAATTTGGAGGAAATTAAAATGAAATTAGAGAATAAAGTTGCAGTTGTAACAGGAGCAGGAAAAGGAATCGGAAGAGAAATCGCACTTGCTGCCGGAAAAGAGGGAGCTACCGTAGTACTGGTGTCAAGAACAAAAGAAGATCTTGATAAAGTAGTTGTAGAAATCGAAGCAGAAGGCGGAAAGGCAATGGCAATTCCTGCAGACCTGACCAATGCCCAACAGACACAGGCTATGGTTGATCGGGTAATGGATACTTACGGAAGAATTGATATTCTTGTCAATAACGCCGGAGGATACCCAAAAGAGATTTACACGAATATCGAACATCAGGCAATCAAAATATGGGATTGGTCTGAGGAACAATGGGATCAGATTATCAAGACAAACTTAAAGCCACCATTCCTTTGTACAAACAAAATCACACCAATCATGATCAAACAGCGCAGTGGAAAGATTGTCAACATATCTTCCAGAATGGGAAGAATCGCATCTCAGATGGGTGCATACGCAGTTGCAAAGGGTGGTATCGTTACTCTTACGAAGACAACAGCAATTCAGATGGCCGAGTACGGAGTTCAGGTAAACAGTGTTGCTCCTGGAATTCTGGACACGCCGGGGCAGAGAGTCTACAATCATTCGGTTGGACAGGACGATGTAAAGATGGGAAGTGCTGATTCGGTTGCAAAAGCAGCAATGTACCTTCTGTGTGATGCACCGGACGTAATGACAGGTCAGGTTCTTGATCTGTGGACTACCTTATAAAAGACATTATCAATATTTGTTTATGGAACCTCTTATAAAGAAGACCTGGCTGTTATTCAGCCAGGTCTTCCCATTTTTCAAAGAGTCCGTCCAACTCTTCCAGATTCTTGCTTTTCTCTGCTGCCAGTTCCTGACATTTCATGGAATTTGTATAAATCTCTTCCAAAAGCATCAGTCCATCGATTTCCTCATTGCGTGTTTCTAAAACAGCAATGCGTTCTTCGACTTTTTTGCAGTCATTCTGGCGCTTACGTTCCAAAGCCTGCTGTTCTTTCTGGGCCTGCCAGTCCAGCTTGGTCTCCGATACATTTTCGGACGCACTGCCATCGCCAACTTCATCCACTGTAGAATAGACAGTGGTGAGTTCGTCCTTTTTCTCAAGATAATAATCGTAATTCCCAATGTAATTCACAAACGTCCGGTTCACAAGATCCAGAATCCGTGTGGCGGTCTGGTTGATAAAGTATCGGTCATGGGATACGTAAAGAACTGTTCCCGTGTAATCGTTGAGTGCCTGTTCCAAAATTTCCTTTGATGTGATATCCAAATGGTTCGTAGGCTCATCGAGGATCAGAAAATTAGCTTCCGAAAGCATCAGTTTTGCAAGGGAGACGCGCCCGCGTTCTCCACCACTGAGATCATGGATTAGTTTATAGACATCATCGCCCGCAAACTGGAATGCGGCAAGTGTATTGCGAATCTGTGTGTTCGTCAGAGTTGGATAATCATCTGAAATCTCATCGAAAATACTTTTTTCACTGTGAAGCACATGATGTTCCTGATCATAATAACCGATTTCTACATTCGAGCCCAGCCGAAAAGCACCGGAATCTGCTGCAATCACCTGATTTAATATCTTAAGCAACGTTGTTTTACCGGTTCCGTTATCGCCTATGATTGCTACATGTTCTCCGCGTTTGATTTCGAAATTGATGTCAGTGAACAGCGGCGTAGTATTAAAACTCTTTGTCAGATGTTCCACCGAGAGCACGTCATTGCCGCTCAGTCTTGACGGTTCCAGTGAAAAGTGAAGTTCCAGATCGTGCTCGATGGGTTTTTCCAAGGGTGTGATCTTCTCCAGCATCTTTTCCCTGCTTTCCGCACGCTTGATGGATTTTTCACGGTTGAAGGATTTCAGCTTTTCAATGACAGCCTCCTGATGCTTGATTTCTCGCTGCTGGTTTAAGTATTCCTTCATCTGCGCATCCCGAAGCATCTGCTTTTTCTGTGCAAAATCCTTGTAATTACCGGAGTACATCATCACCTGTCCGTGATCCACATCAATGACTTTGGTGACAACGCGGTTCAGAAAATAACGGTCATGAGAAACAATCAGTACCGCTCCTGGATAATTGATCAGATATGTCTCCAACCAGGTGATGGAATTTAAGTCCAGGTGGTTGGTAGGCTCATCAAGAAGCAGAATATCCGGTTTGGTGAGCAGAAGCTTTCCGAGAGACACTCTTGTTTTTTGACCCCCGGAAAGATGGTCTACAGGTTTTGAAAATTCTTCTTCCTGAAATCCAAGCCCTTTTAGTACACCAGTCATCTCGCTCTCGGCAGCATACCCGTTCTTGTTCTCAAATTCTGATGTCAGGCGATGATAGGTGCGAAGACGTTCCTCCAGCTCTGTGCCGGATAAATGTTTCAACTCCAGTTCAATGGTCCGAATCTGTTTTTCTAATGTGATGACATCTGCTTTTGCCGTGCGCAGTTCCTGATAAATGGTGTTACCTGTCATCAGCTCCTGATGCTGTGCCAGATATCCGATCGTTTTAGATCTGGTGAGAATGACCTCCCCGCCGTCTAAGGGCATCTCACCCATGATCATTTTTAAAATGGTGGACTTTCCGGCACCATTTACCCCGACAAGGGCAGCTTTTTCACGGTCTTCGACATGAAAAGATGCATTTTTGACAATAATCTGATCACCAAAGGCCTTATTTATATTATGGCATGCGAGTATCATGCAGAACCTCCTAAAGTACGATTTTTCTATTGCAACTCTTTCATTATAACGGAAAATATAGAAAAAACAACCAAGAATTTGTAGTTAAAAGTTTGACATTAAACTGTCAATTCTATATAATGTGAATAGACTGAATGGGAAAGGAAGTATGTCGATATGGAAGAAAGAGCTATTTCACGTGCCGTAATTGGTAGATTACCCCGATATTATAGATACTTAGGAGAACTGATGGAAGAAGGAGTGGAACGAATTTCTTCGAATGATCTCAGCAAACAGATGAAGGTTACTGCATCGCAGATCAGACAGGATTTGAACAATTTTGGTGGATTTGGACAACAGGGTTACGGATACAATGTAAAGTATCTGTACACAGAGATTGGCAAGATTCTGGGGTTGGATATTGACCATAAGATGATTATTATCGGAGCCGGTAATCTCGGACAGGCTCTGGCAAATTATGCAGCATTTGAGAAGCGTGGATTCATTTTAGAAGGGTTGTTCGATGTAAACCCGCGTCTGGCAGGTGTTACAATCCGCGGAGTTGAGATTCGAATGATGGATGAGCTGAAAGAATTTGTACAGAAGAATGATATCGAGATAGCCGCACTTACCATACCAAAGGCGAAGGCAATTGAAGTTGCAGATCTTCTGGTGGAGAATGGTGTAAAGGCAATCTGGAATTTTGCACATACTGATCTGGACCTTCAGGAGGATGTTATCGTAGAGAACGTACATTTATCAGAGAGTCTGATGCAGCTGTCTTATAACATTACCCGATATCGGGAGGAACATAAGTAATCAGGATTAAGATGCGTGTAGAGAGAAGCTGTGAAGGCTGCTCTTTACACGTTTTTTGCTGTCCTAAGTCCGGTGTGCCTTTTTAGAAAAAGTAACATATGTGATGAGGAACAGGAAAATCAATAGCATCTGATGGAGGAGAAAAATATGAGGTATTTACCAGATAGAACGCTGATGCAAAAAGCAGATGAAAGGACAATCCAAGATATCGGAATTCCGGCAATTGTTCTGATGGAACGGGCGGCACTTGGATGTGTGGCGGTGATGGAGGATCAGAACGTGGATTTTTCCAATACATTGATTGTCTGCGGCTCAGGAAATAATGGAGGAGATGGCTTTGCAATTGCCCGTCTGCTTGCCATGAAGCAGATACATCCGATTATTGCATTTGCAGGTCATTTATCATCTCTCAGTGTGGAGTCGAGGCAACAGATTTACATTTTGCAAAAGCTGGGGATTCCCATCGAATCTGAGATTCCGGATGATGATTACACCTGTGTGATAGATGCCCTGTTTGGGGTCGGACTCAACCGTCCTATTAAAGGAGCGTACCGGGAACACATTCAAAAGATGAATCAGATGCCGGGGGAAAAAGTTGCAGTGGATATTCCTTCCGGGATTGATGCATCTACCGGACAGGTCCTTGGATGCGCTTTTCGAGCAGAGCTTACAATATCAATGGCGTTTGAAAAACTGGGAACCGTACTGGATCCTGGCAGAGAATATGCAGGGATTGTAGTTCCTGTGGAAATTGGAATTCCGTCACAGATATTTGCAGGGAACGAAAAGATCTGCGTTGCCTACGAAAAAGAAGACCTTTCATCGCTCCTTCCGGCAAGAGCTGCTGCTTCTCACAAAGGAACCTACGGAAAGGTACTTATGATCGTGGGAAGTGCAGGTATGTGCGGCGCTGCCTATCTGTCTGCAAAGGCAGCATATGCTGTGGGGGCAGGTATCATCCGGATCTATACCCACGAGGAAAACCGAATAGTTCTTCAAGAGCTTTTGCCCGAAGCAATCGTATCCACTTATCGGGAATATGACGAAAAACAGCTGAAAATGCTTCTGGACTGGTCGGATACCGCGGCAATTGGCTGCGGTCTTGGAAAAAGCAAATGTGCAGAGCAAATGCTGGGATATCTTTTGAAGAATTATGATAAGACTTGCGTAATTGATGCAGATGGTATAAATTTATTAAGTGAACACATGACCTGGCTGAAAGAAGCGAACGCAGGTATCATCCTGACCCCTCATCTGAAAGAGATGTCCAGAATGACCGGGCAGAGCGTGGATGCCATTGCGGCCAGACGATTTGAAGTACTGGAGCAGTTTGTATTGGATTATCCAGCAGTCTGCGTCCTGAAGGATGCAAGAACGCTGGTGGCAAAGAAAAAATCCCGTGTTTATGTCAATCTATCAGGGTGCGCAGCTATGGCAAAAGCGGGTTCCGGGGATGTTCTTGCAGGAATCATCACTGGACTGACGGCCCAGAAAAAGGATAGGCTGGAGTGTGCCTGTCTGGGAACCTTTCTGCACGGGCTGGCAGGAGAGATGGCAGCAAAAGAGCTGGGGATGTACAGTGTGCTGGCCAGTGACCAGATTGATTACCTGAGCAGGGTACTGAGATGAACGCACCGGAGTGATTTATCAATTGCATCAGTTAGAAGAATAGGAAACAAAAGAATGAAAGGAGATGTAAGTTATGATAAAATATCAACGTGTCTATGCACAGATAAACTTAGATGCCATTGCATATAATATGGAACAGATGAAGAGAAATATCCATGAGGGGACCGAGATGATTGCGGTCATTAAAACTGACGGATACGGACATGGTGCCATTCCAATCGCAAATCTGGTAGAACCTTACTCCTATGTATGGGGATTTGCGACTGCCTCCCTTGAGGAAGCTCTGATTTTAAAGAAAGCCGGAATATCCAAACCGATTCTGGTACTCGGCAGCGTATTTCCGCAGCAGTATGAGGAATTGATTGAATACGAGATTCGTGCCAACGTCTATACAAAAGAGATGGCGGAAGAACTTTCAAGAACCGCTGTAAATATGGGGAAGAAGGCTTACTGCCATATCAAGATTGATACCGGTATGGGACGGCTTGGTTTTCTGGTCAATGAGCAGAGTGTGGATGCCATTACAGCAATCAGCAAGCTCCCCAATCTCATGCTCGAAGGAATGTTCACTCATTTTTCCAAAGCAGACGAAGAGGATAAGAAATTCACTGAGATTCAGCATGACCAGTTTGTGTGGATGGAACAGCATCTGCAAGAGCGTGGGGTGAAGTTCCCATTTGTACATTGTGACAACAGTGCGGGAATTATTGATCTGCAGAATTATAATCACAATCTGGTGCGTGCGGGAATTTCTATTTATGGCTTATATCCATCGAAAGAGGTCGATAAATCTGCAGTAGATTTGAAACCGGCACTTGAACTTATCAGTCAGGTTACATTTGTGAAGACTCTGAAAAAGGGAAGCCCGATCAGCTACGGTGGAACCTACATCACAGATTCTGACATGCAGGTTGCTACCATTCCGGTGGGATATGGAGATGGTTATCCGAGAAGCCTGTCCAATAAAGGCTATGTACTGATTCACGGTCAGAAGGCTAAGATTCTTGGTCGGGTCTGTATGGATCAGTTTATGGTAGACGTGACGGATATTGAGGATGTGACAATCGGGGATCGGGTTGTCTTGATTGGAAAAGACCATGACACATTCCTTCCGGTGGAGACGCTCAGTGATCTCTCTGGAAGATTCAATTATGAATTTGTATGTGATCTGGGCAAGCGAATTCCAAGAGTCTATCAGAAAGACGGTAAAGTAACGGAAGCGATTGATTATTTTATCGTTCCGTCGGGACATTGCAAAGCATAGATGCTTTTTCTCAAAAACAGGAAGATTGCATACATCCGATGAAAGATGGTAATACTAGGATTATCATAAAATCGGAGTGTGAAAGAATTGGTAATTAGACGTGGAGATATTTACTACGCGGACTTAAGTCCCGTCGTTGGTTCCGAGCAGGGAGGTATCCGGCCGGTACTTATTATTCAAAATGATACAGGAAACAGACATAGCCCAACGGTCATCTGTGCAGCAATCACTTCCCGCATGAATAAAGCAAAATTGCCAACGCATGTGGAAATTGACGCAAAACGATATCAGATTGTGAAAAATTCTGTTATACTTTTAGAACAGATCCGCACACTGGATAAGCAGCGGCTAAAGGATTTTGTCTGTCATGTGGATCAGTCACTTATGAGAAAGGTTGATGAGGCTCTGAGTATCAGTCTGGAACTTCATACATAATAAAGGAGTAAAGAAAGAATGGAAGATGAAAAACTATTGGAAAAAATGAAGCGCATCTTTGGGGATAACAGCGAGGAAGATGTGACAGAAGGAATTATTTCCATGGTCGATGAGGGGCAGGAGCAGGGGGTTTTTGCCGGCAGTGAGGCAGAGATGATTCATAATATTTTTGAGTTTGGCGAAAAGGACGCCAAGGATATTATGACTCACCGTAAGAATATCATAGCAATTGATGGCAATGAACCTCTGGAAGCTGCACTTTATTTTATTCTGGAGCAGCATTATTCCAGATTTCCTATTTATGAGGAAGACATCGATAATATCATCGGAACCATCCACCTTAGAGATGTTATGAAGTGCTATCTGGATAAGGAAAAGCGTAATGCGCCAATCAAGGAGCTGACAGAATACATAAGGGAAGTGAGTTATGTGCCGGAGACAAAAAGTATCGACTCGCTTTTTCGCGCCATGCAATCCTCCAAGAAGCATATGGTGATTGTACTGGATGAATATGGGCAGACTTCTGGACTGGTTGCCATGGAAGATATTCTGGAAGAGATTGTCGGCAATATTCTGGATGAGTATGATAAAGAAGAAGAGACTATCGTCAAAATGGGGAAAGACTTGTATCTGATGCCGGGACTGACTGAGTTGGATGATGTGGAGGACACTCTTGGAATTCAGTTTGAAGAAGAGGATTTTGATACGCTCAATGGATTTCTGATTGACCGTCTGGAACGGATTCCCGGGGAAAATGAAAAGTGTTTCATTCATTATGGCGGGTATCGTTTCAGTACCTTGATCGTAAAGGATAACATTATTCAAAAAGTTAGGGTAGAAAAAATGCCACAAGAGTGATAAAATAGTACGAGTGACTTTTACAGTCATCTGAAATTGTGCGCAGTTTTGGTCGGATTATTTCAGGGACAAGAGAGAGAAGAAGGAGAGACGATTATGTCAGGACATTCAAAATTTGCAAATATTAAACATAAAAAAGAAAAGAATGATGCAGCAAAGGGCAAGGTTTTCACAAAGATTGGTAAGGAACTTACCGTTGCCGTAAAGGAAGGCGGGGGACCGGATCCGGCAAATAACAGCAGACTCCGTGATGTCATTGCCAAAGCGAAATCCAATAACATGCCGAATGACACCATCGACAAGGCGATTAAAAAAGCAGCCGGAGATGGCACAGCAGATAACTTCGAACATGTTACATATGAAGGATATGGACCAAACGGTACAGCCATCATCGTCAATGCACTGACTGATAACAAGAATCGGACAGCTTCCAACGTACGAAATGCATTTACAAAGGGAAGCGGTAACGTAGGTACCCCGGGATGTGTTTCATTCATGTTCGATGAAAAGGGACAGATTATTATTGACAAAGAGGACTTTGACATGGATGCCGATGAGTTGATGATGACAGTACTTGATTGTGGAGCAGAAGATTTTTCGGAGGAAGAGGACAGCTACGAAGTAATCACAGATCCTGCAGATTTTAGTGAGGTACGCTTGAAACTGGAAGAAGCCGGTATCCCGATGGTCAGTGCTGAGGTAACGATGATTCCTCAGACATGGGTCGAGCTGACAGACGAAAAAGATATTCTGAATATCCAAAAAACATTGGATCTTCTGGATGAAGATGACGATGTACAGGATGTTTACTATAACTGGAGTGAATAAATACGCTTCATAGAAAGGAAGATTCTATGAATTACGATGAAATCGGGCAGAGTTTAATAGAACTTTACGATGAGATTTTTGTAAATACCAAAAGGTTGAAAAAGAAAACCTACAAAGATGATATCAGTTATTATAAGGAAAAATACAAAGAACTGTTCGCAGATATCAAGGGAATCTGTGACAATGGAGATGAGACGCGCTTTCTTGCAATTGCAGAGGCTGTACCTTCCAGAGTGTTTCAATATTTATCTGATATAAAATCGAAGAGAAAGCGGAATTTAGAACTTCTGGATTATAATCTCGCCATGGTCTCATTTTTCGTGCCTCTTATTGGTGAGGTGAAAAGTGATGGGGCAGAGCAGCTTACAGATTGTATGGTCGATGCCTGGAACAAGACATTTCCGGAGACAAAGATTGGCAAGGCAAGTGTGGAGAGTATTAATGGAGGATTCAAGTCCAGTCTCTGCTATGTTACGACAGCGGTCTGTCGAAGCATGAACAAACCGGATGATTGTTATGAACTTACCATGCTTCGTGAGTATCGCGACAAATATCTTTC
>JAQVCP010000100.1 GCA_028689735.1 Hespellia sp. | reverse complement strand
AAAAGGCAGAGGAAGTTGCCTGGAAGGATCTGGAAAAAGAGATGGAACAGGGCTTTCAGGGATGGGAGTACAAATTCAATTCCGTATCCTCCAGTCGTGGAGACTATCCATTTATCACCATTACCGCCGGAACCAGAACAAGTATTTATGGAAAGCTTGCGACCATCAAGATGCTTCAGGTGCGTAAGAATGGACAGGGAAAAGAAGGGCACAAGAAGCCAGTACTGTTTCCAAAGATTGTATTTTTGTATGACGAGAACCTTCATGGACCGGGCAAGCCGTTGGAGGATGTATTCGAGGAAGGAATCGAGTGTTCCAGAACCACCATGTATCCGGACTGGCTCAGTCTCACCGGTGAGGGTTATATTGCCAGCATGTACAAGAAGTACGGCAGGATTGTCAGTCCAATGGGATGCCGCGCATTTCTCTCTCCGTGGTATGAAAGAGGCGGCATGAATCCGGCAGATGAGAATGATATGCCGGTATTTGTGGGACGGTTCAATATCGGTGCCATCAGTCTGCATTTGCCAATGATTCTTGCAAAAGCACAGCAGGAAAGCAGGGATTTCTATGAGGTGCTGGATTACTACCTGAACCTGATCCGGAGGCTCCACTGTCGTACTTACGATTATCTTGGCGAGATGAAGGCATCCACGAATCCACTTGCTTACTGTGAGGGCGGATTCTATGGTGGCAAACTTGGACTTTACGATAAGATCAAGCCGCTGCTTGCATCAGCCACTGCATCCTTTGGAATCACCGCATTTAACGAGCTTCAGCAGTTATATAACAAAAAATCTCTGGTGGAGGACGGACAGTTTGCGGTAGAGGTCTTGGAGTACATCAACAAAGAAATCAAGCGTTTCCGTGACGAAGACGGACATCTCTATGCAATTTACGGGACTCCGGCAGAGAACCTCTGCGGTGTGCAGATTCAGCAGTTCCGCAAGAAATATGGCATCATTGAGAATGTATCGGACAGAGAGTATGTAAGCAACAGCTTCCACTGTCATGTGACAGAGGATATCACCCCGATTCAGAAGCAGGATCTGGAAGGCAGATTCTGGGAGTTGAGCAATGGTGGGAAGATTCAATATGTAAAATATCCGATCAGCTATAACATTGAGGCAATCAAGTCGCTCATCCGCCGTGCCATGGCAAAGGGATTCTATGAGGGTGTGAACCTGTCTCTCTCTTACTGTGATGATTGCGGGTACGAAGAGTTGGATATGGATGTATGCCCGAAATGCGGCAGCACCAACCTGACGAAGATTGAACGAATGAACGGTTATCTTTCTTATTCCCGTGTAAAAGGTGACACGAGACTGAATGATGCGAAGATGGCTGAGATTGCAGAAAGGAAGAGTATGTAATGTATTATCATAATATTACGAAAGACGATATGCTCAATGGAGATGGACTGCGTGTAGTATTGTGGGTATCCGGCTGTTCACATGGATGTAAGAACTGTCAGAATCCGGTGACATGGGATCCGGAGGGCGGAATAGAATTTGATGAAGCTGCGAGGACTGAGCTTTTTGAACAGTTGGAGAAGGACTATACCAATGGAATCACGTTCAGTGGCGGAGATCCGCTGCACCCGGCGAATATTGATAAGGTGACAGCGCTTGCAAAAGAAATCCGGACCCGTTTCCCGGATAAGACACAATGGCTGTATACAGGCTCTGAGTGGGCTGAGGTCAAGAAGCTTGAGATTGTCAACTATCTGGATGTTGTGGTGGATGGAGAATACATTGACGCAGAACGTGATCCGAAGCTTCACTGGAAGGGCAGTGCCAACCAGAATGTCATTGATGTACAGGACAGCCTGCGGATGAAAAAGACCGTATTACATGATTCATAAAGAGAGGGAGAGGATATGCAGCGTATTGCACAATTTCATAAAGTGAGTTTTGAACAATTCAAGGAGGCCTGGATTGATACTTTTGGTCCAACGGGCGAGCCGGCAATTCTGGAGACCTACAAGGGAATCCAGCTCCCGAAGAGGGCAACTGCCGGATCGGCAGGGTATGATTTTTTTGCGCCATATACCGTACAGTTAAAACCGGGCGCAACAGTGAAACTTCCCACAGGAATCCGGGTGGAGATGGAAGAAAACTGGGTGCTGAAGTGCTATCCGAGAAGTGGTCTGGGATTCAAGTACAGACTGCAGCTGAATAACACGGTCGGAATCATTGACAGTGATTATTTCTACTCAGATAACGAGGGGCACATCTTTGTGAAGCTGACAAACGATACCCACGAAGAAAAGACAGTAGATATTCCGGAAGGAACCGGCTTTATGCAGGGGATTTTTGTGGAGTATGGAATTACCATAGATGATGATGTGACGAGCACGCGAAATGGCGGGTTTGGAAGCACCACAAAATAAAAGACGCAGTACTCTATTTTCGTTTGGGATTCAGGCGTCACAAACATTCAGCTCCGAAGCTGTTTTAGCACCCGGTATGAATTTTGGCGTATATTTCACCCCTGAACTGGATATCTTATGAAGAGTTCTAGGAAAGGGTGGAAACGGAGATGGATAAAAAGAAGATATCTGCCGGACTTCATGAAAATCTGGCGTATATGAATCAGGTTCTTCCGGTGGAGGAGAGCTTTGATGTGATCCGCCGTGACATGGAGATTGGCGGACGAGCGGCAGGTTTTTATTTTATTGATGGATTTACGAAAGACGAAGTCATGTTGAAAATCATGGATTCGTTTTTTGGCGTGAAGCCAGAGGATATGCCAGGGGATGCAACGGAATTTGCAAGGCTGTGTCTGCCCTATGTGGAGGTGGATATACTTACAGACTTTGATCAGGTTATCCGGAATGTGCTTTCCGGCGTGACTTGTCTGTTTATTGAGGGTTATCAAGCTTGCCTTGCCATTGACTGCAGAACATATCCGGCAAGAAGTGTGGAGGAGCCGGATAAGGACAAGTCACTGCGTGGCTCACGAGATGGGTTCGTAGAGACGGTGGTCTTTAACACGGCACTGATGCGCAGGAGAATCCGAGATCCTCATCTGATTATGGAAATGATGGAGGTGGGGATGAGCTCACGAACAGACGTGGTGCTCTGCTATATGGCAGACCGGGTGGATGAGGAGCTTCTTACGAACCTGCGGGAGCGCATTACAAATCTGGAGCTGGATGCACTTCGCATGAATCAGCAGAGCCTGGCAGAGGCACTGTTTCAACGCAGGTGGTTTAATCCATTTCCAAAATTCAAGTTTACAGAACGGCCGGATACAGCATCGGTATGTCTATTAGAGGGGAAGATTGTGCTCCTGGTGGACAATTCCCCGTCAGCCATGATTCTTCCAACCTCAATACTGGATGTGATTGAGGAGGCAAATGATTATTATTTCCCGACCATCACCAGAGTTTATCTCAAGATTTCCAGAGCGTTGATTACGATTCTGACCGTATTTCTGACGCCGGTCTTTTTGCTGCTGATGCAGAATCTGCAATGGGTGCCGAAATTCTTGTCTTTTGTCGTGATTGAGGATATGGTGAATATCCCACTGGTCTTGCAGCTACTGATTTTGGAACTTGCAATCGACGGACTCCGTCTGGCGGCGATGAACACGCCGTCCATGCTGAGTACACCGCTGAGTGTCATTGCAGGTATCGTCCTGGGAGAATTCGCTGTGACCTCAGGATGGTTCAATTCTGAAGTCATGCTGTATATGTCTTTCGTTGCGGTTGCAAATTATACGCAGCCGAATTTTGAACTTGGTTATGCACTGAAATTCATGAGAATCATGCTGCTAATCCTTACGGCACTTTTGGGTTGGGTCGGATTTGCGGCAGGGACACTGCTGGTCTTTGGTTTTATTGCATTTAACAAGACGCTTTCCGGACGGAATTTTCTCAACATACCAAAGGTTGCAAAAAAATCCCGGGGACTTTGAGTTCGGAATACGAACAGAATATGTGGAAAATCATCGGGCTCTGATGTCAGTTTTTGTTGTCTCATCTATGGCTTTACCTTTGTATGAAAAAAGGGTATAATTGTTTCGTGTTACGAAATTGTGCAACTGATTGTAATAAACAGTTTTAGTGCTGATCAGATAATAGGAAAAGCAAGAAACTGCTTTGTTCAACAGAGCACTTGCAGTAAGAATTTTTGTACAAAGGGGAAGAAAGAATATGAATAAACAGGATGAAAGACTGGAAAGTGCACCACTGGGGAGGCTGATGGCAAGCATGGCGATTCCTGCGGTGGCTGCCCAGATTATCAATGTACTATACAACATTGTGGATCGTATTTATATTGGTCATATTGCAGGTTATGGAAATCTGGCACTCACTGGAGTTGGGGTGACCTTTCCAATTCTAATGATCATTTCCGCATTTAGTGCATTTGCAGGGATGGGAGGAGCGCCGCTTGCATCGATGGAGATGGGACGGAAGAATTACGAAGGTGCAGAAAAGATACTGGGAAACTGTGTGAGTCTTCTGGTTCTGTTTTCCGCAGTGCTAATGGCAGTCTTTTTTTGCTTTAAAACACCCATTCTTTATGCATTTGGAGCCAGTGATAACATTATCGGTTATGCAAATGATTACATCAGTATTTATCTGATTGGCACCTTGTTCGTACAGTTCGCGGTGGGACTCAACACCTTTATCAGTGGACAGGGAGCAGCAAAGACTGCGATGCTTTCCGTATTGATTGGTGCAGTGATCAATATTATTCTGGATCCGGTCTTTATCTTTGTATTTAACATGGGGGTAAAGGGAGCTGCCATTGCGACCGTCTTGTCACAGGCGGTCAGTGCACTCTGGGTGATGCGGTTTCTCTGTTCCGAGAAAAGTGTCATTCGTATCCGAAAGAAATATCTCCGGCTGTCTGCAAAGACAGTGGGAAGTATTGCGTCTCTTGGAATTTCACCCTTCATCATGCAGAGTACCGAGAGTCTGGTCAGCATTACTCTGAATTCAGGACTCCAGAGATATGGTGGAGATCTGTATGTTGGAACAATGTCGATCATGACCAGTATCATGCAGCTGATTGTTGTGCCTGTGCAGGGAATCACTTATGGATGCCAGCCGATTATGAGTTATAATTTCGGGGCTGATAATATGAAGCGTGTGAAAGGAATCTTTATCCGGATGGTGAGTGTCTGCCTGGCAGCTACCGTCGTACTGGCAGGAATTGCAATCATCCACCCGTCCATCTATGCAAGGATATTTACCGATAATCAGGAACTGGTTGCACTGACCTGCAAGGTGATGCCGATTTATTTTTTTGGTATGACGATTTTTGGAATCCAGATGGCGTGCCAATCTACATTCCTTGCACTTGGACAGGCAAAGGCATCGTTAGTCATTGCACTGCTCCGAAAAGTGATTCTGTTGATTCCGCTGGCCATCGTCCTTCCGATGATGCGCGGCGTCATGGGTATCTACTATGCAGAGCCAATTGCAGACATCTGTTCCGTGACGATTACGGTAATCCTTTTTGTCCGGACTATGAAAAAAATTTTGCGTGCAGATAGTTAAAATGGTATGATGAATGGAAAGAGTGGCAGTGCAGCGCAAAGCTGTGAGAATGCAGTAAAGCGGAATGAGAGTATCCGCCTGACTAGCAGGGAGGTTTGAAAACATGAACAAGTTTGTAATCACAACAGACAGTACCGTAGATTTGCCAAAGGAGTACCTGCAGGAAAAGCAGATTCCGATTATGCATCTTACATATACGATAGATGGAGAAACCTATCCGGATATGGAAGGACTCAGTTCCAAGGAATTCTTCGACAAAATCCGCACTGGTTCGCTTCCGAGCACTTCACAGGTAAACCCGGAAGAAGCAAGAGAAATTATGGAACCATTTTTAAAAGAGGGGAAGGATATTCTCCATATTGGATTTTCTTCCGGACTCAGTGGAAGCTGTAACAGTGCGAGAATCGCAGGAGAAGAGCTCTCAGCTGAATATCCGGAACGCAGAATCCATGTCATTGATTCACTCAGTGCCTGTATGGGTGAGGGATTGCTCTTATATAAGGCTATTGCACAGAAAGAATCCGGAAAGTCCATGGAAGAAATCTTTGAATGGATTGAAGAGAATAAGCTCCATGTGTGCCATAATGTTACGGTGGATGACTTAAATCACCTGCACCGGGGAGGACGCATTTCCAAGGCAACAGCAGTTCTCGGGACGATGATCAAGATTAAGCCGATTATCCATGTGAATGAAGAGGGCAAGCTGGTGGTCATTGGAAAGGAAAGAGGCAGAAAAAGTTCCCTTCATAAGATTGTGGATATGCTTGCAGTGCAGAGCAGGGGCTGGGAGAATGATATTATTATGATTACGCATGGGGATTGTATTGATGATGCCCAATATGTTGCAAAGCTGGTGAGGGAGAAGCTTGGTGTGGATCATGTGATGATTCATACCATCGGAACCGTAATCGGATCACATACCGGACCGGGAGTAGTGGCTGTGTTCGGAATGGGGGAGAAGCGGTAATTGGATTTCTATAGATTGGTGAGTTGGAGGCTGTGCCCTGCAGATTGCGTTGCAATCCGCAGGGCACTCATTCTATGAGGCACCACTTCCTGACACGGACACCCCTTTCTCATGCTTCAACAAATCAACCTTACAACAACTTCTCAAAGGTATCATAAAAGCTAGGGTAGGATACGTCGACGCACTTGCTGTCGAGGATATTTGTGGTACCTTCGGCGATGAGGGCAGCGATGGAAAATGCCATGGCAATGCGGTGATCCAGGAGTGTGTGGATGGTTGCTCCGTGGAGCGGCGCACCTCCATTGATAATCATGCCGTCCTCTGTGGCTGTGATGTCGCAGCCCATGGCAGAGAGATTATCTGTGACAGTCTCAATGCGGTCCGTCTCTTTTACCTTGAGTTCAGCGGCATCCCGGATGAGTGTGATGCCATCGGCGGCGGCAGCCATGACAGCAATCACCGGAATCTCATCAATCAGAGTTGGGATGATCTCGCCGGAGACGATGGTACCGTGGAGCTGACTGGAGCGAACCAGAATGTCCGCAATGGGTTCACCGCTGATCGTGCGCTGGTTCAAAAGGGAAATGTCTCCGCCCATGTCCTCGCAGACTTTTAAGATACCTGCACGGGTGGAATTAATGCCCACATTCTTGATGAGAATTTCAGAATTCGGGACAATCAGTCCGGCAGCAATAAAATAAGCAGCCGAGGAAATATCCCCGGGTACCATGATTTTCTGTCCGTATAGTTCGCTGCATGGTCTGATATGTGCAGTTGCGCTGGTATCTTCCAGTGAAAATGTAGATTCAATGTCGGCACCGAACTCACGGAGCATCAGCTCTGTGTGGTTCCGGGAAAGTGTTGGTTCCGTGACAGAGGTCTCGCCCTCGGCATAAAGCCCTGCAAGCAGAATCGCAGATTTTATCTGTGCAGAAGCTACCGGAGAAGTGTAATGAATTCCGTGAAGCGTAGACGGTGTGATATAAAGCGGCGCACATCCGTTGCGCAGGACACTGGAGATATTGGCACCCATTTCTGTCAGCGGGGTCATGATGCGTTTCATCGGGCGGGAATTAAGCGACGGATCTCCGGAGAGCTTGGATTCGAAAGGCTGTCCAACCAAAATGCCGGAGATAAGTCTGGTAGTCGTGCCGCTGTTGCCCACCGCGAGAGTATCTGATGGTGCCTGAAGTCCGTGGAGTCCGTTGCCGTGAACCAGAATCTTGTCGTCGGTCTCGTCAATCTGCACTCCCATTCTCCGAAAACAGTCTATGGTTGCAAGGCAGTCTGCCCCCTGAAGAAAATTGTGAATCTCTGTGATTCCTTTGGCAATGGAGCCAAACATGATGCAGCGGTGGGAGATCGATTTGTCTCCCGGGATGCTGACTTCCCCCTTTAATCTTTCGATTTTTCCGATTTCCATAATGTAATCCTCCTAAAACGTAAATATTCTTCTATGATAAGTTTAACGCTCATATACGATATAGCGGTATTTCCGAAGTAAATCTGCGGCCTTCTTCGAGGAGTCTCCGTTATAAAATTCGATGCGCAGAACGCCTTCTTCGAATTCACGATTGTGAAGAATTCCTATGTTCTTAAGACTGAGATTGTTGCTGGCAAGAATCGTGGCGATGGTTGCGATTCCACCAGTCTCATCCACGATGTCACAGTACACCACGAACGCTTTTTTGATTGGTCCGGCGGAGCTGTTCGGCATGGAGTTGCGGTAATCCCTGGAGCTCTCAAACATAGAAAAAAGTCTGTCCTCATCGGAATTGTCGATGGAAAGCTTTGCATCCTCCAGCAGCTCGATGTAATTGCCCAGAATCTGGGAAATATTTTCTCTGTTTACCAGACAGATTTGCTGCCACATCACCGGTGACGAGGAAGCAATTCGTGTAATATCCTTGAACCCACCGGCAGCCAGATTCTTCATCAGTGCATCCTGTGTGTCACTGTCCTTGACGAAATTCACGAGGCTGGAAGCGATGATATGTGGAAGATGGCTGATGGCTCCAGTTACATAATCATGCTGATTGTAATCTAATACAATCGGAAGCGCTTTCAGGCTCTCGATAAATGCTTTGTAGGTTTCCACTTTTTCTGCAGAGACCTTTGCGGAAGGTGTCAGGACATAGTATGCATTTTCCAGCAGCATTGCCTTGGAATTGGGAAAGCCGATTTTCTCGGAACCAGTCATAGGATGGCCTCCGATAAAATTCGTCTCCATATCAAGTGCGATGACCTCTTTGTGAATGGAGGTCTTCACGCTTCCTACATCGGTCAGAATACAGCTGTCTGAGATATATCCCTGAACCTGCTTGAGATAAGCAGTATTGTATGCAACTGGCGCGCAGAGAAAAATGTAGCTGCAGTGCAAAAATGTATCGTCGATGGAGGAAGTGGAAGAATTGATGATTCCCTCCTGAACAGCCAGTGCCAGGGTCTCCCGGTTCTTGTCAAATGCGACGATTGTATAGTCAGGGTAATACTGGCGGATTGCTCTTGCGATGGATCCCCCGATTAAGCCTAAGCCAATAAACCCGATTTTCTTTGATTCCATGATGTCATTACCTCCAAATGAATTGTTAAAAATATAACGATGTAAATGCTAATAAAAAGCAGGCAGATTCTCAGTGAGAATTCTATTATAACGCGAAAAACAGCATTTGCCAACAGTAAAAGTTTAGCAGTTTAAAGCGAAAGAGTCCATGAATAAAAAATGTTTGTGAAATATCCATAAAAGAGTTGTAAAAGAATTATTTTTTTAGTACAATATGAACATATAATGTAATGCCCCCGAAGGGAGTATTACCTACGCACAATCCATTGAGTGGAATGGCGAATTTTCGAGGCTTGTGCGACCAATTATTCTACAGTACAAGGAGGCAGCAAAATGAAGGTTTACAGAACAGACGAGATTAGAAATGTGGTACTTCTGGGACATGGCGGAAGTGGAAAGACGAGCCTGGTAGAAGCGATGTTATATGTATCGGGTGCAGTGAGTCGTATGGGCAAGATCGTAGACGGCAACACAGTAAGCGACTTTGATAAAGAGGAGCAAAAGCGTCAGTTTTCGATCGGAACCAGCCTGATTCCTATCGAATGGGAGAAAGCGAAGATCAATATTCTGGATACACCGGGATATTTTGATTTTGTAGGGGAAGTAGAAGAGGCAGTCAGTGCGGCAGATGCGGCGATTATCGTGGTATCTGGCAAGGCTGGAGTGGAAGTTGGAACGGAAAAGGCATGGGAGCTGTGCGATAAGTATAATCTGCCGAGAATGGTCTATGTGACAGAGATGGATGTAGATGACGCAAGTTTCCGTCAGGTTGTCGAGGATTTGACCGAGAAGTATGGCAAATGTATCGCACCGCGTGCAATTCCAATCCGTGAGAATGAAAAGCTGGTTGGATATGTCAATGTCATCAAGAATGCAGGCCGTAGATTTACAGACGTGGGACAGAGAGAGGAATGTGAGATTCCTGACTACTGTATGCCGAACCTGGAGATCTGCCGTAATACACTTCTGGAAGCCGTTGCAGAGACCAGCGATGATTTTATGGAACGCTATTTTGCAGGCGAGGAATTTTCAATTGAAGAGATCAGAGCTGCCCTCCGTACGAACGTAATGGATGGAACAATCGTACCGGTTGGTATGGGCGCGAACTTAGAGGCTCAGGGAGTTGTGAATCTGTTATCGGATATCGTAAGATTTTTCCCGAGTCCGGACAAGAGAGAATGCGCGGGAATCAACCGTACCACCAATGAGATTTTTGAGGGAAATTATGACTTCTCGAAAGCGAAGACTGCATATGTATTTAAGACGATGGTGGACCCGTTTATCGGCAAATATTCTTTGGTTAAGGTATGCTCCGGAGTGGTGAAGGGCGATGATACGCTTTACAATGCAGGAACGGATTCAGAGGCGAAGCCAGGAAAGCTTTATACGCTCAGTGGAAACAAACCGATTGAGGTAAGTGAATTATTTGCCGGTGATATTGGAGCAATCGCGAAGCTTGGAAGTACCAGGACAGGCGATACACTCTCTACGAAGGGAACACAGGTATTATATGGAAGGACAGAATATTCTCAGCCTTATACATATATGAAGTATACAACGCCGACTAAGGGAGATGAGGATAAGGTTTCTCAGGCACTGGCGAAGATGATGGCAGAGGATGTGACCCTTAAGACGGTCAATGACAGTGAGAACAGACAGGCACTCAT
>JAQVCP010000017.1 GCA_028689735.1 Hespellia sp. | reverse complement strand
CAGGAATTTCAGCGATTTCCGTATGGTTACAAATAGTACAATCTCTATGTTTGCTTCCTGTGGTCGTTTCTGTAGCTTCTGTGTCTGTTACCCATTCACCAAAGGTATGAGTAGCTTTGTCCATTTCTTCACCATCGTCAGCAGTACATTTATGCCAGTGATGTGTATTGTTGTCATACCAAGTTGTTGTATCGGCCGTATGCATATGTTTGTAAGTTGCTTCTACTGCCACTTCTTTTGCAGGCATTTTAAATGTTGTTGTTGAGTTCTCAACCTCTTTGAATGTAATATCGCCGGAAACCCATTTGTCAAATATCATTCCTGGTTCCGCTGCATTTGCAGAAACGGTAACCTCTGTATCTTCTGCTGCATAATACGAAGTGACAGTATCGTTGATCACTGTTTTTACATTTGTTAATGAAGCTTTTGTTGGTGTGATTTTGAAGACTTCAATTCCGTTAGCAAAAGTACCCCAAGTGTTCACCGGATTTGTTATTGAGTAACTTCCTGCTGAAAATAGTGGAATGTCTGTATGCCAACCGATTGTACTATGATCAATGATTGCTATATCTGTATCCTTCATAAATATTGTATATGGAGCTGGTTGTCCAGTATCACTGCTATTTCCTATAACCTTGGCATTGTTAACCAACAAAGTTCGTTGTGTCGTAGAGCCATCGGAAAAACGAATAGGA
The DNA here is from genome assembly GCA_028689735.1 of Hespellia sp. Taxonomy (GTDB): domain Bacteria; phylum Bacillota; class Clostridia; order Lachnospirales; family Lachnospiraceae; genus Hespellia. The sequence goes on along the minus strand of JAQVCP010000017.1, from coordinate 48,131 downwards.
ACACCCACTATTTTCCCACCACTACCGCTTTGTACATATCCGTTAAGTATGGTAATATCACCACTTGCAACGATACCATCGCCACTGTTGCATTCAGGTTCAAAACTTGTTCCGCCGACAACAAAGCCACCAGATACAGTTACATTCACCGCTTTAATTGCTATTCCCGCGGTTCCTGTATGTTCACCATCACGGTCAAGAATAGTCGCACCAGCAACGCTGCCATTATACTCTACGCTTTCATCACCCCCAACGATATTCCCTAATACTGTCACATCTCCATCTAACTCAACAGTTGCCACAGGGGCATAAGATGTCACAACATCGTTACGTGTACTAGATTCTATCATCGAATTATCAACAATCAAATTGCCATTTCCACTAACAACTGATTTAGTAGGGACTTTGTTCTCTATTGCCAGATTTTTAACAGTCACATTTGCATTATCTTCGATGGTAATAAATAGATTAAATATTTGATATTTTGCATACGTTGTTCCCGTAAAACTTCCTTGTAGCGTAATATCCTTGGAAATTACAAGTGTAGTATCTGCAATCGTGTTTTCTAATTCAGTTAAATCAATCACCTCACCAGCTGTAGCCTCATCAATAATATCCTGCACATTATCCCATCCAATTTCATTTCCAGCCGCCTGAACAGGCAACGGCACCAGAGATAGCATTACTATAAGCATTAGTAAGGGCGCCATTCTCTTACTTCCTATATTCCTCAATCTTTTCATTTTTCTTTTTCCTTTCTCTACTTTTGTAAATTGTATTACTATAAATTTATTTCAAGTGAATTGTTTTGCTATTTGACGGTACACTCCTTTCCTCAAAACCCAGTTGGCGAGCCTTCAGTTTTGCCTCCCCCCGATTTTCTACATCCAGCTTACGGTAAATATTTTTGTTGTGATAACGCACGGTGTTATAGGTGACGTCGCAGATCTTTGCGATTTCCTCTATGGTGGCATCGGTACAAAGAAGTGCTAAGATCCGCTTTTCCGTTTCCGTAAGTGGTTCCTTTAAGCATACGGGTGGAACCAGGTAAGCAGGATAATTTTTTGCCATGCTCTTTGTAGCCGCAATGATTCTTTTCAGATATTTTTTATCCACATCGAGCTTCTCTGCCTGTTCCAGAAGGGGGAAGAGTGCAGTGCCATATTCAGCCACCACACGGATAAAATCATAGGTATTGGCTTTTTGCAGTGCCTTTTCAAGACTCTTTTTCCAGTCCCCAAGCTTCATCCGATACTGAATCATCGTGCGGAGCAGTCCCAGCTCGATCTGATTGTAATTGCGATAGTATTCCTCGCAATACACAGACATGCGCTCTGTTAAGGTAGCTGGTTTTGACCCCCTGCCAGCATCTTTTCACGGAAATCTTTTATCACTGATAAGGCAAGCTGCGGCTGTCCTCTGCTTATATGCACCCTTGCCATAATCCCCATAGCGGCGAAGCACATTTCCGGTTTGCCCTTTGTGTCTGCCTTTACGTATGCACTATTGAGCATACACATGATCTCGTAGGCATCCTTGGAATCTTTTTCAAAGGCGCTCTCCGCAAGGGATACATTCACAAGTCCCACGCCAAACCTGCCAAGCACCAGCTCCACAGGCTTTTTCAACATGCGCGCCATCTCCAGACTGTTATTGCTCCATTCGCAAAAATCCTTGCCGCCGCTCATGACGGAGGGCAAATTGCTTGTGACAGAGAATTCCGGCATTTTAATGCTCTTGTTGGTGCAGAGAATGGCTACACTTTTGAATATTTCCGAAACCTTTTTGCTCCCTCGGTGGGGAAGTGCGATGTCAAGATAAGCAAGACGAATCTTCGCTTCCCTGCGCTGTGTGTCGGAAACATCCTTGTCCTCGGAAAAGGTCTTTAGCTGTTCATACCACTGCTCGCTTTCTGTTGTCTGCATGAGCAGGGAATGAAGCATGGAAAGTCCTGCCATCAATATGGGGGAGGACACGATCAGTTCCCTTGGAAGATTCAGATAATAATGTCTTGTCTCAAAGTAATGTCCATTTCCCGGGTGAAGCATGGCGTTTTGCACAAGCAGATTCGCAATTTTTTCCTGATTATCACTCTGGCTGTAGCAGAACAGAGCATTTTCCACATCACCCTCTGACTCATAGTAAAGTCCTGCGTTGTTGTATATGTCATTGATCTGCTGTTTGGTAAGTGTTATTTTTTGTTTATACCTTAAATAATCACGCAGAATTGGTCGCATCTGATAGGTTCCGTTCCCATCACTTGTGATGGCCTGACTAATGGACAGAGCCTTCGCAATTATCTTTTCTCCGTTGGAGCACCCGGAAACCAACTCCAACATCCGGGGAGTAAAGCGCTCAAAAGGGGCTAAGAAGAATAAGGTACGCTTTAATTCCTCATCCCAGGTATCGTAAAAAGCATGGTCACAATATGCATACAAGTCCAACTGCACCTGCTCAATCACTTCCGCATCAAATTCCTTCCCGCCGGCCATCCGGTGAGCGACCATCGCTATAGTCACCGGGTGCCCGATGGTCAGTTCTGCTATGTGCTGTGCCACCTCGGGGGATACCTCAACATGAAAAGCGGCCAACAGCTTTGCTGTAAGTTCCGCATCCATTGCCAACTCTCTCTCTGTTGCCGATAAAATCCATTTGTTGGAATTTTCAGAGTGAAGCCATTCTGGTATGGGTGTCCGCCCAATCAGTACGAGCTGTTTGTCCGCATCTTCTATTAAATCTCTTACGTATTCCTGACTTTTTGCATCCGTAATCGCTGATATATCATCAACAATCACAACCGACTGCTTTATGTCCTGAATATTCGGCATACGGTCAAGCACTCCGCTGCAGTAACTGCCCCTTAACACAAGGTGTGGCTTTCTGCGAAAATAATATTCCACCGCCGCTGTTTTTCCAAAGCCGCCAAGTGCATGGATATACAGTATTGCATTTTCTTTCTCCGCTTTTTTTAGCATTTGAAAGATTGCGGGGATTTTTATATAAATATTTTTCACAAATTATTTCAACTCCTTTGCGTCATGCCTTTTTATTATCCAGAAAATCACAAAAGGACATCGTTGTTTTTTGCGCCCTTAAAGTTTAGCAGATGAAAATAATCTTGTAACCTACCCCTAGGGGTAGTCTTTTGAGAAAAACCTGCAATATGCTTTTTGAAGTTTGCCAATGTATTGTAGCATAAATTGGCGGGATTCTATTTTCACGGAATGAAATGCAGGCACAGGGAATGAAATGCAGACAGGGAAAAACGACCATGCAAGAGTATAAACTCAAGCATGGTCGTTTTTTTGTATTCAAAGTTTTTGAGGGGCTACCTTGTTTGCTAATAGAAGATGCTTGTCCCACTGGGGTAATAGTCTTTTCTTGATATTTACGATATTCAGCTTTCGCTTTTTCGACTGCTTGTTTGTGGCTGACAGATCCACCATTTTGGAGTAGTTTCCTATTGCCAGAAGACAGAACAGAATTTTCATGTACTCTTTCAGAATACCTGTTGCCCAGATACGGAACTGTATGCCACGGACAGACTTCACACGGTATCCCACCGAAATAATGACATCGAGGTTGTAGTAGTCAACCTTGTATTCTTTACCATCAGAAGCAGTGTATGCAAATTTTGCCCACACTGCTTCTTTTACCAGTTCGCCTTCCTTAAAGACATTACGGACGTGCTTACCGATAACACTGCGGTCACGCTGAAATAATTCTGCCATCTGGTCAATAGAGAGCCAGACCGTATCATTGTCAAAGGTGGCTTCGACTTTTGTTAATCCGTCATCTGTGGTGTACATGACAATATTTGTATTTGGTTTTTCGTTCATAAGCTAGTCCTCCGTTGCAATGTAAACAGTTTCAGTTATATACTTGATGGTTCTTATTTTATTTATGCAGCAGAAAACTTGCCTCAAAGTTGTTTCCATCTGCCTTAAAGCTGCAGGTTCCGCCATGCCTTTCGCAGATCTGGCGCATGGAGGCTATGCCGATGCCTTCCTCGTGGTCACGTTTTTGGGAAAGGATTTTGTGGTTATCTATGTGGAGAACCCCATCAAAGGAATTATCAACCGTGAGTATCAGCATCTCTCCGTCTGTTTTCGATGCCACACGTATGAACCGTTCCCCATCATAGCTCTTACAGGCAGTCACTGCATTATCAAGGGCATTTCCCAGCAGACTGCACAGTTCTAAATCAGGAAGTGTAAGCTCTGTCAGCAGGCAGGTTACCTCTATCTGAATATTCTCTTTTTCTGCAAGTGTACAATAATAATACAGCACCCCGTCTGCCGCCGCATTGCCTGTATAAGGTATGACTGTACTTTTGGACCGTGTCTGCTCAAGACTCTCGCAATATGCTGACAGACCGTCTATATTTCCACTGTCTAAAAAGCCATGAATGGCAGCAATATGATGTTTATAATTATGCCTTGCCTCCCGCTCGTCATTCACTTTTTCGGTAAGTGCGTCATAATACTGCTTCTGCAGTTTGAGCTGCTGTCCTAACCGCTCCCGCTCCTTCATACGCTGATAATCATTTGCAATATTCCGGCAGATAAACAACGTTGCAATTCCAATCAGGAATTTGTTAATTACCTGCATGACTGTGGAAACGTAATCTCCCACCGGCAGGGAAAAAAGGCTGGCAAGGAACATGGCTATGGGAATAAACCAAGTGGTTTTCCAATAATCATTCCCTTCTATATTCAAAAAGGGAGTGACGGTGCGTTTCATGAGTTTTTTTATTGGCAGATACAGTGCCGAAAACGCCACCAGTAGAAAAATATTCGTGATGACAATCCCATGGCTGATGGTATCATATCCAATCTTGTCGGTAAGAAAAACCGACAGGGTAAAAAGCATCAGCACAACGACCGCCACCAGACCAGAGGTAAAAAGATGCTCTCGTGTAAACCCCTTAACCACAAGAATATTGACAATCGCCATAGGCACACAAAATACCAGCAGATTCATTTTATAAAATGAAACGCTCATACCACCGCTCGTTTCCAACGCCATACACAAGACAAAATCAAGAAAAAATGCCACGGAATAAATGATAAGCAACCGCTTTTTCTGCTTTCTATCGATATGCTCTTTAAACGGAACATAGCGCAGAATAAGTGTGGGCACATGAGCGAGGATAGATAAAAAGCTCACAAGTACTGCTTCCATATTACCGGCCTCCTAATCTGCCGCGCATTTTTTTCCATTTATAGTCCGCAAATGCATTTTTAATATTCTCCCGCGCTGCGCGGCTGATGGGAATCTCCGTTCCATCTGACAGCTTTACCATATCCGACGGGATTGCGACCATTTCCCGCATGGAAACCAAAGCATAGCGTATCGGCTTGCAAAAATCTGATTCCGGCAGCAATTTTTCCAGTGCGGAAATAGAATTTGAAATCTCTATTTCTCCTTGTTTTAGGTACAAAATTGTTTTCTTTCCTCTTGCTTCTGCCCAAAGGATATCGTTCAGATAAATGTCTTCTTCTATTCGTCCTACCTTAACAGAAACCGTCCGCACAAGATAGTAGTTTTCAAAGAATTTGTGGAGCACTGCAAACAATTTTTCACGCTCCAGTGGCTTGACAAGATAGTGCAGTGCAGAAATATTAAAGGCCTCAACGGCAAAGTCCGGGCTTGTGCTGCTAAACACCACCTGGACACGGTCATTTCGTGAAATAAGAGATTTTGCTGTCTCCATACCGTTGATACCCTCCATAAATATGTCAAGAAAAACCAGAAGGTAGGATGCGGTGTCGCTTGAAAGGAATGCTTCCCCCGACTCATATTCATCAATCTTTGCACAAATATTATTTTTATCCAGATATTCTGAGAGCAGGGAAATCATCATTTTTCTGTCTTCGTCTAAGTCATCACAAACCGCAATCTTTAAGATATTTTCACTCATTTGCTCCTCCTGACTTTTGCTGTCTGTATTGGGATGGAGACGTTTTTTTCTGCAGTTTAAACGCCTTTGAAAAGTACAGATTGTTCTCAAATCCAACCGAATAGGCAATGCTTGCTATGGACAGCTGTGTCTCTTTTAAAAGATGGCAGGCTCTCTTCAGGCGAAACTGTGTCAGATACTCCTTGGGTGACTGGTGCATATAGGTCTGAAAAGACCGGTACAGATGGCTTCGGCTCACTCCCACATATTCTGCAATCTCTTCCACCGTGATGGGATAGGAATAGCTGGTTTCTATGTAGTCCTTTGCCTTCTCCATATAGGTAAACTGCAGATCCTTCTCTGAGTCCTTTTTGTCAGCGTAGCGCATGAACCCCGCCAGCAATGTGTAGAGTGCTCCTGCCATCGCGACCGCGTCCTCATAATTATTGCCGCGCAGTTCAAAAATCTGATTCAGCTGTGTCTTGATCAAATCACCCGGCACTTTCTGTTCAATCACCGGATGCCCATTGGAAAAATCAGTAGCATACAAAATAGAACCTGCATCATTCCCCTTAAACCCTACCCAGGCATACTCCCACGGATTCGACACATCTGCCATATACTGCACCTCCGCATTGGGATACAGGATAAAGGTATCTCCGGCTCTCAAATGGTACGTCCGGCCTCCCACCGTATAATGTCCTTCTCCGGAAATAACATGGTGGATGGAATAATGATCGCGGATTCCGGGCCCCCACTGATACCCGGGCTCACACTGCTGGTGTCCGACATTATAAACTGCCAGTGAATTCAGGAGATTTTCTCCCACTTTATAGGAATACTTATATGTTTTACTCATACCGCACCTCTCTGTTTTTCTCTGCACTCATCTGAAGACAATTATAGACATTCTCTTCGCAATATGCAACATAATTCCATACAATGCACCGATATTTCATTGTCCTTTCTCCTGCATTTTTTATAATGAAATCAGAAACGCACTCGATTATTTATTCCCCAAGGAGGTACTTATGTTATATAAAAACATCAAAGAACTGGTAGAATACGGAATTCGCACCGGAATCACGCCCGCGTGCGAACGAATCTATACCACCAATCTTCTTCTTGATTTATTTCACGAAGATGATTATGAAGACTGTGAGGTGAAGGAAGAAGCTCCACTCGAAGAGATTCTTGGCAATCTGCTGGATGAAGCCTGCAGGCGAAACATAATCGAAGATTTCATCACACACCGGGATTTGTTCGATGCCCGGCTGATGAACTGTCTGCTGCCAAGACCGGCTCAGGTGCAGAACGAATTCTGGCGCAGATATCAGACTTCCCCAGCCGACGCCACTGCATTTTATTACAAATTCAGTCAGGACAGTGATTACATCCGCAGATACCGCGTGAAAAAAGATTTGAAGTGGACTGTTGACACCGATTATGGCACCCTGGACATTACCGTCAATCTTTCCAAACCCGAAAAGGATCCCAAAGCCATTGCAGCCGCGAGAAATGCCAGACAATCCAGCTATCCAAAATGTCTTCTCTGTATGGAGAATGAGGGGTATGCCGGAAGAGCCAATCATCCTGCAAGGGAGAATCACCGCATCATACCGATTACTGTCAATGACACGGAATGGGGCTTTCAATATTCTCCTTATGTGTACTACAATGAGCACTGCATCGTATTCAACGGACAGCATGTACCAATGAAGATTGAAAAAGCTACTTTCCGCAAGCTCTTTGATTTTGTAAAGCAATTCCCCCACTATTTTTTGGGTTCCAATGCGGACCTTCCCATCGTAGGGGGTTCCATCCTGAGCCATGACCATTTTCAGGGTGGAAACTATACCTTTGCCATGGCCAAGGCTCCAATCATTGAGCATTTTACAGTTGACGGGTATGAGGATGTCACAGCCGGCATCGTAAAGTGGCCGCTGTCTGTCATCCGTCTGCAGTGTGCAGATGAGAACCGGATCATCGAACTTGCCGACCATATTCTTGCCACCTGGCGGGGCTATACGGATGAGGATGCTTTTGTTTTCGCCAAAACCGATGGTGAGCCACATAATACCATTACCCCAATTGCCCGAAAGGTTGGCAGTCTGTACGAACTGGATCTGGCGCTGCGCAACAATATTACCACAGAAGAGCATCCCCTCGGCGTTTACCATCCGCATGCCAGTCTTCACCATATCAAAAAAGAGAACATCGGACTGATCGAGGTCATGGGACTGGCTGTTCTTCCATCCAGATTAAAGGGAGAGATGGAACTGCTTTCCGAATATATTTTAGAAGGAAAAGACCTTCGTTCTAATGAGACACTTGCCAAACACGCTGACTGGGTCTATGAATTCCTGCCACAGTATCCGGAGGTTTCCAAAGAGAACATCACGGAGATTCTTCAGCAGGAAATCGGAAAGGTATTCTGTCAGGTCTTAGAAGATGCCGGTGTCTACAAATGTAACGCCGAAGGAAAAGAACGCTTTCTCAGATTCATTCATTGTCTATAAGTTTTTGTACCCACTGGCGGACTTCTCTTGCCCTTTTATGGTTTTGTCCGCTGGCGGTAATTCCGATTACTACTTCTTCTTTTTTCACGATTCCCGGAAAATAAAAATCACAAAGCTCTTTCTGGTCAATCACATTGACCAGAATTTTTTTTATCTTACATTGCGCTGCAATCTCAGCGTTAAGCACCGGACGATTCGTTGCCGCGATTATCATGTAGGGCTGTCCAAACTGCTCTATCATCTGTTCCCATCGCTCCATCCCAAATGCAGTTTTCCAGATTGTAATCTTATCCCGCCCCTCAGCCTTCAGTTCTTCTGTCACCTCCGGTGCGATCACGACAATTTCTGTTCCGAACGGGAGCAGCGCTTTAACGCGGCGTGTGGCGATCACGCCTCCACCGATTACCACAATCAATTTTTTTGACAAATCTACAAACAAGGGGAAAAATGGTATTTTCTGTTCACTCATCTATATCTATTCCGGTATCCCTCTTCGCGAAAGATGGACACTTTTCCTTTCCTTTTTTAGGGAATCAGCATTCCCAGAAATTTCTCAAAATTCACGCCATTATTCCTTGGAATATTCTCCCTCACTGCATCCGCAATGGCTGCACCTACAAACTGTTCTGCCAGTCTCAGGACATCCTTCATGGAATCTCCCCGCACAATGCCTCCTGCAATCACGGAGGTAAGCAGATCTCCCGTTCCGGAATAGCTTCCATTCTGGTATACCTGACTTGTCATCATGCTTTCCTTCTCCGTGACAATCATATTTGCAATCTGTTTTTCACCAGTTCTCTCTTCCGTATATACAATGCCCGTCACGACAATCTGTTTTCCGGGTCTGTTGCACAGACTCCGTCCGATTCGGGTAATCTTTCTTTGCAGATCATCCAGTGAGAACCCATCATGAAGCTCCTCATATTTTTCACCAGTCAAAAGACAAAGCTCTGTATAATTCGGGGTAATCACATCTGCCTTGTCCACCAGTGCTCTCATCCCTATGCCAAAATGCTCGTTATAAAAGCTGAATGCATTCCCATCGTCCCCCATAACCGGGTCCATAATCACCACAGCCCTCTTCTCACCCTGAAAATCCTTTGCTGATTCTTCTGACGCTTCTGCACATTCTCTTCTTCCAAAATCATCCACAAATTCTGAGATATACTCCATCTGTCTTTCATTCATCACAAACCCGGAATAGATTCCATCAAATCTTACGTCCATTTTTTTCCACATGTTCACGATTCCGGGCATCCGGTCTGTATAATCATCACAGACATAGCTATCATATCCGGTCTGTGCACTGAGTATGGCTGTCGGAAGCGGACAGGCCTGCACCCCCAGCGCTGATATCACTGGAATGGCCGCTGTCAGAGAACACCGTCCAAAACCGGACAAATCCTGAATCACTGCAATTTTCTTATTCATAACTCTACACTTCCCCTTATTTCTTCTTGTTACATTTCTTCTCATTATAGTTCCCGGAGTTTTCTCTCAGTACTTCTGCCGCTGCCTTCGGTGCGTAGCGGAAGATTTCACTATCGCTCACCTATCATATACAAAAGTGCATTACAAATACAAGCGGCAATATTACTTCCACCTTTTCTGCCGCGTGCCACAATATAAGGCACGCCCGCCTCCATGATCAGTTCCTTCGCCTGCACCACATTGACAAATCCCACCGGAACCCCGATAATCAGCTCCGGCTGCAGTTTTCCTTCCTCGATCAGCTCATACAGCTTCACCAAAGCTGTGGGCGCATTCCCCACCGCGAAGATCAGTGGCTTATTAAGCGATGCTGCTTTCTCCATGCTGGCCGTCGCTCTTGTGGTACCGTTTTGCTTCGCAGACGCTGCCACATCCTCATCCGACATAAAACAGTAGACCTCTCCGCCGAATCTGGCCAGTGCTTTCTTATTGATGCCTGCCTTTGCCATCTGGGTATCCGTCACGATACATGCTCCATTTTTCAGCGCAGATACGGCTTTCTCCACGACTGCTTCTGAAAAACATAAGTTGGCAGCATAATCAAAATCAGCACTGGTATGAATGCATCGCTTGACAATCGGCTCGGTCCCCGGAGTCAGATGCACATCCCCCAGCTCCTGCGAAATGATTTCAAAGCTCCGCTTTTCTATATCCATGGGTTTCACATTTTCCAATATCACTTTCATCTCGGTCTCCTCCCATCCGGGTAATCTCTATTCTCCATTTTCACACACTAGATTCCTTCCTCCAGAATCCGGTAAATCTGTTCCATATCCAGATGTTCTCTCAGTCCCTCCGCCAAAAGATCGTACTGTGTCTCCTTGAACGCAGCATAATCGGTGCGCATTCCTTTCTCCCAGGCAATTCCTTTCTGCCGTGCAATGATCTCTATCAGATGTTCCACAACCTCGCCTTTGTCAAAAATGCCATGAACATAAGTTCCAAACACATTGTCATGGTGCGCTCCGTCCCGTTTCTTTCTCCCGCTCACCTGGTCCTTAATCTGGGTAAGAAATGGAACGTCCTCAGCAAAAATGGATTCCCCCATATGAATCTCATATCCTTCCAGTTCTGCACCTGACATCTCCTCAAAGATACCATCCAGCTCATCGAATTTCCCGCTGACCCGGGTGCGTACTTTTTCTATGGCAAAGGTTGTTGTCATCGGAAGGAGTCCCATTCCCTGAATGCTCCCCCCCTCTTCCACACAGTCCGGGTCATGAAGTGCGGTTCCCATCATCTGATAGCCGCCGCAGATTCCCCAAATGATGACATTTCTGGAACTGGCCTTTAAAATAGCAGCTTCCAGTCCATTCTGACGCATCCATTTCAGATCCCGCATGGTATTTTTCGTTCCCGGAAGAATAATCATATCCGGATTTCCAAGCTCGGCAGCACTCTTCACGTATCGCAGCGACACTCCATCCACAATCTCCAGTGGATTGAAATCCGTAAAATTAGAAATTCTCGGCAAATGTATGACTGCAATATCAATCAATTCTTTTTCTCTTTTTTCGGTAAAACGTTCCGTCAGGCTGTCCTCATCCTCCACTTCAATCTGAAGGTATGGCGCAACACCTACCACCGGAATCCGGCACAGGTCTTCCAGCATCTTCACTCCCGGGTCAAGGATCGTCTTATCTCCCCGAAACTTATTGATGATCAGTCCTTTCACCATGGCGCGTTCCTCTTCTGTCAGGAGCATCACCGTTCCAACCAGCTGGGCAAACACACCGCCCCGGTCAATATCTCCCACCAGAAGAACCGGACTTTTCGCCATCTGCGCCATTCCCATATTCACGATATCATCCTGTTTCAGATTGATTTCCGCCGGACTTCCTGCACCCTCGATCACAATAATATCATAGTTCTCCTCCAGGCGATGGTAGGACTCCATAATCTGAGGAACCAGCTCCTTTTTATATGCAAAGTAATCTCGGGCACTCATATTGCCCAGTACCTCGCCCGCTACAATGACCTGGCTTCCCACATCATTGGTAGGCTTAAGTAAAACAGGGTTCATATCAACGGAAGGTCTGATTTCCGCTGCTTCTGCCTGCATCACCTGTGCCCGTCCCATCTCCAGCCCTTCTTCCGTAATAAAAGAATTCAGTGCCATATTCTGGGACTTAAATGGTGCCACCCGGTATCCATCCTGCTTAAAAATCCGACAGAGTCCTGCTGCCAGAAGGCTCTTTCCTGCATTGCTCATTGTCCCTTGTATCATAATTGCCTTAGCCATGTCATCAACCTTTCATTCTCTGCGTGAGTACGTACCGCAATCCGGTAATATCCCGCCGTCAGTCCTCTATAGTTCCTACAGTCCCGAATCAGAAATCCTGCTTCCAGTGCCTGTTCATACAGCTCTTTCGGCCCGCGAAAGAAAATGTAATTTGCCCTGGAATCAAATACAGACAGTCCCATGCTTCTCATCTCTCTCATGAGATAATCCCGCTCGGTGCGTATCATCTCTATTCCCCGCCGGACATATTCCGTCTCACGCAATGCCGCAATCCCCGCCGCCTGAGCCGGAATGGATACATTCCACGGCTGCGTCACCTCACCCATCCTCTCAAGAAGCAGCTCGTCACTGCAAAGTCCATATCCAAGACGGATTCCCGCTATGGCATACCGCTTGGTAAATGCCTTCAAGAGAAACAGATTCGGGTAGTCCCGCAGGCAATCACTCACCTCGTACTCTTCCCGCCCATCCACAAAATCCAGAAAACACTCATCCAGTACCAGCAGAATATGATGCTCCCTGCAGGCTTCCAGAATTTCAAGCACAAGCTCTCTCTCGATCAGAAGTCCGGTGGGATTATTGGGATTACACAAAAACAAAACATCCAGCTCCTCCGTCAAGTGCCCCAGAAGTTCCCCGGTCACTTGAAATCCCTCTTCTTCCTTTAGATTCAGATATTCCATGTCACAGTCCACCGCTTTCAGTGCCTGCTCATATTCTAAAAAGGAAGGCGACACCAGCAGTGCCCTCTCTGGTTTTCTCGCCAGTGTCAGGGAAAATAAAAGCTCCGCCGCTCCATTTCCGCAAAGGACCCACTCCATTGGCACAGACTCTGCTTTTGCAATCGCCTGACGAAGCTCCGTGCAAAAACAGTCCGGGTAATGCACGATATTCAAAAGGCTTTCTCTTGCTGCTTCCAGTACCCCCTGTGGTGTCCCCAGAGGATTCATGTTCGAGGAAAAGTCAATCACCTCTTTATGACGGTACACATCTCCGCCATGCCTTTGTATTTCCATCTTTCTTCCCGTCCTTTCCTAAGTTGTTTTTCCGGGCCCAGACAATGAACGTCGTTCTCTCCGTTGCCTGTTCGTAAGCGTCCAGCAGCTTCGATGCTTCCAATTGTTTACCGCAATACAGAAACAAGGACTCCAAATACCAGTACTGCCAGCACTGCAGTCCCATACAGCAGCCGATTGGCGCGCCGGATATCCTCTGCCTCAATCCTTCGAAGCCCATCCCCGATCGACGGCTTCTCGCAGAGCTTCCCGAAGTAGAAGGCATTTCCCGCCAGCTCTACGTCCAGTGCGCCTGCCATGACCGCCTCCGTCTGCGCAGAGTTCGGACTCTTATGCTGATAGCGGTCCCGGCAAAATATCTTCCACGCATTTCGCCCATCCATTCCTAGAAGAAAGGATGCCGCCGTCATAAGTACAGCCGCAAGCCGTGCCGGAATAAAATTTGCCACATCATCCAGCTTCGCTGCCACGGTTCCAAAGCACTGGTATCGTTCATTTTTATAGCCAACCATGGAGTCCATGGTATTGACTGCTTTGTAGGCAAATCCACCTACGGCCCCGCCTATCATCATATAAAAAAGTGGTGCAATCACTCCGTCCGCGGTGTTCTCGGCAATCGTCTCCACCGCAGCTTTTGTCACGCCTTCTTCATCCAGGCTGTTTGTATCGCGCCCCACAATCATAGAGACAGCATACCTCGCCTCCGGCAAATTCTCTTTCTCCAGCGCAGCATACACTTTCATGCTCTCATCCCTCAGAGATTTGGTCGCAAGCAGCTGGTAGCAGAAAAAAGTTTCCAGCACAATTCCACATACAACATGAATTCCATAGGCCAGACGCAGGAGGAAAAACGGAACACCGATACTGACAAAAAGTACCGTCAACACAAGAATGGCACCTCCTGCCCGCTCTCCCCACTTATTCTTTGGCAAACAGCATCTTATGATTTTTTCCATCATGGAGATCAATGCGCCCATTGCCCGCACCGGGTGATAGAGCCACCTCGGATCCCCAAGTATCAAATCAAGTAAAAATCCCAGCAATACGGTCAGTAATGTCCACTCCATGTTCCAGCTCCTCATCTCTCGTCAATTTCTATTCCTTCTGCTTGATCACCGTTCCGATTCCGCACACCACACGGTGCACTTCCCCGGAAAATGCTGCCAGATGCGTCATTGTTCTTCCCACAAGTTCCCGCCACCGCCTCTCTCCTGCATCCATAGGCACGATTCCGCAGCCAATCTCATTGGAAATGATTACCACCTCCGGATTCTGTTGTATAATCTGATTTGCCAGAACCTCATCTAATTCCGTTCCCTTCTCCAGAGTCCTTTCGCTCTCCATCCATCTCTTCACATACTCATGAAAATAATAGATTCCCCTGCAGGAAAACAACTCCTCCAGCGGACATTTTGCACCATCTATAAATGAGCCTCCAAACAGGTCTCTGGCATACGCTTTTTTCCCCTGGTATGCCCCTCCTATGATCAGTATCATATTTCTCTCTTCCCTTTCCTGATAACCGCTCGATCTGTGAACCCACGCTCCGGAACACACCTGCATATACGAGTCAGACACTCAACTCACTTTCATAAACACATCAGCAAGCACGATTCCCAGCGCCATGACCAACTCACAGATCTGCAGAAACCACCCAGCCAGATCTCCGGTAATTCCACCAAAATTCTTAACCGACATCCGGTAATAATACCAGAAAGTCAGTCCTGCCAGTGCCACACCAACCCCACCGGGCACTCCGCCGATGATACACATGACCACACTCACTAAGATAAGATAACAAAATAAAACTTTTCTCACCGTCTTCTTCTGTGCATGGTCTGAAAAGGTCGCCACCAACCCAGTCCCTTTGGCCAACGGGAATGTCACCACCGACAGACCACTGAGCGTACGGGATAAGAGAAAACTGCAGCCAATCACAACGATACTGTCCCGGGTTACCATGGAATACACTCCATAATATAAAAGAAAATAGACCACGCAGGTTATAATAGCAAATGCTCCGGCATGGGAGTCCTTTAGAATCTCCAGCCGCCGCTCCCTCTCCTGATAAGAGCTCATGGCATCTGCTGTATCCAGAAGTCCATCCAAATGAATCCCTCCGGTAATGCACACCGGAATCAAGAGCAGAACCACTGTCACAAAGGAATCTGATATAGCGGTTCCCCCTGTCTGGAGCCAGGACATCAGGTAAAAGAACAAAACACTGCATACACCGATTGCTGCCCCGATCCAGGGGAAAAAACACATCGCATACTTCATATTTTCTTTCTTCCAGTCACTCCGTGGCATGGGGATTTTTGAATACATCGAAAATGCAATTTTAAAGTTATTCCAAAGCTGTCCCATCGTCTATCTCCTTTTATGATACACTGGTATTCCATATACCACTTCTATTACCTCATCGGCAAGTGCCGCCACTTCCCGATTCACCTGTGCAAGCACTTCTATGTAGTGCTCTGTCTCCCGGTCATACTCGATTCCATCCGAAAAGATCTCATTACTCACAATCACCAGATTCTCCGACAAATATGACAGTTTCCGGATGCCTTCCATGATCTGCTCTGCCGCTTTTTCCTTTGCGCCGTTTTCTTCAAACAACTCGTTAGCGGTCAGATTTGAGAGACATTCCAGCAAAATATCGTCTGCTCTCATAAGAGAAATGTTCTTCAGATCCGTATAGCATTCTATGGTCTCAAATCCCTTTTTCTTCCGCATTCGCTGATGCCGCGCAACCTTCGCAAATGCCTCTGCATCATAAGGATGCATGGTTGCAATATAAATCCGTTTTTCATTGGCATATTCCAGAATCCGCTTTTCCGCAAATGCAGACTTTCCGCTGCCGCTGCCGCCTGTAATCAAGCTAATCATACATCCTTCTTCCTGCACTGTAATGCCTTCTCATTCTCCCATACCCCAAGGTCAAATGGATACCTCAAATTTCCTTTGTTCTTTCTTACTTCTGCTCCACGTACTCTTCGATCTGGTTGTCTTCAAAAGTTGTCATCCCCTGATACACCGCACATGCCATATCAAGAATCGGGAATAAGGTCACCGCACCGGTTCCTTCTCCCAGACACATTTCACAGTGCAGACACGCCTCCTGTCCCAGACCTGCAAGAATCATTCTGGACGCCGGTTCCTTGGACACATGGGAGGCAATCATCGCCTGACTGCAAGCCGGACAGATTCTGCTGGCTGCCAGAGCTGCCACCGAGGAGATAAATCCATCGATCACAATCGGAATCTGGTAAATAGCCCCGCCCAGAAATACTCCGGCAAGTCCCGCAATATCCAGACCTCCTACTTTTGCAAGCACATCCACCGGATCGTTTTTCTCCGGGCGATGCAGGGCAATTGCCTCTTTGATCACTGCAATCTTGTGATTCAGCCCTTCACTTGACAGTCCCGCCCCACGTCCGGTCATCTGCTCTACCGGCTCTTCAAGCAATATGGAAGCCACTGCACTGCTGGTTGTCGTATTGCCAATCCCCATCTCGCCGGTTGCAATGATTCCATACCCCTTTTCTTTCAATTCTTTCACCAACGAGATTCCAACCAGTATGGCATCCTCGGCTTCCTCTCTGGTCATGGCAGGCTCTACTGCAATATTTCCGGTTCCGTAGCGTATCTTCCGCTGCAAAATGGAGGTGTCCGAAGCCACTCCGATATCCACCGGGAAAATATCAGCTCCCACCGACTGACACATAATAGCTGCACTTGCTGCACCCTTTTGAAAATTTTCCGCCACGATTGCGGTCACCTCCTGGCCAGTCTGTGTAACACCCTCTGCCACTACCCCGTTATCGGCGCACATGACAATCAAGGCTTTTTTCTCAAAATGCATTCTTGCATCGCCTGTCAGTCCTGCAATCTTAATCAGCAGTTCCTCCAGTCTTCCAAGGCTGTGAAGGGGTTTGGCAATGGCGTTCCATCGTCTCTGGCACTCCTCCTGTGCCTGCTGATCTATGGGTTTTATCTCTTTCCACAATTCTGAATTATTCATCTTTTCTCTCCATACTTTTGTCTTCTCAAAACTTCAGTTACCGATTGCTCCGATCCTCACGGACAATCTCCCCCGCCTTCTCCAGAAATGCCTTGGGCACCTCAGGGTTCCCCATATAGTGCAGATGCGGGAAGCCTGCAAATAAAGTATCTGTGCTGAAAATACAATTCCATTTGCGGTTTCCAACAGGTTTCTCCGCTGCAAAACTACTGCCGCAGTCCGTAGAGTCATAGTAATGAAACTCATGGGCAGGAATAGGGCCTACTTCCCTTCCAAAGGTCTTCCCCCCCTTCAATGTCACATAGCCAAACCTGGAAAGCTTCTCTGTCCGGTATGCTCTTGCCTGGATGACATTTGCCATGGGATAGGAAATGCCATTCATATCCTCCAGCGCTTCCTGCAGATAGAGAAATCCTCCGCACTCTGCCATACAGGGAATGCCTTCTGTCACTGCCTGGTAAATGTCCCCGCACATCCCGCGATTCTCACTGAGCTCCTTTGCATACAGTTCCGGATAGCCGCCGCACAAAAGAATTCCCTGTGTTCCCTTGGGAAGTCCTTTATCGTGAATCGGAGAAAAAAACGATAGTTTTGCACCAAGCTCACGCAAAATCTGAAGGTTATCCTCATAAAAGAAGCAGAAAGCCTCATCCTTTGCAACTGCAATGTGAACTGTCTGATCTGGCAGTTTTGTATCAGTCTCATTCACTAGGGAGGCATTCTCCTCCAGTTCCGGAGCATCCGCCGCCATCTGAAGAATTCCTTCGAAATCCAGCGTTTCCTCCATGACCGCCGCAACCTTCTGCACCTGTTCCTTTAGTCCCACGATTTCTTCCGGTTTCAGCAGACCCAAATGACGGCTTTCCAGGTGAATATCTGCCATTTTCGGAAGATATCCTAACACTTTCACCCCACACTCTGCCTCAATCACCGCTTTCATCCGGGGATAGAGCATAGCCGACATCTGATTCAGAAGGACCCCCCGGATATGACTGTCCGGCTGGTAATGAAGAAATCCCTGAATCAATGGAATCATGGAAAGGCTCATCCCACGGGTATTCACCAGAAGAATAGACGGCGTTTTGGTCAGCCGTGCCACATCATAAGCACTGGATCGAAGGCTTGTGCCGCCCAGCCCGTCATAATATCCCATCACACCCTCCAGCACCGCAATGTCACAGGAATTGACATTTTTGATCAGAGAAGCTCTCACGCCCGCCTCCCCCATAAAAAAGGAATCCAGATTCCGGCTCTTTGTGTGAAGCACACTCTCGTGGAACATGGGGTCAATATAATCAGGACCACATTTGAAAGCAACCGTGCAAAGCCCCCTGTTTTTGAACAATTGGAGAAGACCACAGGTCACCAGCGTCTTACCACTTCCGCTGGAGCCTGCTGTAATCAGCAGTCTTGGAATTTTCATTTTAAGCGTCCTCCTTTCCTTGCACATGAGCCTTTTCTTGTACATGAGCCTGTCCTTACAACAGATATCCGCAATCTGCTTCGCGGCCTCACTCTGCCCCTTCTGGCAGCGATCATCGCTTGTCAGCAGGAGTTCAGACTCTGGCCGACAAGCCCTCACAGGCAATCACATAGACCGGGTTCTCGCCCATCATCATATGGTAATCTGCTACCTCTTTCGCCCGGGAAACTGCCACCTGTACCACCTCCACATGGGCAAATGATAACTCCTTCAGGCACCTCATTGCTTCTCCAACCGTTTCCAGTGTAATCGCGTTTATCACAATTCGAATCCCCGGGTTCTTCTGCAGACACCGCTCCAGAATCTCACGCAGATTCCCACTGCTTCCACCGATAAATGCGTGGGTTGGCATCGGAAGATTCTCCATAGCATGGGGAGCTTCTCCTGCAACAATTGTCAGGTTGTCCACCGCAAATCTGCTTTTATTCTTTTCAAGAAGTTCCAGTGCAAGTTCCTTCTTCTCGATTGCATACACCCGAATTTTTTCCGCCATGCGTGCCGCTTCGATGGATACCGAACCGGTTCCTGCCCCGATATCATATAAGACCGAGTCTGCCTGCAGCCGGAGCTTTGCCAGAGAAACCACGCGGACTTCTTCCTTGGTCATGGGAACTTTATCCCGGGTAAACACTGCATCCGGCATTCCCGGTGTCTGAATCCGCTCTGCAGCCCCTTCATTTTCCACGTAAAATACACTGAGCGGTTCCGTCATGCATCCGGCAAAATCCCTGGCTTTTCCCTGTCGGATGATTTCCGTTGGATAAGAAAGGTTCTCACCAATTGCCACCGGGCACTGGCCCATGCCATAGGCGGATAATTTCTCACAGCACTTCCCGATTCCCTCCCGGCTTCCTACCAGGGCAAATACCTTCTGGTGGTGCTGTAAGGTGCCAATCAGATTTCCCTCTCTTCCATGAAGCGAAATGGGATAGACCTCTTCCCAGGCTTTTCCGATTCTGGAGCAGAAATAGGACAAGGAGGAGATTCCGCAGATTACCGTACAGGGGACATCCATTCTTTCGATCAGACGTTTCGCCCCGCTGAAAAATCCGGTATCTCCTGACAGTACGATGGCGATATTTTTATGTTCGGGGTGACTCTTGATATATGTCATAATTTCATCCGGCTGATAGGCATAGAGAAAGGACTGTCCACGGTTGTGAAAAAAGTCTGCTGTTTCAATCACATGACACATGCGCTCCGCTCCGATCAGAGCATCTGCACGGTCACATGCAATCTGCGCCTCCACTGTCATCCCTGCCACCGTTCCCATACCGATTCCAACCAGTGTTACGTGCTGCCCATGGTCCGTCACCATGCTGCTGCCGATTCGCTCTGCCAGCATCCGCTTACACTCGGTGAAAGACACTCCACTCTCTTCTGCAGGTCTTCCAATCACGACCAGCGTTACTCCCATCTCCTCTGCCGCCTCGCATTTTTCCAAAAATCCTCCGGCTTTTCCCGATTCCTTGGTCACAAGATATGCCGCGCCAGTCTGTCTCAGCATGGCAACGTTCAGTTCCTTTGAAAAAGGTCCCTGCATCCCAATCAAATGACTTCCGCAAAAACCAAGCTGTTCACACTTTTCTGCCACTGCAGCCGTTGAAAGTACTCTCGCATACACCCGCTCCTTATACTCTGCAAGCTCCGTAAATGCTGACAATTCCTTGCTTCCAGTAGTAACAAAGATATTTCCCCTGGTTGTCTTAAGAAATGCGACCGCCTCCGCCACACTCTCTACCCATACCACATCGGATGTTTCTCCTGTCACTTCCTCCGACTCCCGCAGAAGGCGCAAATACTCTGCCCCTTCCTTTTCGCAGGCTGCCCGGACATTTTCCGACACCTCCACCGCATAAGGGTGGGTGGCATCAACTACAAGAAGGGGCTGGTAACTTTGAATCAGCTGCTCCATCTCCGTCCGGTTCAGCCGATCATGGGATATCGTGAGCCCATGACACGGCTCCAGCAGACTTCCACCGTACGCTGTGGCAGTGCATACCTGTACTTCGGCTCCAAGCTCCAGCAGGTATTCTGTAATTTTCCGGCCCTCCAGGGTTCCGCCAAATACCAGTACTTTTTTACACATTTCGATATCCTCTCGGTGTGACCATCTTCCCGTCAATCTTCTTCGTCTGGGAGTTCCCGATAAATACAGTGGTAAACATATCCACCTTGGTCTTCTCAAGCTCTTCCAGTGTCATCAGTTCCATCTGCTCGCCTTCTCGCGCGATATTCGATACGATTCCACAGATCGTCTCTTCTGCCTGATACTTTTTCACAATCCGACACGCCTTCTCAAGATAGTCCGACCGCTTCCGACTGGATGGATTGTAAAGGCAAATAACAAAATCTGCCTCTGCTGCCGCAAGAAGCCGTTTCTCAATCTTCTCCCAAGGTGTTAAAAGATCACTGAGACTAATCAGACAGAAATCATGAATGAGCGGTGCCCCAAGTACCGCTGCCCCTCCAAGTGCTGCGGTCACTCCCGGAACAATTTCAATCTCCACTTCTGGAAACTCCTCGCTGCACTCATAGACCAGACCGGCCATGCCATAGACCCCTGCATCTCCGCTGCAGATCATGGACACCTGTTTTCCATAGGATGCCTCCTGAAGTGCCAGACGGCAGCGTTCCACTTCTTTCGTCATCGGTGTGGTCCGGAATTCTTTGCCTGGAAAATGTTCCTTCACCAAATCCACATAGACTGTGTATCCCACAATCAAATCACTCTTTTGAAGGACTTTCGCCGCCCTGATCGTCATTTGCTCATATGCTCCCGGTCCGATTCCAACCACGTAAATTTTTCCCATCTTCTCCTGCCTTTCTTTCCGCTTTTCCTTCATGCAGCGTTCTAACACACGGGATAGAACGCCCCCTGCTGTTACTTAGACGGCAACTGCAACCGTCACCTGATTTTTCACCGTTTTTCTCTGTATCAAAATGCCGTGCCTGCTGCCAATCACCGCACTCCGCTCACAGATATTGTCCACACCTGTGACCTTCTGCACAAATAGAGAAGAAGAGAACTCCCCGGATAATGTAAGAAGCTCACTTGCCGGATACACTTCAAACGGAATCCCTGCCCTGCCGCAATAATCCAATATTCCCTTTTCCTCTTTTTTCAGCTCCACACTGACAATTTTTTCGATACACTCCGGCGGAATCTTTCTTTCCGACAATACCTGCTCAATGGCAAATGTAATCTGCTCTTCCGAAACACCTTTCCGACACCCAATCCCAACCGTCACGATTTTTTCCTTTGCCAGAAGGGATGCTGAGATTTCCTTTGCCAGCTCCTTATCCCGAATATCCAGTCCGGATTCTTTTGCACAGAGATCAATGGCAAAACAATCATTCCGGTCCGTGGCTGTGGTAATCACCGGCACCGCACCTGCACATTCACTGATAAGAGCGGTAAGTGCATTGGCCCCGCCCAGATGCCCGGATAAGAGAGAGATACAGAACGCCCCTTTTTCATCCATCACCACCACTGCCGGGTCCCATCGCTTGTCTTCTAGAAACGGTGCGATTGCCCGCACCGCAATGCCGCATGCGCCAATGAACAGTATGCCATCCAGATGCTTCCACATTTCGCCCACCCACTGTCCGATTGGGACTTCCACCAGATTCCCTGTCAGATTGTCTGCCCCAATGTGTCTGCTTTTTACATAGGTTTCCACCTCATGCCCCAGATTGTCCAACCCTTGCTTCACCATTTCGCCCAAGTGCATTCCAGATTCTGAAAAACTAATCACTGCAATTTTCATTGACTCACTCTTTTCCTTTGCGGAATTCTGTAGTAAATTCTGGATGATACAGCTTAGATCTGTCATAGCCCTTTGGAAGCACCACATCACCCACGATAATCAGCGCTGTCTTTGTAATCTGATTTTCCTCTGCGCTCTCGGCCAGTGTCGATACGCTGCAGCGTACACACTTTTCATCCGGCCAGGTAGCTTTGTATACAATCGCCGCGGGAGTATCTTCCTGATATCCACCTGCGATCAGCCGTCTGCTCAGTTCCTTCAGCATCCCGGTACTCAAAAATATCACCATTGTGGCCTGATGCGCCGCAAAACTCTCGATGCTCTCCAGCTCCGGAACCGGAGTTCTTCCCGCCATCCGGGTAATCACCACGCTCTGCGAAACATCCGGCAGTGTATATTCCAGATTCAGTGCGGATGCCGCCCCGCAAAATGAACTGACGCCCGGACAGTAATCATAAGTAATGCCTTGCCCGTCCAGCACATCCATCTGCTCCCGGATTGCACCATACAGGCAGGGATCGCCTGTGTGAAGCCGCACTATGTTCGCTCCATTTTTTTCACCTGTCATCATCACATCCAGAACCTCTTCCAGCGTCATCTTTGCGCTGTTATAAATCCGGCAGTCTGTATCCGCCCATTCTAGCAGCTCCGGATTCACAAGAGAACCTGCATAAATGATGATATCCGCCTGCTCCAATAACTGTTTGCCACGCACGGTAATCAAATCTGCCGCGCCAGATCCTGCTCCTACAAAATGTATCATATCCGCTCCTTTATTTTTCGCTTATTTTGTCTTTTACGATAATTAGAGAATAGTAGCCTGCACTATCTGGAATTTCTTCAGCGCCGGTGTAGATTTTTTCGTTCTCCATTCCGCAGTTTTCAATCATCATCACATCCTCATCGTGGGCAAGCACCGCCTGCTTCACTTTTGCGATTTTCTTTCCTGCCTTCATCAGAACCTTTGTCCCCGGAAGCGAAAGTGCCTCCTCCAAATGATAAGAAGCCGGAATGACATGAAGCTGCTCCGCCCGCTCCACCAGCCCTTCATTCAGCTTCGCTGCCACCGCGCAAAATGATGGAATTCCGCTTATAATTTCTGTCTCATATCCTCTGCGCTTTATCTCCTTATGTAAATAAAGATAGGTGGAATAGACTGTCGGATCGCCAAGCGTCAAAAATGCGATTTTCTTCCCATTCTTGATCATGGCCTCCAATTGGTCTGCCCCCGCCATATGGCTGGCGTGCAGTACCTCCTTATCTTTTGTCATCGGCATATCAATTGCCAGCACTTCCTTGTTCTCCAGCTCCGGAACCGCCCCCCTTGCAATCTGATATGCCACACTCTCACTGACTTCCTTTACCGGAACCGCCGCCACATCACATTCCTTTATGATTCTGACTGCTTTCAAGGTTAAAAGCTCCGGGTCTCCCGGTCCCACTCCCACGCCTGTCAACTTTCCATCCATACGCTGCTCCCTTTCTCGATCTGTGTGCTTGTCTTCCACACTCATTTTATGTATCTCACCTGCTTCTTCACCGGGCTTCCAGATTGTGCATCAATTCCGCTGCCGACTCCGTCTGCCCCAGATATCCATATTCATTGGAAAATATCACTGCGCCCGTCACAATCTGTCCATAAGCCCGGCGGTCCAGATAATATCCAATCTTTTTTATCATTTCCACCATCGTTTTTTCCAAAAGACCTGCTGCTTTTATCAGTCCCAGTGCTTCATCCGTTGTCACCGTCTCAAGAATGGCTTTTGCCGTCTCAAGATTGGCACCCGCACGAATGGCACACGCCGCCATCACTTCCGCCCTTGCATCTGCTGCCCGCGAATGGGTATTCATAATTCCTGCCGCAACCTTTGCAAACTTTCCAATATGGGAAACAAACAGCAATCCTTTTGCCCCCTTATTCACCGCCATATCGATGGTTTCACCGATATAGTTACTGCACTGGATATTCCGCGAAAAATCCAATGTGGTATGGTCCCTTAGATAGGTTGCCCCGTAATTCCCCGGCGTTGCCAGAAGATAGCAGTCCCCATCAGAAAGACGCATCCCCATCTCTACCTCAATGCTTTTAATCAATGCCTCCTCACTCATTGGGACAACAATTCCAGTTGTTCCAAGCACGGATATCCCACCCTCAATTCCAAGTCTTGGGTTAAAGGTGCGCTTCGCAAGCTCCACGCCTTCCGGAATACTGATTGTTACGGATATCCCACCCTCATATTCGTAGCGATTGCAAACCTCTTCCATTTCTCTAAAAATCATGGCCCGGGGTGTTTTGTTGATTGCTGCCTGCCCAACCGGCTGCTCCAGCCCTTTTTTTGTAACCCGTCCCACTCCGATGCCGCCGTCAATCCAGATTCCTTTTTCCTGTTGTCTTGTCACAGTGGCATAGACAAGTACCCCATTCGTCACATCCGGATCATCGCCTGCATACTTTTTGACTGCACAGGTCACTCCATCTTCCCTGATCTGTGTCTCACAGATTTCCAGCTCCAGATCAATACCAAAGGGAACTGTAATCTCAACCTTTGCAAGCTGCCTTCCTCCAAACAGCATCTCTGCCGCCGCTTTTGCCGCCGCCGCACTGCAGGTTCCAGTGGTATAACCATACTGAAGCTTTTTATGGTTCTTATAGATATAATAATCCTCCAGCCGTCTGCTGTCAGCCATCACCATTCCCCCTAACTTTTGCAATGATCCAGTGCAGATCTCGTTTTCCTCACAGATGCTGCAGTCTTGGATGATTCGCAGATCTTTCCCGCATAACAAATAAGACCACCTTTCGGCAGTCTTTTAATATACCCGAAAAGGGTTCTCACCCTTCCCGGATCCACGGTCACAAAAAGAATTCATTCCGTTTAAAATAAGTTTGTATTCCTCGTGTGCCTCTTACCCTCACCGAAAGATTTCACATCTGTGTATTGGCAGGTATCCTGGCTTAGGACTAAAACCTACTCTTCTGCCCTTCCCATCAGATTCTCTGATAGTGGTTGCAGATTTCGTCATCCCTCACAGTAGAGTGAGCTGCTGCGGACTTACACCGCATTCCCTTTTTATCCAGTCACAGACTAAAACTAATATACCTTATTATCCTACCTATTTTTCAGTAAAGTGTCAACTTATTTGTCCCACTATTTTCATATTATTTCTTTTCAGGAGAAAAACGTTCTTCATATTTATTTCTAATTTTTTCCATGTGTTTCCAAGATTCTAATATGCCATTTATCATCACATTTTCCATCAATGCAACTTCTCCGTTTTTATCAAATCTTCGGAATGACTGACGATATTTTGATTGATCTTTGATGATTGCTGGAAGTAATCCATTATTAAGCAACTGCTGATTCATAATCATTCTTCCAGTACGTCCATTCCCATCTGGGAAAGGATGAATTCTTTCAAACTGAATATGTTGATATGCAACGTCATGGATCAAACTTTCAATGTTCTGCGTATTGATATTCATTTTTTCAATGAAGTCATGCATCAGATCTGGAACATCTTGATAACTTGGAGGATAGTAAACAGCTTCCGTCAACGTCCCAACATACAGATTCATTCCTCGATATGTTGCTTCGTTTCCCATGATATAACCATTGGCACCTTTCACCCAATCAGCATCCATCGTTTGTTTTTCATCAAATTGAATCATCGTTTTGATTGCATGATATACATTTTTTGCTTCCTGGTACTCCGTATAAGTATGTCCACTCCTCACCTCATCATATTCAATGACTCTTACCGTTTCATCCAGCGATAGTGTATTTCCTTCTAAGGAATTGGAATTCCAACTCATACGTACTGTAATATCTTTGACGAAAGGCTCCATGATCAATTTTTCTTTTTTAATTTTTTGTATTTCCGATTGTATCTCCTGCAGCATTTTAATTTTTTTGCTATTATTTATTTCCACGTGTTCACCTCCACCTCAAACTTATGCAAGATTCTCTTTTCACCTTGCTGAGAAAGTGCCTCAACTTTTTTCTGACAGAACATTTCTCCTGAGGAAATTATAACACATCTTTATCATAACAAATAGATTAAGTCTATACAATTAACATCGCATCCCCAAATGAAAAGAATCGATACCGCTCCTCCACTGCCTGCCTGTAGGCCTCCAGCACATGCTCTCTTCCCGCGAGCGCCGAAACCAGCATAATCAGCGTAGACTCCGGCAAATGGAAATTCGTGATCAGGCAGTCCAGTACTTTAAACTGGTACCCCGGATAAATAAAAATCTCCGTCCAGCCGCTGCAAGGCTCAATTCGTCCATTTTCCTTCGCTGCTGATTCCACGGTCCGACAGCTGGTGGTTCCAACGCAGATTACCCGGTGTCCACTCTCCTTGGCACGGTTGATCTTGTCCGCCGCATCCTGGTCAATCTGATAGAACTCCGAATGCATATGGTGATCCAGAATGTCATCCACTTTTACCGGACGAAAGGTACCCAGCCCCACGTGCAGTGTCACCCTTGCAATCTCAATTCCTTTTTCTTCGATTTCTTCCAGAAGCTGCGGCGTAAAATGCAGTCCCGCCGTCGGAGCAGCAGCCGAACCAGTATGTTTTGCATAAACAGTCTGGTAACGATTCTTATCCTGAAGCTGATGTGTAATGTACGGTGGAAGAGGCATCTGTCCAAGCTGATCCAGGATTTCCTCAAAAATCCCCTCGTAAGTAAATTGTATCAGGCGGTTTCCTTCCTCCACTACAGCCACGACTTCCCCCACAAGAAGCCCTTCACCAAAGCTGATCTTTGTTCCGACTTTCGCCTTCTTCCCCGGCTTAACCAGTGTCTCCCAGATATCATTTTCCTTTCGCTTCAGAAGCAGCACCTCTATCCTGGCATCTGTTCCCACCCTGGAACCGATCAGTCTTGCCGGGAGTACCTTTGTGTCGTTGATTACCAGGCAGTCACCTTCCTTTAGATAACTGGTAATCTCCTTAAACACATGATGTTCCACTTCACCAGTGTTCTTATCCAGAACCAGAAGTCTGGAGCTGGAGCGATCCTCAAGAGGATCCTGGGCAATCAGTTCCTCCGGCAAATCAAAGTAAAAATCCTGTCTTTTCATTCTATTCTTTCCTTTCCATATACGGTCGGAAAGACAGGCACCGCCCTGGCACCTGTCTTCTCCTCATTTTTATCTGTTTTCCGGATATCTTACTGTCTCAGTTCAATTCCAAGTCCTTCCAGACCATTCAGAATCTTCTTCATCGCAGCTGTGATATCTGCCTCCTCCAATGTTCTGTCCTTCGCTCTAAATGTAATCTTATACGCAACAGACTTATGTCCATCTTTAATCTGCTCACCTTCGTAAAGATCAAACAGGCTGTAATCCTCAAGGATCTTACCACCACGCTGTACAATGACTTCCTCAACCTGACCAACCATAATATCTTTCTTCATGACCATGCTGATATCACGGGTCACAGCCGGATACTTGGCGATTCCTTCATACTTTCTGTCGAAGGAAACAAAATCCATAATAGCAGGCATATCAAGAACTGCAACATAAGCTCTCTCGCCGATTCCATACGTATCCGCCACTTGCGGATGAACCTCGCCCATAAATCCAATCACCGTACCGTCATAGATAATATCTGCCTGACGTCCCGGATGAAGAAATGTCTTGCCGGATTTTGGATCATACGTCTCTTTCTCTGTCATTCCAATCTTCTCTAAGAACTCCTCAACAACACCCTTCATATGGAAGAAATCTCCAGCTCCATACATTCCCAGGGTAAACTGCATCCGCTCCTCTGGAAGTTCTGTGATCGGCATCTGTTTTGGAAGGTAAATGTTTCCCATCTCATACAGACGGACTGCTTTGTTTCTACGGTTATAGTTTGTTGCCAGTGAAGTCAGCATACCATTTAAAGAAGTCGTTCTCATAATGCTGAAATCTTCCCCCAGAGGGTTCATGATCTGAATTGCATTTCTCAGTTCATCCCCTGCTGGAATCAATAATTTATCATACACCTTCGGGCTCTCAAAGGAGTATGTCATACCCTGGCTGAATCCGCAGAATTCTGCGATATCACGCGCCATCTGCTCCACACGCAGCTTAAATGTCAGCTTACCGGTTGTCGCTTCACCACTTGGAAGGGTAGTCGGAATCTTATCATATCCATAGAAACGTGCCACTTCTTCTGCAAGGTCTGCGATACAGAATAAGTCCTGACGGAATGTCGGTGCAATTATTTCCTTCGTCTCCGCATCGTAATCAAGATCAATCATTCTGAAGTAAGAAAGCATATCCTCCTCAGAAATCTCTGTTCCAAGTAATCCGTTGATTGCATCTGCATCAAATGGAACTCTTACCAGATCTTTTCTTCCGGTATATACATCAACCATTCCTCCTACTACTTCACCGGCACCCATCTCTTCCACCAGCATGC
The DNA here is from genome assembly GCA_028689735.1 of Hespellia sp. Lineage (GTDB taxonomy): Bacteria > Bacillota > Clostridia > Lachnospirales > Lachnospiraceae > Hespellia. The sequence continues at coordinate 19,267 of JAQVCP010000017.1, read as the reverse complement.
AGGCTCTGTTGATTGCAGCCTCAGCATTATTCGGATCCAAGCCTTTTTCAAAAATTCCAGAAGCATCCGTACGAAGGCCAACCTTCTTGCTGGACTTACGGATATTCGTTCCGTTAAAGCATGCTGCTTCAAACAGCATCGTAGAGACATGATCTGTAATCATGGAATTTTCTCCACCCATGATACCGGCGATGCCAACTGCCTTCTCGGCATCACTGATCATCAGAACATCCTCGTCCATAAGACGCTCTTCCCCATCAAGAGTAACGAACTTCTGTCCCTTTGCTGCTGTATCTACGATAATCTCTTTTCCTGCAATGGTATCCAGGTCATAAGCATGCATCGGCTGTCCAAATTCTGCCATCACATAGTTTGTAATATCAACAAGATTGTTGATTGGACGGATTCCCACTGCAGCCAGTCTTCTCTGCATCCATTTTGGTGATGGAGCAATGTGGATATTCTTTACAACTCTCGCACAGTAACGCGGGCAAAGCTGCGTGTTTTTCACCGTCACCTTCACATAATCATTTACATCTTCCTGATTACCTGTCTGCTTCACAAACGGTGGATGGAATTCCTTGCGAAATGTAGCTGCTGCCTCACGTGCAATTCCTACTACGCTGTAGCAGTCCACACGATTGGATGTAATCTCATACTCATGAATCACATCATGAAGCCCAAGAGCCTCAATTGCACTTGCACCCACTTTGGCATCCTCCGGGAAAATGTAGATTCCATATTCCGGAGACTCCGGGTACATTTCTTTTGTAGAGCCAAGCTCCTCGATAGAACACATCATTCCACAGCTCTCGATTCCGCGAAGCTTGCCTTTCTTGATTTTGATTCCTCCCGGTGCCATCTTTCCATCATGACCGCCTGCCACACGACCGCCATCCAGAACAACCGGAACTTTGTCTCCTTCTTTTACATTTGGTGCACCCGTAACAATCTGTACACTCTCACTTCCTATATTCACCTGACAGATAATCAGTTTGTCCGCATCTGGGTGTCTCTCAATCTTTTCGATCTGACCAATGACGATTTTCTCCAGGTCGGCATCCAGCTCTGTGTAGCTCTCAACCTTGGTTCCTGTCAGTGTCATTGCATCTGTATATTCCTGCGCTGTCACATCTAAATCCCAGACATACGCCTTAATCCATGATAAGGATGTATTCATTTGATTTTCCTTCTTTCTTATTTTTTTGATCCATAAAGGTGGAAATGTATTAAAACTGTTTTAAGAATCTAATATCATTTTCATATAAGAGTCTCATATCGTCAATTTCATATTTCAATAATGCGATACGTTCAAGACCTACACCAAATGCAAATCCGGTATATTCATTTGGATCGATGCCGCACATTTCAAATACATGCGGGTGAACCATACCACAGCCAAGGATTTCAATCCAGCCTTCTCCCTTGCAAAAACGGCATCCTTTTCCGCCGCACTTGAAGCAGCTTACATCCATCTCAGCACTTGGCTCGGTAAACGGGAAATGATGTGGTCTGAACTTTGTCTTTGTCTCTTCTCCAAATAATTCTTTTGCGAAGACCTCCAGAGTTCCTTTCAGATCGGCAAAAGAAATATTCTTGTCAACAACAAGTCCTTCTACCTGGTGGAAGGATGGTGAATGGGTTGCATCCACTTCATCGGAACGGAATACACGTCCCGGAGAAAGCATACGGATTGGAAACTTTCCGCTCTCCATCATTCTTGCCTGTACCGGGGATGTCTGGGTGCGAAGCACGATGTCTTTGTTGATATAGAAAGTATCCTGTTCATCCTTTGCTGGATGATCTGCCGGAATGTTGAGTTTTTCAAAGTTGTACTCATCATATTCAATCTCCGGTCCTTCTACCACTTCATATCCCATACCAACGAAAATGCGCTCCACTTCTTCCAGTGCGATGGTATTCGGATGACGGTGTCCCACCTGATTCTTTTTAGAGGGAAGTGTGACGTCAATCACTTCCGCAGCCAGTTTTTCCTGACGGACAGCTGCCTCCATTTTTTTCTTTGTTTCTTCAAGCATGGCTTCAATTGCTTCTCTTGTTTCATTTACAAGCTGTCCAACCTTCGGTCTCTCCGTTGGCGCAACATCCTTCATTCCTTTTAAAACTGCAGTAAGCTCCCCCTTTTTTCCGAGGAATTTGACACGGACTTCATTTAATTTCTCCGGGACATCTGCTGCAGCAATCTGTTTTTCCACTTCTGCTCTGATACTGTCTAATTTTGTTTTCATAATTACTCCTTTCTACACAATAAAAAAATCCCGTCCCAACCAAGGGACGAGACTATAACTCGCGGTACCACCCTAATTCCCGCACGATGTGCGGACACTTAAGTAATGCGTAACGTGCATGCTACGTTGTCTCCTAATCATGAATCCTGTTTTCAGAGACACAGCTAACGTGGGAACTTCGAGCACCATCTGAACTTAAGGAAACTTACAGCCTGTGATTTCCTCTCTCTGGCAGAAAATGATTCTCTACTAAACACGGTCATTGCCTTTATCAAGTAAAACTACGCTATTAATTGTAACATATCCACTTTTTATGTCAAGCATTTTTCTCCGACATCGTATATGATTTGTCGACATCGTCCTCCCCGCACTTCACACCATTTTATCGGCACAGCATGCACAAGCAGCAGCTTTTACACTTCGCAATCAGCTTCTTTTTCCTGATGTTCCATAAGCATAACATTCAGTTCACTCCCAAGCAGGGTAATATACATGCAGAAATACAGCCACATCATAATGAGTACAATCGTTGTCAGACTTCCATACATATCTGTAAATCCTGTAAAAATATCCAGATACACAGAAAAAATCCAGGATATAAGCAGCCATCCGCAAGAAGTAATGAATGCTCCGATGAACTGTGTACGCATCTTGATTTTTCTGTTGGGCAAAAAAGTATAAACTACTCCCCAGAAAAGAGTCAGTACGACCAGCGAGAAAAATGTCCTCGTCTCCATCAGAAAATCGGTTATCTTTGTCAGAAATTTTGCATGCGCATAGACAAGAAGGCTGATTCGGTTACCAAAAACGGATAAAACCAAAGATAACACGATTACAACAATAAACAGCACCGTATAAAAGGTTGCCCGAAAACGGAGAAGCAGATAATTTCTAGTCTCAGGACAGCCATAAATACAATTCATCCCCGTTGTCAGCCCTAGTACACCCTTCCCCGCTGACCACAACGCTACGATAATTGTAACCGGGATGATCGTCCTTGACGTATTGTATACTTGGTTCACAATCGACACCAGCATTCCGTTCACCGATTTTGGAAACAGCTTCATCACTCCCGTCATGACATCTGCCTTTGTCACCGGCGTAAACTGTACCATCGTCAGCATCAGCAAAATAATTGGAATCAGCGATAATATAAAGAAGAAGGCCGACTGCGCTGCATATGCACCCGTGTGGTGTTCTCCCACTCTCAAAATAAGCTTATTCACTTCATTTACTTTATTATTTAACTTCTTAATCAAATTCTTCCCCATTCCTGTACTCTCTAAAACAGACTATTTCCATAATATTTTGAATCATACCACAATCTTCCATTTTGTTCAAGTTTTGAGGTTTTTCCAAAAGTATAACCGTATAGACCTTGCCTTATAGAAGCTGCGCAATGTTACCGGAAAACTGCAAAACGAATTCCAAACATTTACTTGAGTTGCTGATTATCAGCATAAAAAAAGCAGCTACTCGAAAGTAACTGCCCTTTATCTTTAGTAAGACCCAAGGTGCCGGTTCCGTATTTTGACTCCTAGCCGCAGCTAGGTGGGCAACCGCATCTGTTTTTCTGTCTTCCACTGCAAACGGAGGCTTGACATATTACAGATATAAAGAATCCCGTTTAAAGTAAATGTAGGTTCAAAATACAAGAGTTATCGCACATCTCAGGTTTGATTATATTATAACCTCATGGATATGATTTTACAATAGCTTTCATAAAATCTCTGTTAGGAAATTTTTACAGCAATTTTACAATCTAACCTTACAAAAGATGTTACGAAGAAGCAGCAAAGCGGATTCTGAGTATCCGCTTGACCATCTGTGTAAAAACAAAAGAAGCTCCTGCTTCCCGCGTGTGCGGACTTGGGAGCTTCCTTGATACACCAGGAATTCGCATCCTGCTGATGTTTAAATTATGCCTGAGGACCAGCTGAAACTAAGCCTTTACCTTCTGCATTTCCTTCATATTTTGCAAAGTTCTTAACGAAACGAGCTGCAAGATCTTTTGCTTTTGTCTCCCACTCAGAAGCATCCGCATAAGTATCACGAGGATCTAAGATTGCCGGATCTACTCCTGGAAGTGCTGTTGGAACCTCAAAGTTAAAGTAAGGAATTGTCTTTGTAGGTGCTGTCTTGATTGATCCGTCAAGAATAGCATCAATGATACCACGAGTATCTTTGATAGAGATACGTTTTCCTGTACCATTCCATCCAGTGTTAACAAGGTATGCTTTTGCTCCGCTTACTTCCATCTTCTTAACAAGCTCATCTGCATATTTTGTAGGATGAAGCTCTAAGAATGCCTGTCCGAAGCAAGCTGAGAATGTTGGTGTTGGCTCTGTGATTCCACGCTCTGTACCAGCAAGCTTTGCTGTAAATCCAGATAAGAAATAGTACTTTGTCTGCTCTGGTGTCAGGATAGATACTGGTGGCAATACTCCGAAAGCATCTGCTGACAGGAAGATTACGTTCTTAGCTGCTGGAGCTGAAGAAATCGGACGAACAATATTGTCAATATGATCGATTGGATAAGATACACGAGTGTTCTCTGTTACGCTCTTATCATCAAAATCAATCTTACCTGCATCATCTAATGTTACGTTCTCTAAAAGAGCATCTCTTCTGATTGCATTGTAGATGTCCGGTTCAGATTCTTTGTCAAGGTTAATAACCTTAGCGTAGCATCCGCCTTCAAAGTTGAATACACCGTTATCATCCCAGCCATGCTCATCATCTCCAATCAGAAGACGCTTAGGATCTGTAGATAATGTTGTCTTACCTGTTCCTGAAAGACCAAAGAAGATTGCTGTGTTCTCACCATTCATATCTGTATTAGCTGAACAGTGCATTGCAGCCATTCCTTTCAGTGGAAGGAAGTAGTTCATCATAGAGAACATACCTTTTTTCATCTCTCCGCCGTACCATGTATTAATGATAACCTGCTCTTTGCTGGAAATGTTGAATACTACTGCTGTCTCTGAGTTAAGACCTAATTCTTTGTAGTTCTCAACTTTTGCTTTCGATGCATTGTAAACAACGAAATCCGGTTCAAAGTTCTTAAGTTCTTCCTCTGTCGGGATAATGAACATGTTCTTTACAAAATGAGCCTGCCAAGCAACTTCAACAATAAAACGGATAGCCATTCTTGTGTCAGCGTTGGCTCCACAGAATGCATCTACAACGAAAAGCTTCTTGTTAGAAAGTTCTTCTAAAGCGATCTTCTTAACAGCTGCCCAAGTCTCTTCACTTGCCGGATGGTTGTCGTTCTTGTATTCGTCAGAAGTCCACCATACAGTGTCTTTAGAATTCTCATCCATAACGATGAACTTATCTTTAGGTGAACGACCTGTATAAATACCAGTCATAACATTGACTGCGCCCAGTTCACTTACCTGACCTTTTTCAAAACCTTCTAACTCAGGTTTTGTCTCTTCTTTGAATAATTCATCAAAAGAAGGATTGTATACGATTTCTGTAGTTCCATTAATACCATACTTACTTAAATCAATATTTGCCATTTTTCATTAGCCCTCTTTCTTTCATAATAATTTTTAGTCATTTGTCAACAACTATTCGGTCCCGATAAATCGAAATCTGGATTTATTATCTCATGTCCACAAAATAAAGTCAACTATTTTAGTCCGCTTTCCGAAAGCTTTGGGAAGGTTTTCACTATGTGAATTTGAGCAAAAAAAAGACACCTGCAGTTCCCCGCTGGCATCTTTTTCAGTGACAGATTTTTCTCTGTCGCATTTATTTAATAATACTTTTTCTTCAACTTTTGTGTGATAAGCACGTAAAAAATCAGTACCGCTACAAATACGAATGCAGCAATCACATCAATCATTCCCAGCGGTGTCACAAAATTGTTCACCATATCAATCGCCCCGTAGAGCACAGTGAAAATTCCCAGAATCAGAACATAAGGAAGTGATTCTTTCAAAAAACCCTCTTTATCTTTGCACTTCTTTCCTATATTCTTTCCGCTGAGCAGCGTCTCACTGATCACGCCTGTTTTTTTCATATTATAAAATGAATATAAAATATAAAGACCGCATCCCAGAATCAGCACACTGATCATTCCATTCAAATCACTGCTCATAGATTACTCCTCGCCTTTCAGAATCGCCTTTACAGTCGCCTTCATCTGATCCACGTCACATTCTCTTGTATGAAGAATGTTGGCATTACGGATTTCCTCAATTGCATTTGGGATCTTGGTTCCGGAAATCTTCTCGAGCTCATCAATCAAAGCAAACTCATCCATCGCATCATACTTACCATCAATTGCAGTCATAACACTTCTTGCAAATTTGTATGGGCTTGCTGTGGATGCTACCAGGACTTTCTTCTCATCCTTGGAATCTTCTCTGTATTTTTTTGCCACATAAGCAGCAACTGCTGTGTGTGTATCCATCACATAACCAGTCTTCTTATAAGTGTCTGCAATCACTTCTGCTGTCTCAGCTTCCGTTGCGTATCCACCCACAAAATCTGCCAGCTTCGCTTTCATCTCCGGTGTAATCTCATAGCTTCCGTCTGACTTGAGAGCCGCCATCAACTGTGCATTCTTCTCGGCATCCGCTCCGGCAATCAGGTAAATCAAACGCTCTAAGTTGCTGGAAATCAGAATATCCATGGATGGAGAAGAGGTCAGAACAAACTCTCTGTTACGGTCATACTTTCCAGTCTCAAAAAAGTCGAACAACACCTTATTCTCATTGGATGCACACACAAGCTTCGCAATCGGAACGCCCATATTCTTTGCAAAATATGCCGCAAGAATATTTCCAAAATTACCAGTAGGAACGACTACGTTAATTTCTTCGCCTTCTGCAATTTCCTCATTCTCTAACAGCTTCGCATATGCATACACGTAGTAGACAACCTGTGGAACCAGACGACCGATATTGATAGAGTTCGCTGAAGAGAACTGATAGCCTGCATCTGCAAGCTCCTTTCCAAGCTCCTTGTCTTCAAATAATTCCTTCACACCAGTCTGCGCATGATCGAAATTCCCATGAATCGCAACAACCGAAGTATTCTCCCCCTTCTGGGTCACCATCTGCAATTCCTGAACCTTGCTCACACCATTCTTCGGATAAAAAACGATAATCTTGGTTCCCGGTACATCTGCAAAACCTGCAAGTGCTGCTTTGCCTGTATCTCCTGATGTTGCCGTCAGAATAACAATATCATTCTTGACATCATTCTTCTTTGCAGCCGTTGTAAGTAAATGTGGAAGGATTGAGAGTGCCATATCCTTAAATGCGATGGTCGCACCATGGAACAGCTCCAGATGATACGTATCCCCAACCTTTACAAGTGGTGCAATCACTTCCGTGTCAAACTTCTGATCATACGCGCGGTCGATACACTTCTTCAGCTCCTCCTCCGTAAAATCTGTCAGGAACTGCTTCATTACTGCATAAGCAGTCTCCTGGTAAGACATTCCTTTTAACTCACTCAAGGTAACATCAAGCTTTGGAAGTGCTGTCGGCATAAATAAACCACCATCCTCAGCCAGTCCTTTCAGGATTGCCTCAGAAGCAGTTACTGTTCTGTCTGCATTTCTTGTACTTTTGTATAATAGATTCATCTTTTCTTTCCTTTCATCATCGATTCATTTCTTCCTTCAAACACCACAGACTGTCTGCTCTCAGGCGGTCTGCTTCCGGACGTTTGTTATTTGCTCTTTTTTGCGTTCGTGTAATTCACAAGACCTTCTGCTGCGATAATATTCTGCATGAATTCCGGGAAAGCCTGTCCCTGGAACTGAGTTCCCTTGGTTCTGTTATAAATTTTACCACTGTCAAAGTCTACCTCTACCTCATCGCCTGCATCGATTCCTCTTGCCGCTTCCGGACATTCAATAATCGGAAGACCAATGTTGATCGAATTGCGGTAGAAAATTCGTGCAAATGTCTCCGCGATCACACAGCTGACACCTGCTGTCTTGAGGCAGAGCGGTGCATGTTCTCTGGAAGACCCACATCCAAAGTTCTTATTTGCAACAATTAAATCTCCGGGCTGAACCTTTCCCGCGAACTCAGGATCAATGTCAACCATTGCATGACTGGCAAGCTCCTGAGGATCAAAAGAATTCAGATATCTTGCCGGAATGATAACATCTGTATCCACATTATCGCCATATTTAAAAACGTGTCCCAATGCTTTCATTATCTGTCACCTACTTTCTCTGGATTTGCAATATATCCGGCAATTGCACTTGCTGCTGCAACTTCCGGAGAAGCAAGGTAAATGAGGGAATCAACGTGTCCCATTCTACCTACAAAATTACGGTTCGTTGTGGAGACACACTTCTCACCCGGCGCCATAACCCCCATATGTCCACCCATACATGGACCACAGCTTGGTGTGTTGACCGCACATCCTGCATCTACAAAGATCTCCAGCAGACCTTCCTGCATACACTGCTTGTAAATCTTCTGTGTCGCCGGAACTACCATCACGCGGACATCTTCTGCAACCGTATGTCCCTTGAGGATTGCTGCCGCTTTTCTCATATCACTCATACGACCATTGGTACAGGAACCAATGACAACCTGATCAATCTTGATTGGTTCCATTGCTTCTATCTCATCGATGGTTCTGGCATTCCCCGGCAAATGTGGAAATGCTACCGTTGGACGAACTTCTGCCAGATCGATGGTAATGACCTCATCGTACTCTGCATCCGCATCAGCCTCGTATACCGTGAATTCCTTTGCAGAGTGTTCCTTCATATAAGAAACAGTCTGATCATCTACCATAAAGATTCCATTCTTCGCGCCTGCTTCAATTGCCATGTTCGCCATTGTAAAACGGTCATCCATGGACAGATTGGCAATTCCATCTCCTACATATTCCATGGACTTGTAAAGAGCTCCATCCACACCGATCTTGCCGATAATATGGATGATGATATCCTTACCACTCACATATGGACTTGGCTTTCCGGTCAGAACGAACTTAATTGCGCTCGGAACCTTGAACCAGAGTTCTCCGGTCGCCATACCAGTTGCGATGTCTGTAGTACCCACGCCAGTAGAGAATGCTCCCAGCGCCCCATAAGTACAAGTATGAGAATCCGCACCGATGATACACTCACCGCTCACTACGATTCCTTTTTCAGGTAAGATTGCGTGCTCAACACCGCCCTTCCCCTGCTCCAGATAAGTCAGTCCCTGCTCTTTTGAAAAGTCATGGATTGCCTTGGAGTTGATTGCAGACTTGATATCCTTATTCGGTGTAAAATGATCTGGTACCAGAATCACTTTGTCTTTATCAAAAACATTCTCTGCCATCTGTTTAAAAATCGGCAGTGCCATTGGTCCGGTGATATCATTCGCCATGACCACGTCAAGTTTTGCTTCTATCAGCTGGCCCGCTGTCACAGATTCTAATCCTGCGTGCGCCGCCAGTATCTTTTGCGTCATTGTCATTCCCATATTGACGTCCTCCTCTTTTTTCATTCTGCCCGAATGTCGGCCAGCTGCACTTCGCCGCACCGATCATCCAGACAAGATAGACTTATTTTAGCATAAATGATTCTCAAAGAAAAGATGTGATTCTTATCTTCTTCTTTTTCGCGTTATCACGGTGCCAAGACCAAAAAAGATCATGACAGCCATACTTCCCGCCCAGATACCAATTTGAGTATAATCGCCAGTGCGGACGATTCCCGGTCTCTTTACCTCAACTGCCGCATCCGAATCCGGGGGAAGCTTATCTATGTTCTCCGGGATTTCCGGCTTTGGCTGTGGTTCTTCTGGCTGCGGCTCTTCTGGTTTTTCCGGCTCTTCCGGCTTTTCAGGCTCCTCGAACAGAATCGTCTGCTGCGTATCACCATGGTCCTCATGCACTGCCAGCACTTCGCCCTCGCAATACAACTGTTCATACACCACACCAGTTTTCCCGCCAAGCTTCGATGCATCAAAGGTAAATGCGACCTCCACATCACTCACCGCATGTTCTGCACGGAATGTGTTCTCCGCTGTGATCTCATGTCCATCACTTTCCAGAATTTTTCCTTCCTCATCATAATCTGTCACTCTTCCCTTCAAGGTATAGGTTTGTCCCGGTACCAGCCCTGTACAGTGAACGGTATCGACAATCGTCACTTTTTTGTCAGCCACCACAATGTGGCTCTTCGTTTCCTCGTCCAAAGCGATGGTAGAGATTTCCGGCTTTTGTGGCTCTGTCTCCTCTTCATCATCAGTAACCGTTCCCAGATGAATCACCCGGTTATTTTTATAAACGAAAAAAGTGAATTTCTGCAGCTGGTACCCCTCGTTATTCTCGCACCGGAGTTCACTTAAAATGTACTCCCCATAGGGAAGCGCACCCAGATGATCATCCGGCTTCGCCGTATTTCCATTCTCACCTTTCAAGAAAAAAACACCTGCCGATATCTTCAAATCAGAATTTTTGATTTTCTCCTGATTCAGCAGTGCATCATTTCCATTGGTATCATTCTTATGAGAGTTCCATCCGGCACTGGTCGCGTACTCTCCATTTCTGTCCGTCACAATGACATGACGCTCTTTCGTCGTAACATTTTCTAATACAAATGGCACACTCAGTCTCTTGGAAGTCCCATCTACAATTTTCACCAGCTCCACATCGCCGCGCACCACCTGATCCTTGAACACAAGTTCCATCCCGACGGTATCTGCTGAGACTACTGCTCCATTTTTCCGGATAACAAAAATTCTCTCTGTCCCATCCGTCAGCAGATAACACTCATTTGTCCGTGTCTCACGAATCCCATAGGTTCCATAGGGAAATGCATCGCTTTTTGTCTCTGCAGTGTAAGCCTTTCGCTCCGGATTCCAATGGGTCGTGATTTTCCCCATAACTTCTCCCGGCTGGTACGATTTTCCATTGACCAGAACCTTTCGTTCACTGCGGTTTGTAATCGTAAATTCGATTCCTGCGAGAGTCGTTCCAGTCGCACCTGCCGTATGCTCCGCGCCTCCAATTGCTTCACTTTTATCCAGCTCCAGATCCCGCTTTTCCACGCGCACACCTCCACGGATCACATCATTTTTTGCAGCATTTTCTGTTCCGGAGAGCAGGATTATTTTCCCGTTTTCACGAATTTGAACCGTCTGAGACAGACTGCTTCCACTGTTCTGATATCCTGTGGGCGGTGTCTTCTCCCGAACCGTATAGTTTCCATAGGGCAGACATTCTGCGTCCGTTTTCGCCATTCCCTTCGTGTCTGTCACAATCTCCTTCACCACCTGATCCTTCTGATATTCTTTTCCATCTACCAACACAGACCCAACACTATTGCTCACAATTTCAAACACTGCACCCCCAAGCACTGCATCTCCCTGGCTTGCCCCGGACACATCCAACTGTGCATCTCTTTTTTCAATCTGCACACCGCCGCGGATCACCTGTTCTGACTGTTCTACTGCACTTACGGTCTTCCCTTCTGCAATCTGCATTACATGAATAGAATTTTCCGGAAGACGGTACCCCTGTGGTGCTTTTGTCTCCTCAATGGTAATTGTTCCAAAAGGTATCTCCGGTTCCCCGGATGCGTTGTAATAAAATTGATCTCCTGTCACAAATGCATTTTTCGAAAATGAAATTTCGCCTTTTTCGTCCGTCTGCAGCACCCATGTTCTGTGCGCATTTCCTGCATTTTGTATTGTATTTTCGTCAAACAATCCCTTATAATACCTGATGGTAAATTCTGCACCGGCCAAGGATGCACCTCCCTGGGGCCCATTGAAAAGTCCAGCACTTACCTTGTTCGAGTCCACCTTCTTCACGAGAAGATTTACATCCACAAAATTGGGAACATCACTCAGCGTAACCGTTGCCTGTGCTTCCACCTTAACTTCCACAGGATGTACCTGTACATCCAGCCGATACCCCTTAGGAGCTGTGATTTCCTTTACAAAATAGGTTCCCGCTTCAAGTTCAAGATTCTCCCTGGAATTTCCGGTGGCATCCGTTGTGAGACTCCCGATCTGTTTCGTGCAGCCTTCATCCTCGTAAACGCCATATACTGCGCCTTCCAGAATATAATTTTCATTTTCATCCGTGACCTCTGTATCCTCTGATTTCTTCAAAAGATTCAGATGTCCTGTTTTCGGCAGAGGTGTATTTTCCATCCAGACAATATCCTGATCCTCGTTATAAGCCACATACAGCGTCCAGTCTCGTAAAATGTCATTGATTCCATTCTCATTTGTGTTTAACCGATTCTGAATCATCTCTCTTCGTTCGAGAACCAAATCAGCCTTTTCTCCCGAAAGTCCCGTCAGACTTTCGCAATAAATATAGCTGATGATTCCATGTGCAAATGCCATGTGGCTGTCTTCACCATTTACAAGAATTGCATCCTCTGAATAGTAATAATACATGACCGCTTTAATTTCCTGATTATTCAGCTCTGAGACTTTAAAAGTGCCTGATGGCGTTGACTTGTCCGGCTCCGCACACACCCCCGCATGTTCTCCTGTCTCAGTGGCCACCGTAAACAGATTGGTGCTCCAGCTGCCATAATTTTCACTCTCCCCCGGCGTAATCACACATTCCGATCCTACCGCAGACATCACGCTGACCGCCTCGTTCCCTCCAGCTATCACTGCTGTGCCAATCACCTCTCCGCGCCACTTTGCCCCAATCGGGTCGCTCTTCTCTGATGCCAGATCATCATCATCTGACCCTCCCGACTCTTTGACGGTACTTGCTGCACCGGATTGTTCCGACTCCTTGGAGGTACTTGTGCTATCGGATGATATTGACCCCTTGGCGGTACTTGTGTTATCAGATGGTATCGACTCCTCAGATGCACTTGTCACATCAGACTGCATCGATTTCTCAGCCGTATTATCCTCAACCGCCTGTTGCGGCTCCTCCGTTGCATTGGCTACAGAGGATTTCCCCAAAACCATGGTACAAAAAACTAAAGAAAAGCAAAGTCCCAGAGAGACTGTTTTCCTCATCTTCTTATAAAATTTTTGCATAAAAGCTCCTTTCTTCCTTTGGTATAAATCTCATAACAACAGTTTCTGCATGAAGTTCCACTTCAATTGTGATACACAATCCCCCCTCTCTGCTATAACTTTAATTTTTGCTCGTTTTGGATAATCGGGAAGATATTCCCTTTAGATTCATTGAATAAACTTGAATTTCTTAGACGAGTGCTTAGATGATAGCTCACTTCCGCTTATTTGTCAATCCACCTGGAATAAAAGCACAGAAAAACGGCGCAACAATATGTTGCGCCGTGTGAAAATGAACTCCCATTCTCCACTGCCTATCCGTGAAGATTGGGCAGCTTCACTTCATTTCATTTTTTCTTCCACTTTTCATAAATCCTGGTTCTAAATGCTTCAAACTGTACTCCAGACTTCCGGTTCTGCATCTTAGGAAATGCTTTCACAAGACGCTTCGAAACACGATTCCCGGTCTCACCAAGCTCCTGATAAGAGTTCTTCAAATACTGAATCCGTTCTCGCATGCTCTCTGAAGTTTCCATCAGCTTGTCCCGCATACCTTCGGAAGTCTCCTGGAGCCTGTCCTTCATGCCCTCCGTAGTCTCCTGAAGCTTCGTTTTAAACTCACCCGCAGATTCCTGTCTCTCCATTGTTGTGGAAACGCCTTTATAAATCTCCCCACCAATCTGGTTGGATATCTGCTTAAGCTCCGCTGCAATCTTCTCCATGCTTTCCAATCTTCTGTTCATCTTGAAAATCATAGAGGAAGTTACAATCAGATCAATCACCAGTGTAATTGACAAAATAACAAGCAAAATCACGCCGACAGCCTCCGGCAGAAAATTGATCAGCCGGTCTACTACCGGGTGAAAAAACTCTACAATGAACACACAGGCAACACCCCACGCAATGGAGAAAACCAAACATACATAACCGCCAATATTCAATGGCTGATTCGAATAATCCCACCACTTGTTATGAAAAATCTTATCCATTGCAAATCCTGTCACACCCTCCAGCACTGTAACCAGTACCACTGAGAGCACATATAGTACAAGGATATTCGACCTGTACGGAGTCAGAAATGCAATGACCACACTCACCCCCACACCATAAATAGGACAAATCGGTCCGTTCAAAAAACCACGGTTCACAAATCTCCCGCTCTTTACTGCTGCGTAACCAACCTCTGTACACCAGCCCAGAAAACCATAAACAAAGAAACACAGCATAAAATAGTACAAATTCATAATAATAAAGTTCCTCTCATCTTCTTACTCCTTCTTCGCCTGCTCAATATAATAGAGCTCAATCGGATCGATTGGATCAATCGGATTCTCACTGTCCATCTTGCGGTTTCTCCGGGAACGCTTCCAAAGCTCTCCCGCTTTGTTATAAAACCAGAAAGAATAAACCAGAAGTTGGTTGACTTTTCCCATCTTCTCCTTGGTTGTCCCTTTATAGGCAATACCGCCTGCCTCAATCGGGGCACGCTTCTGAATCAGCTGAATCAGTTCTGTCTCGCAAGTCACGTGCTTTGGAAGAATCGTATAACCTCTTCCCACACAAGCCGGCTTATGAGAATCACTCCCCCCTGTGCCAACCTTCCCATACTTATACGCCAGTTTCCTTGCCCCCTGATTCGATTCCTCAGATTCGCAGGAATTAAATACTTCAATAAAGTCAAACCTCTTAATTAATTCCGGCGACTTATAAAATCTCTTCGTATTCGCATAACTCTGGTACTTTGATCCCCATGGGTGTGCCGGTCCCAGAACACCACCATGCCGATGCACAAGATCGATCAGCACCGACAGTGACATCCCTTTCATCTCCAGAAGCCGCATCTTCACCCCCTCCGGCATGATAACAATAATATGACCTGCATCTCTGGTATCATATTCAATACCCTTAAGCACCACAAAATCTGTATGTGTCTTTCCCTTTATATTATTCTTCCAATAACGATACCCATTATATGTGTCATGATCCGTAATGACCATACCGTCAAAACCATGTTCTTTCAGAATCGTAATATACTCTTCAATACCCACCTTACTGTCAATCGATCCCTCTCTTACATGACAGTGCATATCAATTTTCATAAAGCAAGCCTCCTTGCTGTAAAGTATTAAGCAAATGCTATGAAATAATTATACACCATAACGCTGGATTTTAGCAACTATTCCTTTCATGGCTGCGATGCACCCCATCCACAAAACCATGCAAGCAACGGTGGAAATCTCAATTTCAGTAAATCCAAATACAATGATGAGTCCCACCAAAACGATACTTCCAATTCCTAAAACAATCCCCTCCAACACTGATTTTTTAATATACATAAAAAAGCACCTCTCTTTCGTAAGTTCATCTTACCAAGAGAGGTGAGTAATAAACAGGACTCTTCTCCATTAATCATTTTGCTGAAAATATGCTCTAGTCCTCGTCATCGTATTCAAAATCTTCTTCCATAATCTCGATATCATCATCGTCATCATCATCCAGATGATCCACCATAGCTCTGGCCTTCTCGACCTCCGTCTCTGTAGACTCCTTTGCTCGAATCTCACTTGCTTTTGCTTTGTGCTGCTTCACTTTTTTGTGAGACTCCAATGCAAATTGAACAATAATTCCAAGTACCACAATGGCTGCTCCGATTACATATTCTAAATACGCCGGGGACAAACCCAGCAAAAACACAATACCGGAACCTGCGGTCAGTCCTCCCCACAAAGATGTCGCAATGATTGCGACTGGCTCAAACAGCTTGACACTTAAGATTGCTGCAATCAGGCCTGTTATAATTCCTGTTGCCGCCGCAACAGCATTCAGTTCTGGAAATGCACCCATCACTATTCCTGCAATAAGCAGCCAGCAAATAAAGAACATTCCCACCTTAAACAGCCATAGACCTAATACCGCAAATAGGATCCCTACTGCAACACCAATAATCATCGTAATCATCGATTCCAGTTTAAACATCGATGCAACACCGCTTCCCACTCCAAATCCCAGCGCAAGACCCAGAATTCCTGACCAGACTCTCACCAGTTTTAAACCCAAAAAGCAATGTAATACAGCAATCACCAAGACAGCAACTACTGCTATCGTTCCAATCTCTGTAAACGTGCCTGCTGATATTCCTGCATCCTTCAGCGCAGATTCAACCTGTGAATTCTGCATTAAATTCGTCCATCCATTCATAACCCTTATTCTCCTTTGTACTTACACCTTATATTCCCCTAAGATCTCTTCCAGATACTGTCGATACTCTGTCACAACATTATCCGGTGATACTATTATAGCGCCTTTTCCCAATCCTGTTAACCACCCAAAAAACTGATTGCTCACTGCTACTTCGACCCTTGCTGTAAAACATCCTTCTATATCCGGTCTAATCGGAACCTCCTTGCCGAATCGATCAATTACAACCCCGATCAGACGATTTGGGAAACGGATTCGCAGGGTCTGTTCCACTCCTCCATACATCCCAAATGTCATCTTAGAATAATGTGCAGGATCGAATCGTTCATATTCTTCCGCCCCCATCCTGGGCTCGTCCATATGCTGAATATCACGCATCTTATCCACCCTGAAATGCTTTAGAATATTGTTCTCTTCATCATACCCTATCAGATAATAATTCTCATCGTCCCAAGTCATTCCCCAGGGACTGATTTGATAAATCGCACCATTCCTGCGTGGCTTCAACTGCTTATCCGCCGTCCACTCGTAATATTGAAATGTAATCTGCTGATTAGACGCTATGGCTGAGTGCAGCTTATCCACGTTATAATAAATGCTCTCATTCATTGCCTTGATTCTGTTAGCCACATAAACCTGACGCTGAAGCTGTGAAGCCTCGAATCTGCTCGCCAGTCCTTCGATTTTCTTAATCAGTTCAGTTGACTTTCTTTCTGTAATAAATTTTGAAGACTGCACCGCATCCACAAGAAGCTTTAACTCCGGCAGTTCAAATTCATGACTTGCCAGATAGTACCCTTCCGGCTGTTCCTTCCGGTACTCAATATCCATGCCAAATAATTTCAATGTCTCAATATCATTGTACAGACTCTTTCTCTCCACACTGACTCCATAATTCGCCAGTTTCTCCTCCAGAGCCTTTCTGTTCAACGAATGTGTCTCATCTGTCTCCGACAAAAACAGCTTCATCAGATATAAGATCTTGATTTTCTGATTGTAACTTCTCGCCAAACACTCACCTCATTTCTGTAAAACCACCCCTATTTCTCCTTATTTTATCATAGTTATTCCCTCTTGGAAATAATTTGCAATAAAAAAACTCCTTTCGGAGTATTCGTTTGATTCCAGAATGCCGCCAACGGAAACCATTCTCTGCGCTGTATTAAACATGAAAGATGGGCGTTAATCTCGTCATACGATTAACACCCATCTTACTTTGATATTTCTATCATTCTTATGACCTCTTTCTCGAATCTTCTTATGATCATTACTGCTAAATCCTTATTCTCTTATTGGATTACACAATCCGTGGATTTTTGTATCATACTTGATTCTTTAAAATGGTTTTTTTCTTTACCTACTTTGCATTGTAGGTTTTTTTAATCATTACTTGATGATCCTGGTGGTCTTTCCCTCTCTTTCTTTTTTATTTTTATTTCATTCACAAGTGCCCTACTCATGAATTAAATTCCTTCTTTTGTACTTTTCTGTTTCTCTTTTGTTAAGATTATATTATCACTCAGTTTAGATTTTGTCAATTAGTTTTTCGTTATTTTGTAATATATTTTTAAATTGTCTGTCAATTGATAGGTTTCTGATTTTTATACAATTGTTTACTGCAATCTCTTACAACTATTTTCAGGATATCAATATCGATGACCCCATTTCCATGAGCTATCATAATGTAGCTCCACCTGTCGGACAACAGTTCTTTTACTTTTTCTAAGATGGTAAATCTAATAGTAGCATGATGAGATTTGTCAGTTCTAGTACATGTTTTGTTGAAATCAATTTTCAAGACTGTTGTTTCTTTTTAATAACTACACAATTGTTGTCTCTGTCCGGCTTAACCCATTGACTAATGCCACCGCCTATCACTAGATAATAATTATTATTATACGCTATCACATCGCCAACATCTGGTTTTTCCTTCCATTGTATCGAATCTCCCTCAATCACTATTAAATCATTAAATTCCTTTATCTGTTTGTTTTGATTAATTTTAACGCTAAATGCTCCAATTTGTTTTGTTGATGCATTATACCATGCTCCGCTTGTTGCATAATAATAGGAATCTCCATTTTTATAATATCCATTTGCTGAAATTGTATATCCTTCAAGAGGTGGAGCAGTCGGATTTTTCTTCGCATATTCCTCTGCCGCTGCATCATATAAAGCCGTAGCATCTGCTCTTGCTGAAAATGTCACGTTATCAACTACAAAATCTAATCCAGTGTCATTTCCACCACCAGACTCACCGCCCTCGGAACCACCGCCGGAAGAATTCCCTTCATCTTTAATTTTGTCAAAATCCTGGTCTGTCTTAAAGTTATACATTTCCACATATCTCGTTGCGGTAAAGCTTCCATAACGATCACTCTTAACCGTAAGCACAACCTTAATTACATTCTTAGGATATGTCTCCCCTGTCGGGTCTGCCTGAGAAAATGTCAGACTGTCAATCTGATAGCCAAGGCTTGCCGGAGCGTCATAGGTCCAGTCAACAGCTTCGTAGCGGATACCGCCATTATCCTTGTTGTTCAACTGATAATAGTAAATCAGTAACTGATTTTCCGCATACTCTGTTTTTTCTACCGTTCGATTCAAAATTCCTCCTCCATTGTCGGATGCAGTCATTGCGATCATGCTTCCAGTTCGGTCTCGAAGCTGGATAATCTTTCCCGACTCATAGATATGTAAGGATTCCTCCGAATCCGCTTCGCCTTCCTTCTGTTCCAGAGTTGGCCAGGCACCTTCAATTTCTCCGGTTATCTTTTCCAGTAACGTATCTGATATCTGCCGGGCATCGTTCAGCCCACGCATCTGATGATAGGTCTTGATCGC
>JAQVCP010000099.1 GCA_028689735.1 Hespellia sp. | reverse complement strand
CGATTGCTATGACATTCAATCCATAGCTCGTCTTTTTCAAAACAAACCACAGGACAAAAATGAACAACAGCGTAATCAGAACAATAATACTCTGATCATTTACCAGTACATTCAGCACCGGAATGTGATTTAGAAAATCAAAATGAACCGGCGCAATTTTCTTAATAGTTTCCAGTCGATACAGCCCCTGTGATTTAAAAACAGGTGCCATTAGAAATTCTGTGATTCCGGTACTAAGCAGATTCATCGCAATACTTGTGATAATGTGATTTGACTTAAATTTAATGATTGATAATCCAAAGATCAGGCTATATACTGCCGTCCCAATCATACCGCCTAGCATACCAAGCCACACATTCCCTCCCGTAATTCTTACGACAGCAACACTGATAAAGCACCCCACTGTTATAAATCCATCAATTGCAAGATTGGTAATTCCCGCTTTTGCACAGAGCAGACAGCCGAATGCAGCCAGAAGAATCGGCGTTGCTCCACGCACTGCGGAGGCCCAGACACTTACATTTAATAATACACTCATTTACTTCCAGCCTCCTTCTTTCTCTTCAAATGCTTAAGTGTGATGTTTGCACTGATTGTCAGAATGATGATTGCCATCACAATCTGAGTGACAATATGCGGCACATCAGTAACCCGTTCCATGACGTTTCCACCATTTGACAGCCCGCCAAAGAAGAAGCCGGAAATCAGCACACCGAGTGGATTGTTGTTGGCAAGCAGGGACACTACGATTCCATCAAACCCGATTCCCGGGTTAAAGGATGCAATCAGTCTGTGCTGTGTTGCAGTGACCTCGATTGCCCCGATGATGCCAGACACAGCCCCGCTCAGAGCCATAACCTTCAGAATCACTCTGCTGGAACGAATTCCTCCATATCTTGCAAAGTTGGCATTTGAGCCCACGACTTTGATTTCATATCCATGCGTTGTTTTAAAAAACAAAAAGGCCGCAAGTAGTGCAACAGCAACCGCAATATAGATTCCCACATTTGCAGAGGAGTTCCCAAAGGCCGAAAGCTTGGGTAACCACAAATTCTGTGGAAGCGTTTTACTTGCATTTACCTGAGTCAGTTTTTCTGGATCACGCATAACCTCCGATGCCATAAATTCTGTCAGAAACTGGCCCACAAAGTTCAGCAGCAACGTGGTCACAATGATATCCGTACTGCAGTAGACATTCAGGACTGCCGGTATCAGCGCAAAAACTGCGCCCGCGATGGCTGCTGCTAGAAAGACCAGAATAAGCGCAGCCGGAGGACTATTTTCGGGAAGTGCAAGTGCCACCCACGTTGCAGCAATTGCTCCCAGATAGATCTGTCCGTCAACTCCCAGGTTAAAGACCTGTGCTTTAAACGGAATGCAGATTGCAATCCCCGCTAAAATCATAGGTGTTGACCAACGAATCGTACCTGACAGATCCTGGGAAAATGCTCTGCCCAGCCCTTTCAGTACCGTAAACGGACTGTATCCTGAAACTGCCAAAAACACCATGATGATTACAATGGCAACTACCAGCATGCACAATTGCCGACTGATTGCCCGGACTGCCCCATTCACGCGTTTACGCCATATATTAGTTTCCATATAGTACCTCCTGACGTTTACTGCCGAGCATATATTCCCCGATTTCATATTCATCTGCTTCGCCTCGTTTAAACTGCGCAACGATTTCACCTTCATATATCACGACAATTTTATCAGACATCGCCATTACCTCTTCCAGCTCCGCTGAAATCAGAAGAATCCCTTTGCCCGAGTCCCTAAGCTCCGCTATTTTTGTGCGGATATATTGTGTAGCACCGATATCGACACCTCTGGTAGGCTGTGCTGCAATTAACAGCCGCGGAGAGGACGAAAATTCCCTTGCCACCACTACCTTCTGCATGTTTCCTCCTGACAGCGTCCCAATAGTATAATTGGAATCCGGAGTTTTCACCAGATATTTTTCACAGAGCTCTTCCGAAGTCTGTAAAACCTCTTTCTGATTCATAACAGATTTGTTTGAATATGGTTTCTCATTATACATATTCAGCATAAGATTTTCACTGATTGTACAGTCTCTTGCTGCACCGGTCTTCAGCCTATCTTCCGGGACATGAGACAGTCCCTTCTTTCTTCTTTTCCGGATAGAATCGCGGGTAACATCTTTTTCATCCAGGAAAACCGCTCCGCTTTCTGCCGGAATCAGTCCCGCAATCACCTCACCCAAATCAGTCTGTCCATTGCCATCCACGCCTGCCACGCCTACAATCTCACCTTCATTAATTACCAGTGACACATCTTTCAGCGGCATTCTGCCAGGCCGTCTGGCTGTACTGACATGTTTCATCTCCAGAACCTTTTTGTCGCCCGGATGAAATTTCTCCATAGGGATCTTCGTACTGACTTCTTTTCCGACAATCAATCTGGACAGCTTTGTAATGTCCATCTCAGAGGTTGGTCCGAAACCTGTCACCACACCTTTTCGCATGACAGTCACATTGTCTGTCACATCCATGACCTCCCGCAGTTTATGTGTGATGAAGATCAGGGTACATCCCTGCTCTTTCAACCTGCGCATGATATCCAGCAGGGAATCCGTTTCTGCCGGTGTCAGTACAGCGGTAGGTTCATCGAGAATCAAAATCTTTACCTTCCGGTACAGTGCCTTGATGATCTCTACACGCTGCTTCTCTCCGACCGAAATCTGATTGATCTTCGCCTTCAAATTCACCTTCAGCCCATACTGTTCCATAATGTCATTAATTTCCGCGACTGCTCTTTTTTCGTCAATGCAGATTCCCTTTTTCGGGGTCCACCCAAGAATGATATTGCGCAGAACTGTCTCATCTGGCATCAGCATAAAATGCTGATGCACCATTCCGATTCCCTGCCGTATCGCATCCATAGGTGATTGAAATTCCACCGCTTGCCCGAACAGACAGATTTTCCCTTCATCCGGTTTTGACATGCCATACAATATATTCATAATCGTGGATTTCCCGGCACCATTTTCACCGAGCAGACCATGTATCTCACCTTCCTTTATATGGACAGAGACATCATTGTTTGCAATCACTCCTGGAAATCCCTTTGTAATATTAAGAAGTTCAATTGCGAATGCCATTCTTATTTCCTCCGAATTTCCCCTGCTCATCCCACTCTTTCAAAATTTTTAAAGCTTCCGATGCTGCAAGGCAGGCTTTTTCTTCTCCATTATTGTACGCAAAATTATTTTTCTTCCGCGCTGCTACCACAGATAAAATCGCCGCAATCCGCATTCCCTGCAGATAGCCGATTACAAACTGTCCGGCCGTATCCATTTCCAGCACCTTTATCCCCATCTGCTCAATATCCGGCAGAATGTCGGAAGCCCAGGATGGCCAGTAACTGTCTTCCTCCTCCCCCAGAGGACGGCCTTGCCCGAGATAGAAAGACCCGGCCGTATATTCCAGCGCAAGACCATATCTGTATCCCAGACGTTCACACGCCTCACACAGAGCCATGACCATGATGGGATCTGCAAAAGACGGATATTCTGAATCTATGTAGCATTCCGATGAGCCGTCTCTCGAAATGCAGGAAACAGGAATCAGCAAATCTCCATTCTCAAAATTTTCGTCAATACAACCTGTAGAACCCACACGCAGAACGGTATGTACCCCTGATTTCTTCAGCTCATTGATACAGATTTCCGCACTGAGTGCACCGATACCGGTGGACGTTGTCCCCTGCTCCATGCCGTTATAAATACCTTTTTTGGAAATGTAATGCCGATTGTGTGCCACATCCTCCACGTGTTCCCAATTCGCAGCAATCTTGGAAGTTCTCTCAGGTGAGCCAGGAATAATTACATATCCGGGCATATCGCCCTTTTTCAAATGCAGATAATAGGAACGACCATCTTCTGTCTTTGGATTAAGTACCTGATTTATATCTTTCATTCTTTTTTCTCTCCTGTTCTTTTCTATTTCTTCTGCTGTTCATCCTGCTCTTTTAAAATACGAATGGCCTCACTTGCAATCCGGCATGTCTTCTCCTCACCGCCATTATCTCCCCACTCACCTGTCATACGATTTGCATGAACGGAAAGTATCGCGCCCATTCTGATTTTATTTAGATAACCTATGATCAGTTCCCCGGCAGTTTCTGTGTCGATTCCAAGCACTTTTGCATTCCTCATCCGCTCGATCAGATTCTCACTCTGTGGCGGGTAATAGCTAGATGGATCATCATCAATAGGGCGCCCCTGCCCGATATAGTAAGAACTGATGGTGCCAATCACACCAAGAGTATATTGATACCCCAGATTTTCACACGCTTCTATAAGTGCCTTTGTCATATGAATATCCGGGACAGCCGGGAACTCAGCTTTCACATAGTGTGTCACCGCACCGCCTTTTCGCATACACGCAACCGGAATGATGATATCTCCAAGTTCCAGATCTTCCCGGATTGCCTCCACTGTTCCGATCTTGATGCAGGTATGTGCGCCTACCTTTTTCAGTTCATTGAGGCAGATTTCCGCCGGCTGGTCACCGATTCCTGTAGATGTCATGGCAATCGACACTCCCTTATAATCACCCAGAACTGTTCTGTACTCGCGATTGTAGGCAAGTTCCTTTACGTTCTTCCATACATTGAGCACGTTGTAGGTTACGCCCTGATCTCCCGGAAGCAGAACATATGGAGGAATTTCACCTTTTCCCAGTCGGAGATGATATACTTTCCCACTCACGGTTGGAGCTGTCGCTTTACTTCCTGTTTCATTCATCTAATTATCCTCCTTTTTCTATTCTGCCTTGATTCGGTTCCAGTCTGGTGCTGTCGGATCAAATTCTACTTCCATATCTCCGTCAACAATCTGTTTTTCAATCTCTTTTCCTTTTTCAATTGCGGTTTTAAATGCCTCTGCATATTCCTGGTTATCCGTTCTATCCGCAAAGCTCTCATAAATTTCCCAGTCCAGATAATACCCCTCGTTGGTGATATCACGCACTCCCTGCTTACCACCTTCAAATTTTCCATCCACCGCTGACTGGATTGCGTCATATACAGCCTGTCCGTAATTCATCTTGATGGTTCCTACAAAGTTCTTACTGTCCTTTGAAAAATCCATGATACAACTTAGGACAAAAACATCTTTTCCACTTTCGTTTGATGCCTCAATGATTCCTGCATCTGGTGCCGCACAATCGCCCTGGATGATGTCGCAGCCTTTATCAATCATGGCCAGTGCAATCTCTTTCGCCTTAGCACTGTCCTCATAACTCGCATATGAGAATTCCACTTCCGCATTCGGATTTGCAGCACGTACACCTCTCATAAATCCGTTTGCCTCAGCATTTGGTCCCGGCTCTTCTCCGCCGACAATAAATCCTACCCGATTTGTTTTTGTAGCCAGTCCAGCCATATATCCATCTACGTAGAATGTTGTCTGGCCACGGAATACTGCATCCCACAGGTTATCAATCGGGACCTCCCCTTCACTGTTCAGCTCCTGGAAAATTGCCGCATATTTGGTATCCGGAAATTCCTGCGCAACCAATGCAGTTGCATCAGACATGTAA
This sequence comes from Hespellia sp., assembly GCA_028689735.1. Taxonomy (GTDB): domain Bacteria; phylum Bacillota; class Clostridia; order Lachnospirales; family Lachnospiraceae; genus Hespellia. Next base: position 5,275 of record JAQVCP010000099.1, on the reverse strand, counting down.
TTGAATGTCGTGATGATTAAATCATATCCCTCTTCTGACATTGCACGAATATCCTCCTCGAAAGATGCCGGTTCTGATTCAATTTTCTTCAGGTCGATTCCAAAATCTTCTGCTGCTCTGTCTGCGCCGGATGCCATATCATCCATTGGTCCATTATCGCCAAATCTCTGGTTTCCAATTAATGCTACCTTAAGACCACCGCTTTTTTGGGAACTGCCTTCCTCTTTCTCACTGCCACCACTGGCTCCACATCCTGCCAATGCCAAGATCATACATGCCGACAACATTATACTAATCACTCTTTTTTTCATAATATCCTCCTATTTAATTACTCTTTCTGCAATTTTCTGTACCTTTTCCTGCAATTCATGAATATCCACTGTAAGAAGTTCTCTTTCCCTGACAATTTCCTTTCCATTGATTATGACATCCGTCACATCCGCTCCCGTCGCACAATATACAAGAGCTGAACTCACATTATTCCTTTCTCCCACACGCAATGGATTCATATGAGGTTTCGTTGCATCCACAATGATTAGATCCGCAAGTTTGTTTTCTTCAATCGTTCCCAGTTTCTTTTCCATATTAAACAGCTTCGCCCCATTTATCGTTGCCATGTCTAAAATGTCCTCCGGTGCAAATGTGCCCGCGCCGGATCCCGATTGGAGATTATGGATCACTGACATACATTTCATCTCGCGAAAGATATCATTAGAATTGTTCCACATCGCTCCGTCTGTTCCCAGCGCAATCGTGATTCCAGCCTTAACAAATTGGGGAATGGGCGCCAGACCATCTGCGATTTTCAACTCGCAGATGGGTGTGCTGACAATTTTAGCCCCGCTTTCTGCGTAGATTGCAATATCCTCCTCATCGAGATACACTGCGTGGGATCCAATATATTTTTCTGAAAGAAGCCCAAAGCGATTTAGCACCTTTACCGGGCTGTCTCCCATTTTTTCTACTGCACTGCGATGTCTCCATGTTGTCTCTGCCAAGTGGCTGGAAAAAAAAATCTTTCCTTTCTCCGTAAGCCGTTTCACTTCCCGCAAACGTTTTTCCGTAAACTCTTCCTCCGGCAGGGTCCCAAATAATGGAATCAGATCATATTTTCCACAGGCATCCGTAAAATCCTCCAGCATCTCATCCGTCAGAAACCTGTCCGACTGGTAAAAATCATATCGCACATCCTCCGCCAGAGCTCCACGGAGTCCTGTTTCGGCAAATGCTCTCTGAGACAGTTCCCCACTCAGACTCCAGTACATATTCTCAAGCAGCGTCGTTGTTCCTGATAGCACTGCCTCCGCATAGGTAAACTGTCTGGCATAAAACCTGTCTTCCTCTGACAACGCTTCATAAAACCAGTTATTCTCCGCAAAGGTCTGCATCTGCTCCCACAGCGTTGCATTGCCTCCCAATCCTTTTGCAAAGCTCATCTCGCCGTGGCAGTGTCCGTTGACCAGTCCCGGCATGACGATCTTCCCTGCTGCACTAATATAAGAATGACAGTCAGCTTTCGAATAACTTTTCTCCCCCACGTAAACAATTTTTCCATCCCTGATTCCAATCGTTCCGACACAGGGTCTGTAGCGATTATGCCCCGAGATGATGATTCCATCCGCAATCACAATGTCAAACATTTCTTCGTTCTCCTCATCTGCGTTCTTTGTCCCCAAATTGTGTCTGGTGTTATGCGTCCTCCGCTCCTGCTAAAATTGCGAGACTCGCTGACACTCCCAGTCTGTCTGCCGATGCATCCACAACTGCCATAGCCTCTTCGTAAGTATGCATTCCACCAGAGGCTTTCACCTTCATCTTATCTCCAACCACAGCTCTCATCAGTGCTACATCCGCTTTTGTTGCCCCTCCGGTTCCAAATCCGGTCGAAGTCTTCACGAAATCTGCTCCCGCCTTCAGTGCTGCCGTACAGGCCTGTTTCTTCTGCTCATCATTCAGGTAACAAGTCTCGATGATCACCTTTACGGTTGTTCCCTCCGCTGCATCTGCCACCTGTTTGATATCCTGATAAACCAATTCGGTATCGCCTGCAAGCAAAGCTCCGATGTTGATCACCATATCTACTTCCTGCGCTCCATTTTGAATGGCATCCTTTGTTTCAAAGGCTTTGACCGCCGAAGTGTTTGCTCCAAGGGGGAATCCAATGACTGTGCACACCTCAACATCACTGTCTTTCAATTCCTCACTCACCAATCTGACATTGCATGGATTCACACATACGGAGGCTGCTCCAATCATTTTCGCTTCCTCACAGATTTTTTTGATTTGTGTCGGTGTTGCCACCGCTTTCAATAAGGTATGATCCATCATTGCTGCTAACTCTTTTTTCTTCATTTTTCTATAATCTCCTTCTCGGTTTTCCTATGCTTTTTCTCATACACTTTCCGACTTCTTCTTTGCTATCTCCTTAGTATGATTAAATCATCTGCTGTTCTTTTAAAATTTCAAGTATTTTGCACTTGTCGCTCTCACTTACTTCACTCAATGGTTCTTTCATCTTTCCAAGTGGTGCATTCACAAGCGTTGCCACATATTTATAAGCCGCCATAAATGGCCCCACCTTCATTGCCTGACGAACCCGCAGAATCTTTTCCTGTAATTCTCTTGCCTTCTCCCAATCTCCTGCTGCTGACGCCTCACATACATCCACAATCAGTTTCGGGAAAACACACGTAATCAGCGAGAAGACTCCAACACCGCCCATCATATACGTAGAAACAATCTGTGCGTCACTTCCTGACATCAGATCAAATTGACGGTCTTTTCCAATCAGTCTGAGCACAGTCTGCTGGTGAATGATATCCTGTGTGCTGTCCTTGTATCCTCTCATATTTGGTACTTCCGCAAACAATTTTGCGATGACCTCCGGTGGAATCTTATTTCCTGTTTCCGGAGCGTTGTATAGATAAACTGGCAGCTCCGTTCTAATCGCGATTTTCTTAAAATACTCAAACAATCCTTCTGTTGTATATTTGTAAATCGTAGGTGGTGTGATAATCACCGCATCACATCCCGCCTCTTCATATCCCCTCATACATTCCACAGCCATATCAACACTGTTATACAAAAGATTTCCCATAACGGGAATCCGTCCAGCTGACGCTTTAACCGCTGTCCTTACCGCTTCAATTCTCTGCTCTGTCGAGAACATTAAAGCTTCACTTGCCAATCCATTTACAAACACACCTGTAATTCCATTTTTAATCAAAAAATCAATTTCTTTTCTGAGCAACTCAAAATCAATCTCTCCCTTTTGAGTAAAAGGTGTAATCACCTCTGATGACGCCCCATGAAACAAACACTCGTTGTTCATTTTTTACCTCCTGTTTTTAAACATCAGCCCACCTAAAATTTGCTTTTAGCAAATGGACTGGGTTCTGCATATCAAGTTTTCAATTAAAACTTGACACAATTAACAAAATGATGTAAACATATTCGTCTTGGCCAAATCTTCTATGTTTTGATGATTTATTTTTCATCTTGATTGAATTATAGAATATATTTTCATTTTTTGCAATTAATATATGTCAATCAATCTCAATATCTGCATATTACACAACTTACTGTCGTTTTTTTATTCAATATCGCCTAATATAGTGATTTTATTTTCACTTTTTCTTCTGTCATCTCTTTTAACTTCATTTTGCAGTTGTTAAAATAGGATATTTAATCAATATCCAAAATGTAATAATTATTTTTCCGTTCAATATATTGCATTTTATTCCATATTTTAAAATATTTGCCATGATTTTTTTCATTTTTCTTGACATATTGCATTTTTTTTCATATTCTAAAATAGAACTATGCAATTGTCCCAGCACACCCGGGATACATGGTTATAAACAGAACTATTATAGAAAGAGGATGGATGATATGAATAAAAACGAAGATATCATTTACACAGTTGCCCGCATGTATTATCAGGATAATATGAATCAATCCGAGATTTCTGATTCTCTTGAATTGTCCAAATCAAAGGTTTCACGTCTGCTGACAAAAGCAAAAGAAGACGGAATCGTACGTATACAGATAAAATCTCCCGGCGAATCAAATATACAGGAGCTCTCATTTCGTATCAAAGAAAAATTTGGAATTCCTGATGTGATTATTTCGGATTCCCCTTATGAAGATCCCTCCATGAATTTGAATTATACAATAAGTAAGATTGCACCTTACTTTCAGAGTTTTCTTCGGGACAAAGATAAAATGGGAGTTTCCTGGGGGTACACTTTATTGAAACTGGCTGGTGAGATTCAAAGCGTCCCTCTTCTGGATTCCTCCATTCATCAGATTACCGGAAACCTTGACAATGCTGATGCCACAAATTTTGCTCATGAAATCGTTCGACGTTTTGCAAGCAAACTGGACATCACTCAATTAAAAACACTACCCTGTCCAGTCATTGTCGAAAATCCCATTATTGTTGACCTTCTATTACACGACTCCAAAATAAGTAAAGTGATGGAAGAGGTAAATAACATCGACATTGCCTTCCCCAATATTGGAACACTAACCAGTAATAATTGTTTATGCTTATCCGGTTATGTTTCTGTCGGACAGCTTCATGACATGCAGCGAAAAGGTGCTGTTGGTTGTATCTGCTGTCACTTTATTGATAAAGATGGTAAAATCATTGACCTGGATTTCGAAGCTCGAACTATCAGCATTCAACTTGAGTCCCTGAAAAATGCCCGTCACTCCTTTATGTGTGTAACAAACGAAGAGAAGATTCCAGCGCTGATTGGCTGCCTGAAAGCCGGATACATCAACGTACTTGCCCTCGACCTTCTCACCGCAGAAAAATTATTATATTTTGCTGATAAATAAAAACATTGTCCTCGAAACAATACAATTGAATTTGAACTATATATCCGCACCAAAAAAGGAGCCTGCAATGTACTGCCTGCTCCTCTCAATGTGTAATTAATTAGACTATGATTTAAAAAAATATTGAATCGTGGATCCCAAATGAGAAACCATCACTTGTCACTTTTTTGAACAAAGAATATTTTAAAAACAACGCCCGGTCTTCACATGCCTGCATTCCTTCGGATTCTCCAGGCAATGATAACAAACCTCATTTTCCAGCTCCTTCCCCGAAAAATAAGCATCCACATTTTTCAAGGTTGCCTCTGCGATATTCTCCAGAGCCTCCTTTGTAAGAAACGCCTGGTGAGAAGTAATCAGTACATTTGGCAGTGACACGAACCGACTAAGTACCTCATCCAAAATAATCTGGTTGGAATTATCCTCGTAG
>JAQVCP010000098.1 GCA_028689735.1 Hespellia sp. | reverse complement strand
GGAATGGTCTGCAGCTTCGCTAATATGGAAATTCCAAAGAACGGAGTTCCCCTCCACACATTTGCTACTATTATAGTAAGCATTGCCAGGGTGGCTGAACCAAACCACACAAGATCTTTGTCAATCAAATGCATGAGCTTTAACAGATGGTTGGCAATTCCTCCTGTTGATGAAAAAATCCATCTCCAGTTTAAAACTGCTACGATATTAGGAAGTGTCCACGGGATTAAAAGTAATGCTCTGACAATATTACGTCCTCTAAATTCCATATTTAATGCGAGCGCCATGAGAATTCCAAAAATCAGCTTTCCTATAATAGAGAAAAATGTGAATCCCAATGTGTTTAAGATAGATCTGAGATATTCCTTGTCAATCAGCAGCTTGGCGTAATTTTCTAAGCCAATAAAATCAGCACCCCCACCGATGGTTTTGTTTGTGAAGCTGAGTGACACGCCCCAAATGATAGGTCCTGCCAATACACAGATCAGGTATATAATCAGTGGCAGGTTTACTGCATAAGCAAATTTTGTGTCTTTTGCAAGTATCATTTGTTTTTCTGGCTTTTTACGAGTGGCTGCAGTCATTTCATCTCCTCCTTTTCCTTATAAATATTTTTCTATCAGGTTTCTTTTTCTTTCCTTGGCCTTGGTTTGAGTTGAGACCAATTATAGTTCAAATTAAATTTATTTTCAATATTTTTTCACATTCTGAAAGTTCTTCTCATTTTTTGTTTGTTTTGCTTATTTTCTTAGATTGCTTCCGCATTTTATTGTGCTTTTTGTACATGTAGTTGTTTCTACTTTCCGTTTAAGTTTTTTTGTTGAAATTACTTTTGTATCGTTTATAATATAGTTATATTTTTTACATACTTTCTATGTTTTATTTCGGAAGGAGACTATAAAATGAACAGACAAATTGAAACACTAAATGGACATCTGATTGTGTCCTGTCAGGCATTGCCAAATGAACCACTGCATTCCTCTTATATAATGGGACGCATGGCTGTAGCTGCCAAAGAGGGTGGTGCACATGGAATTCGTGCGAACTCTGTAGATGACATTATCGAAATCAAAAAAAATGTATCGCTTCCAGTTATTGGTATTATTAAACGCGATTTTGTGGATAGCCCCGTTTTTATTACCGCCACTATGAAAGAAATAGACGAGTTAATGGAAGCGCATCCTGAAATCATTGCATTAGATGCAACCTGTCGGGCTCGACCTGGCGGGCTTACATTAGACTCTCTTTTTTTTCAAATAAAAGAAAAGTACCCACATCAGCTTTTAATGGCAGACTGTTCTACAATCAGTGAAGCGATTCATGCAGATGAACTTGGATTTGACTTTATTGGGACCACCCTGGTTGGGTATACGAAAGAGAGTCAGGATATGAAAATAGAAACTGATGACTTCTATATTATCCGAAGAATTTTAGAAAAAGTAAAACACCCTGTCATTGCAGAAGGAAACATTGACACGCCGCAAAAAGCCAAACATGTCATCGAACTTGGCTGCTTTAGTGTGGTGGTTGGATCTATTATTACAAGGCCACAGTTAATTACCAAGGCATTCTCAGAAGCATTGGATCAGTCAATTACTTCTGTGTAAGGCACAAACCTTTTTAATCAAAGGGCGTTTTAACCACAATGTTGTTTTATTCTGAAAGGAGCTATTTATTGTGAAAACAGTAGAAAAGTATCACGGTATCTTCCCTGCATTTTATGCATGCTATGACGACAAGGGCGAAGTCAGCCCGGAACGTGTAAGAAAATTGACAGAACATTTTATCCAAAAAGGGGTTACAGGCGTTTATGTATGTGGTTCTTCCGGAGAATGTATTTACCAAAGTGTAGAAGACCGTAAAATCACTCTGGAAAATGTTATGGCAGTGGCCAAAGGCAAACTGATTGTAATCGCACATGTTGCATGCAACAATACCAAAGACAGCATGGAGCTGGCTAAACATGCCGAATCCCTTGGTGTAGATGCGATTGCATGTATTCCTCCCATTTACTTCCGTCTTCCAGAATATTCTATTGCAGAATACTGGAACTCAATCAGTGCTGCTGCACCTAATACTGATTTTATCATCTATAACATTCCGCAGCTGGCTGGGACTTCATTAACAATGGGACTTCTTGCCAAGATGCTTGAGAACCCCAAAGTTGCAGGCGTAAAGAACTCCTCCATGCCAGTACAGGACATCCAGATGTTCAAAGCTGCAGGCGGAAAAGACTTTATTGTATTCAATGGTCCTGACGAACAGCTGATTAGTGGCTTAGTCATGGGTGCTGATGGCGGGATCGGAGGAACATATGGAGTTATGCCTGAACTGATTCTGAAAATCAAAGAACTGACAGAAAAGAATGATCTCAAGCAAGCTCTGGAGATTCAAAATGCTGTAAACTCTATTATTTACAAAATGTGCTCTGCCCATGGCAATATGTATGGTGTAATTAAGAAAATTCTGGAAATTACAGAAAATCTGTATCTTGGAAGTGTAAGAGCTCCATTAACACCACTTTGTGATGACGATATGAGCATTGTGAAGGAAGCAGTAAAGATGATTACCGACGCAAAAGCCCTCTACTGCTAAATAAGAAAAAAGCATGAAAAACACTGAGATTTGGAACAATTCAGCCGGAACTATTGCATCTGACCTGAATCCCATATCCCAGTGTTTTTAGTTATTTTTCTTTTACCAATTTCTTATGATGAAAATAATTTATAAATTTTACATTTTTCTTTTGACAAAATTCTTCCAGGTGCTGCAGTAGTTCGAACCAATAGGTCATATCTTTGGAATTATATATTTTTTTGTATTCAGCTCTTTAGTGTCTTCTTTGATTTATTCAGTCTTACTTGATTCCGCCGCCATAATCTCCCCGGTCAGTCACAATCTCATACCCGATGCTTTTCATGCGGTTATTCAGACAATTTCTACATTCCGCCGCCTCATCTCCGGTACAGATTTTATTATCATACAGAAGATATTTTTTCCGTACCTGTCCTGGAGAGAGATTTGGCATGGTGACGTTCGCTCCGGAAAGAATCCCCTGCTCACGTCCCGTTGGATTGATCGTCCCAAGTGCTGTCGTTGCCGGAAGAAGTACCTTCGGAAGCATCAGCCGATAAAGACTGAGAAGAAACAGTGTCAATTCCAGTGTACCTGCCGTTTCGTCTTTGAAGCAGGTATCATGATGCGGAATAAATGGACCAATTCCCACCATCTCCGGCTGCAGTTCTTTCGCAAAAAGCAGATCCGCTGCCAGATGTTCCTCCGTCTGATATGGTGCTCCCACCATTCCACCGCATCCCGTCTGAAACCCAATCTCTTTTAGATTACGCAGGCACTGACGGCGCACTTTTCCGGACATCACAGCCGGGTGCAGCTTTCCGTACAGCTCATCATCTGCCGCTTCATGCCGCAGCAGGTAACGATCCGCACCTGCGTCGTAGTATTTCTGATACGTCTCTTTTGCCTTTTCTCCCATAGAAAGTGTCAGGGCACAGTCCGGATACTTTCTCTTTATCGTTTGAATCAAGTCCACCATGATCTCATCGGTGTAGGCCAAATCTTCACCGCCCTGCAGCACAAAAGTACGGAAGCCAAGCTCATACCCACTGGCACAGCATTCCATAATTTCTTCTCTGGAAAGACGGTAGCGCTGTGCATTCTGATTTCCACAGCGGATTCCACAATAATAGCAGTCATTCTTACAATAATTTGTAAATTCAATCAGGCCCCGCACGTAGACCTTGTTTCCATAATATTTCTTTGCCACAGCAACTGCTTTTTTTGCAGCGAACTTACGCAAATCATCATCAAAGGTAGACAGCAATGTCACAAATTCTTCCTTTGTCAGACTTTGTGTGTGCTCTAGCTTCTCAATCAATTCATAATTCGTTTCTTTTATCATCCTATCTTTCCTCAATTATTCCCTTCATTTATACTGCCGGATAAAACAGAGACTCAAAATTCCTTCAGCCATTTTCGCCATATCCGGTAGTCTGGCATGACCTGTTCCACGCTGTCCCAGAATTCTTTTGAATGATTCATATGCTTCAAATGACAAAGCTCATGTATGACAACGTAATCCAGCACTTCCCGGGGCATCAGTATCAGTCTCCAGTTGAAATTAAGATTTCCTTTTGCACTGCAGCTCCCCCAGCGGCTCTTCTGTTCTTTGATACGAAAGCTCTGCGGATGCCGTTCCACAATATCTGCATAGTATGCTATCCTTTTTTCTATGGTCTCCCTGGCAATTTCATTGTAGTTTTTATTGCTCCCATGCGGTTTCATATTCCGGGTAATCCGCTTCAAATCTCCATGCTTTTCTTCCCGTCTGATGACTGCTTCCTGTTTTGACTGAATCCAGGATTGCTTCTCATTCAAAAAACCTTCAATTTCTTTTTTAGATAAACGAAGAGGCGCCTTTACCAGCACACTCCCATCACTCTGGATGGAAATCGTCAAGGTTTTGCGCCTGCTCCTTATTAGCTCATATTCTATCATGTACTATTTTCCCTGTATCAATTCCAATACTTCTTCTTTTTCCGGCATGGAACGAATCGCACCCTTTTTCGTTGTGATCAGTGCTGCTGCCGCATTTGCAAAGGTCAGCATCTCACCGAGCTGTTCTTCCGTCAGATTGTCAAAATCATGCTCCAAAATATAATTCAGAGAACTTCCACAGAAGGTATCGCCTGCGCCGGTTGTCTCGATCGTCTTGCAGGAAAATCCCTTTCGTTCTACCCGCATTCCATTATAGTATGCGCGACTTCCGTCTTTTCCCATGGTCAGCAGGATCAGCGGAATATGATAGGTATCCTGAAGATACGCGATTCCTTCATCATAATCTTCCTTTCCAGACACAAACTGAATCTCATTGTCGGAGATTTTCAGGATGTCACAGCAGCCAAATCCATATTCCATCTGCTCCTTTGCAAGATCCAGCGAAGACCACAGGGGTGGCCGAAGGTTCGGGTCAAAGGATACGAGCATTCCATTGTCTTTTGCAATCTTAAGTGCCTTCTTGGTCGCAGCACGTACACCGTCATGTGTCATGGAAAGCGTCCCAAAGTGGAACAGTCTTGCCTGCGTGAGAAAATCGGCATCAATCTCATCTTCCGTCAGCATCATGTCTGCTCCCGGTTTTCTATAGAACGAAAACTCTCTGTCCCCATCCGGAAATGTGTGTACAAATGCAAGTGTAGTATTGATTTCCTTATCTTCCAGCAGGTGGGAATTGTCAATGCCAACATCACTCAAGGTGTCACGAAGCAATGTTCCGAACATATCCTTTCCCACTTTGCCATAAAATGCAGTCTTCTTTCCAAGCTTGTTCAATATCGCAAGAACATTACACGGTGCTCCTCCCGGACACGCCTCAAACATATTGTTCCCCTGCTCACTCTGACCATTCATTGTAAAATCAATCAATAATTCGCCCATTGCAATGGCATCAAAAATTTTGCTCATCTCTCTTTTCCTTTCCTTTGGAATCCCGTACACTAGTTAAAGTACACCAATTCGTTGACAGGCTCAGCTTCTTCCAGCGTAATCGCTGTAAGCACCGGTCCTTTTCCGTGGTAAATGGATACGTGCTTAAATCCAACCTTGGCTCTCACCCGGATCCACTCCCCGTTTTTCAAATCCTGTGCCTTCTCATACTTACATATATATCCAATGAATGTAGTATCGTCTGCGCAGCAGGTCATAGCCATACGCCCCGGAATAATATAATTGGACGGAAGTCCCTTCCCTTTCATTGCGCGGCCCACAAACTCCACGACTTTTCCATTATATCGGTCTGGATGATCCATAATGTCCACATGCCAGATTCCGTAATCTTCATTTTCAATCTTAATAATCGGCGCATTGATATCGAATGGAACATCATTTTCAAAAATATTATCAATCTCACCCTTATCATCCTCAAAAATCACTTCTGCCTGCGGGCTGACAATCTTCACGCTTCGGCGGTAACCTGCCAGCGGCTTAATATCGGTGCATCGATTAAACAGAACCATATCTGCTTCCCGCACCATCTCCACAAACAGCGGTTTCATGTTCGCCATGTAGATATCAAAGGTACTTGCATCTACCGTAGTCAGCTTCTGAGTGATTCCCCAGCCGTCCGGCATCTCCATCTTCTCAAATTCGCTGACCTTCCACATACCGTTATATTCCACGATTACGCGGGTCGGATGATACTTTTCTTCCATCTGCTGAAGATATTCCGGGTTCATCTCCTCCGGCTTATTCACAGCTTCGATGACCGTGTCAAATTCATCTGCCAGATGCTTGGTATCGTACTCTTCCTCACCTTCTTCACAGAGAATTACTAAAGTCGTACCATCCTCTCTGAAATAATCCTGCTCCAGTGTAAATTTCAGGAACTGAGATTTTCCACTGTCCAAAAATCCGGTCATCAAATAGACCATTACTCTTACTTCATCCATCTTTTATCCTGTCTTTCCTATTGATTCTTTCTGCCAAAGCAGGTATTTGAAATCCACTTCGCTGCTTTCTCATATTCTTCCGTCAGCTCAGACCTTCCTTCTTGATTCTACAATCCAAAAAGTTCTTCCAGCTTATGCTCATCAATCTGAGAGCCGATTACACAAAGCCTTCCGGTATATTCAGCTCCTCCTTCACGTACCTCATGCTCCCCTGGTACCATGTCAAAGTAAATCCAGGTTCCATCTGTTCCTTCTACCATACCTTTGGCACGGAGAACCGTTCCAAAGCTTTCATCTGCTTCCAACGTTTTCAGAATCTCTGTAATTTCTTCTTTGGAATATGTCTTAATGGTCTCTTTTCCCCAGCTTGTAAAAACTTCATCTGCATGGTGATGTCCCTCATGACTGTGGTCATGACCGCAGCCGCAATCATGATCGTGATGGTGCTCATGGCCTTCGTGGTTTTCATGATCGTGATGATGGTCGTGGCCTTCATGGTCTTCTTCATGATCGTGATGATGGTCATGGCCTTCATGGTCTTCTTCATGATCGTGATGATGGTCATGGCCACAGCCACATGCTTCGTCATGATGGTGCTCATGGTCATGATGCTCTCCACACACCGGGCACACAACTTCTGCCAGCAGTTCTTCCTCCAGGGACTTGCTGTGTTCCATGGTTTCCAGAATCTTCTCTCCTGACAGTTGTGCAATCGGAGTCGTCACAATTGGCGCCTTATCATTCAGTTCACGGAGCATGGCAACAGCCGTCTTCACCTTTTCCTCGGAAGTCTTGTCGGTTCTGCTCAGGATGACTGCTCCGGCATACTCTACCTGGTTACTAAAAAATTCCCCGAAGTTGTTCAGATACAGCTTGCATTTTGACACATCTACTACTGTAGTAAAGCTGTTCAGTTCAATCTCGACTTTGTTCTGTACATCCTTGATTGCCTTGATCACATCGGACAATTTGCCAACGCCGGAAGGCTCAATCAGGATGCGGTCTGGATGGTACTTGGCAACAACTTCCTGAAGTGAGGTACCAAAGTCACCCACCAGAGAACAACAGATACACCCGGAATTCATCTCTCGAATCTCAATTCCGGAATCCTTTAAAAAGCCGCCATCGATTCCGATCTCACCGAATTCATTTTCAATCAGAACGACTTGTTCCCCTTTGAATGCTTCTTCTAAAAGCTTTTTGATCAATGTTGTCTTTCCTGCTCCTAAAAAACCGGAGATAATATCAATTTTTGTCATTTCTTTTCTCTTCTTTCTACTGCAATATGTTTTTACTGCGATGTATTTCTACTGCAATATATTTCTACCACAATATTATTTACTTGATTAATTTCTGAATCTTTTTCGCTTCGTCTGTTCCAGCTTTGCCAAGAAGCTCAAACAACAGTGCCTCATAAGTCGTCAAAACAGCACCCTCGGCTTTTGCACGCTCAATCGCATACTTTTTATCCTGTTCTTTCCGGCTGTCAATACAGTCAACTACCAGAATCACCTCAAAACCTCTTTCGCGCAGATCAATCAATGTCTGCAATACGCAAATATGAGACTCCATTCCGCAGAGAATCACCTGACTCTTCTCCTTCACAAATGACTCAATGTGCTCGTAAGCGCTGTAACTGATTTTGTCGAAGAACTCAGATGTTCCTGCTGCTTCTGTAATCTCAGGCACCGTATTTCCAAGTCCCTTTGTATACTGCTGTGTAAGACAGATTGGAATATCAAGAACACGCAACCCCTCCATTAAGATGCTGGTGTTTTTAACCAATGCCTCTTTTTCTCTCATTGCAGGAATTAAACGCTCCTGATAATCTATTGCTACCGCTGCTATCTGTTCTCTGTTGATTTTCATGTCTTTTTCTCCTTGCCGGCAGTTCTTTCTGCCTGAATCTTCATTTACTTTCTGTTTATCATTTTCCTATTGAATCGTCAATTCAATAGGACAGTGGTCGGACCCCATGACTTCCGTCAGAATCCTTGCTCCCTCCAGTCTCTCCTTCAGTGCCTCTGACACGCAGAAATAGTCAATTCTCCATCCTGCGTTCTTTGCTCTGGCGCTGAACCGATAAGACCACCAGGAATAGATTCCTTCCTGATCTGGATAAAAATAACGGAACGTATCAATAAATCCAGCTTCCAAAAGCTCTGTGAACTTCTGACGTTCCTCATCTGTAAAGCCTGCATTCTTACGATTAGTCTTTGGATTCTTCAGGTCGATCTCCTTATGTGCCACGTTCAGATCTCCACAGAACACCACCGGTTTTGTCTTCTCCAACTGCTTTAGATATGCAAGGAAATCCTGCTCCCACTGCATTCTATAGTCCAGACGCTTCAGCTCATTCTGTGAATTAGGAGTATAGACTGTAATAAAATAGAACTCCTCAAACTCCAGCGTAATCACACGGCCTTCCTGATCATGCTCTTCTATCCCGATTCCATAGGCTACAGAAAGCGGTTCCTGCTTCGTAAAAATCGCAGTCCCTGAATATCCCTTTTTTACTGCATAATTCCAGTACTGGTGATAACCGGGCAAATCCAGTGCCAGCTGACCTTCCTGCATCTTACTCTCCTGAATACAGAAAATATCCGCATCTGCCTCTTCAAAAAAAACTTCGAACCCCTTTTGTACGCAGGCTCGAATTCCATTTACATTCCACGAAATGAATTTCATCCAGTCTCCTCCATTGTTCCATTTTCATTTGTTCACTTCTTTTTCGTATCTTAACACTAATAGTATACTTTTTCAAGACATAGGCCTTTCCCCGGTGCAAGAAAACCAGCCTCAGTTCTCAGCTTGTTTTCCAACAGGCTTTCTACAGAATGAAGGCTCCTCTCTCCTGATCCTACTTCCAGCAGCGTTCCCGTGAGAATCCTTACCATATGGTACAGAAAGCCGGTTCCTTCATAAACAATCCGAAGGAAGCTCCCCTGTGCTTCCAGCTCGATACTGTGGATGGTGCGGACCGTTGTTTTTTGATATTTTTTATCAGTAAATCCTGCAAAATCATGCTTCCCAACCAGAATTTGTGCCGCTGCTTCCATCGCTTCGATATCCAGATGCTTTGGATAGTGATATGCATATCTGCGGAGAAATACGCTTGGCTTCATCCGCGTATCTACCGTATACACATAGCGCTTTCCAGACGCTTGCAGTCTGGCATGAAATCCATTTTTCATCAGTTCCATTCCAACAACCTTGATATCTTCCGGAAGCTTCTCATTGAGCTCTTTCTGGAACAGTGGAATCTCTACCATTCCGGAAAGGATGATGCTTGCCGTCTGTCCACCGGCGTGTACCCCGCCATCCGTCCTTCCCGATCCATTGGCTTCCACCGGATATCCGGTCATTCCGCACAGCGTCCGCTCAAGAATTGTCTGAATCGTGGCATCTGTATGGTTCTGTCTCTGCCAGCCGCGATATCTTGTCCCATCATATGCGATGGTTAATTTATATGTTCTCATTTTCACCCCTACAAACCATAAAAGTGCAACGCACTCCTACGCTACACCTTTGGATAATTTTCTACTTATCTAAAATCTTCTTCAATTCTTCCATAAATGTGTTCACATCTTTGAATTCCCTGTACACTGATGCAAATCTCACGTAAGCAACCGGGTCGAGCGTCTTAAGCTTGTCCATGACAACCTCCCCAATCTCACTGCTCGGAATCTCTTTTTCTTCCCGGTTAAAAAGCTCAATCTCGACAGCATCGATTGCTTTCTTGATCTCCTCCGCCGGTACCGGTCTCTTATAACACGCCCGAAGGACTCCCGCCTCTATCTTAGACCGGTCATACTGCTCTCTGTTATTGTCTTTTTTTATAATGATAAGCGGAATAGTCTCCACCTTCTCATACGTTGTAAAACGCTTGCCACACTCGTCACAGGAACGCCGTCTGCGGATGGAACTCCCGTCTTCTGCCGGTCTGGAATCAATGACTCTTGTATCTGTATAACCACAGTAAGGGCATTTCATAAATTGGTCCGCCTTTCTTGCAAAATGGTCGACATTTGTCACCGTCCATTATACACAACTTCTAGCATTTTTGCAAAAATTTTTCTGCACAGATTTCTACCAGTATAATGTCCTCGCCAATTTGTTTTATACAGGAAAATGGAATGATGTATTCACTATCCGTTCCAAACACACCCCAAATGTGTCCCGGACCAGGTACTATAATTGATTCAATTACTCCATTACAGCAATCAAAGCAGACATCCACCACACTGCCGATGCATTTGCAGTCACATACATTAATCACTTCTTTTTCCCGCAGTTCACACAGACGCATGCCTATACCTCCCGGGTGATTGATTCGATGCAGTCACATGGATATTGAGGATCCACTCTGCTGCTTCCTATTTATATCATATGTAGATCCGCCCCGTTCTGCTATAGAATCTTCGTGCCTTTTCATTCAACTCTATCCGGTGAAGTGCATAGGGACAGATTAGGTGCTTCTGCTGGCACCATCATTTCAAATCAGCGACTGTACTTCTGTTTTTTTCGAAAATG
>JAQVCP010000174.1 GCA_028689735.1 Hespellia sp. | reverse complement strand
AACACTTAAGAATCCTTCCTATGGGATTTTTTGACAAACGGGATGCCGGGGATTTATCTACCGTATTACTGCGGGATTATACCACGGTGGAAAATCTGGCAGAACAGTTCGCTCCGCAGATGACGGTTACAATCGGCAGACTGCTGCTGTCAGCGGTCATGCTTGGAGTCTTTGATATCCGGATGACGCTGGCCATGTTCCTTGTGATTCCACTGGCACTGCCATTTGCATGGATGAGTTACCGGCGAATGAAAGCTTCCAGTCAGGAACTTTCCCAGGCACAGCAAAGTGTATCGTCCAATATTCTGGAATATGTGGAAGGAATACAGACTCTGAAGGCTTATAACATGGCAGGAGAGCATTTTGCTGCATTAAAGGAGTCCTTTGAAAAGCAGAGAAAATCTTCTATTGCAATTGAGACGAGGGCGGCATCACCCATCAGTGTGGTTGGGAGAATTATCCTGAATCTGGGGATTGCGTTTGTCATGCTGCTTGGTGGAATACTGATGACAAAGGGAAGTCTTCATCCATTTTATTATATTGCTTTTATGGTGATGACACTCAGTGTCTATGAACCGGTTTCCACGCTGTTTGTATTTATCGCGGATTTCTCAAGAAGCAAACGCTCCGGGGATCGGATCCGGGAGATTTTCGATGAAAAGCCGCTTCCAGAACCTGCAGCGTACGCAGACGCTCAATTTTGTCCGGCGGGAACCGCTGACAGCACGATTTCTTTGGAGCATGTAAGCTTTGCATATGGGGATGTGGATGTACTTCATGATCTTACCATCCAATTTCCGGAGAAACAGGTGACTGCACTGGTAGGCCCGTCTGGAAGCGGAAAATCCACCATCACCAAACTGATTGCCAGATTCTGGGATGCGGATAAGGGCAGAGTGCTGATAGGGGGCATTCCGGTTACCCATATGAAAACGGATGAGGTCCTTGCAAAGGTTGCAATCGTATTTCAGGATGTCTATCTGTTCCATGATACGATTGAGGCGAATATCCGCATGGGAAAATCCAATGCCACCAGAGAGGAAGTCATCGATGCAGCAAAAAAAGCAGCCTGCCATGATTTTATTTTGTCTCTGCCGCAGGGGTATGATACAATGGTGGGAGAGGGCGGCTCCACGCTGTCCGGAGGAGAAAAACAGAGAATATCCATTGCCAGAGCACTCTTGAAGGACGCACCTATCGTGCTGTTAGATGAGGCAACTGCTGCATTGGATTCGGAAAATGAGGTTCTCATACAGCGCGCCATTTCCAGTCTGGTAGAGGAAAAGACTGTCGTTGTGGTTGCACATAGGCTGCAGTCAATCTGTAATGCAGATCAGATTGTAGTGCTGGATCAGGGAAGAATCATAGAACATGGCAGTCATAAGGAACTGCTTGAAGCTGCGGGGATGTATGCACATCTATGGGAGGAGCAAAGTCACGCAGGTAATTGGAGGATATAGATGCCGATACGGGTTTTTGACGAAGAAGAAAAACAGAATATCAAGGCGAAAATGATAGAAGCAGGACTCCCACTGATCAAAAAATACGGGCTGACGCATACTTCAGTTGTAAAGATCACGCAGTCAGCGGGGATTGGGAAGAGCACATTTTATAACTTCTTCCCATCCAAGGAAGTATTTGTGATTGAGCTGATTCAATATGAAAGAGCGAAGCTGATGAATTATTTTGATCAGCTGTTAAATGGCAGGGAGAAGATGACAAAGCAGGAGGCAAAAACGTTTCTAAAGAAAATCATCTTCCATCAGGACAGCATTTACCAGTATCTGACAGAAGAGGATATGGAGACGCTTTATCCTGCCATGCAGGAGCAGGGAATGATCGAAGAGGATCTAAATTCAGATATGCCTGAGTTCTTGTTCTCGCATTTTGAGGAAATCAATCCTGATGCGGATAACAAGATTTTTGTGAATTTCTTAAGAATCATGGCCCTTGCGGTGTCACAGAAGGAGGCCCTGCACGAAGATGTTTTGGATGAAACGCTGGAGATGATCTACGAGAGGATGTTTCAGTATATATTTGTATCTTAGAAAGTGGAGACCATCACACGATTTTTGTGCGGATGGTCTCCAAATTAATAAACTTGATATCCGTAATTATGAGCTTAGTCCTTTATGATTAGGATGCTGTTGACGAATATACAGCACATCCGGAACGCACCGCTTTTGACTGCTATTATCGTTTTTATTTATCCTCCGTTTATATTTGGATGTTAATGTTAAATAGATATTTGGAAAAGGGAGGCTACTATAATGAATACTATCATGATTGTTGATGACGATATTAATATTCGCAGACTTGTCAGCACAATATTAAGTGATGATGGATTTAATGTTTGCGAGGCAAAGGATGGGCGGGATGCATTGCAAAAACTTGATGAAAATAAGATAGACATTTGTATTGTTGATATTATGATGCCTACTATGGACGGCTTTGATTTTTGCCGGAACGCCCGCCGCTATTATGATGATATGCCTATCATGA
>JAQVCP010000097.1 GCA_028689735.1 Hespellia sp. | reverse complement strand
AACAAAAAAATTCAGTCTGCAGGAAGGCTCGACTGAATTTCTACAAAGACTCCACTATTCGGTTTTTCTCAAAATTGCAACAATAGCTGTACTAGTTTTACTCTCTATGTCTTATTATAAAAACAGCTACGATTTCCACCAGAATTGTTGTGTCATAAACCCACTGTAAAGTATTGGCAAATTGATGATACCCTATTTGTTCATGAGGGTAACTTGCATTGCCTGTGATTTTTGCAATAACATTTATAATTAAAATAAGCCAAATGAATGCCGCAATGCTTGCTTTTCCAAAAATTTTCCATCCACGCTCATCGCGATTTCGTTTCCGTACAATCATAATAATAAATATTACGGTAACAACTACTCCCAGCTGTGCGCCTGTTATAAAAAAAGTTCTACTGGACATCAGATTCTGAAACATCTCAAGCATCTTTCCCTTCCTCCTTAAAATCAAATAAATCCTCTATGGTAACATCAAAAACCTTCGCGATACTATATGCCAGTAACATAGACGGATTATATCGGTTCCGTTCAAGCTGCATAATCGTCTGGCGGGACACGCCCACTAAGTCTGCCAGCTCCTGCTGCGTCATGCGTCTGGTCGCCCGATACACATGAATTTTGCTATCAAATTTGTACCTATCCTTGCCTGCCATGTCCGCCATCCTTTCGTTTAATTTCTGCCCTCGATTATAACATATTTTTTACATTTTGTAATGGAGAAATATATTTTAAGTTTCCGCAGATTTATCCACAGTCTGCTTATTGCAACAGACCTTTTATAGACCCACGCCTTGCTGTTGTGCCTTAATCTCTAGCACCTACAGGAGATATAATATATAAATGTCTCTGTTCCCTGTAAACAAGGACAATCGAAAGTATCAGTGCCAATGCATCGCTGACAGGCTGCGCCACAAAAATGCCGTTAATCCCCCAAAGCATAGAGAAGATGTAGATAAACGGTATCAAGAACAGAATCTGCCTTAAAAATGTAATCACGATTGAAGGGACTGGCTTTGCAATCGACTGGAAGAATGTCGTTACAAGCATTACAAATCCTAGGATAGGCGTGATACAAAAATTTGTCCGAAGTCCTGTAACCCCGAGCTCCAGCATTTCATCGGTAGCACCAAAGGCCATTAGAATCGCTTCTGGAAAGAACATGACAATAAGCCAGATTATACAGGTGACGCCTACCGAAAAAGCAGAAGCCTGATACAATGCAGCCATAACTCTCCTGTAGTTTTTCGCACCGAAATTATTGCCAATAATAGGCTGAATACCTTGACTGATCCCGCTTGCAGGCATTATCACAAATGTCATAATACTCGCAACAACAGCGTACACGCTGATTGCCGTATCCGAGCCATATTTGCCTAATTGACTGTTATAGACAAGACTGATCAGCCCCATCGCCATTTGTGCAATCCAAAAAGCAAAACCACAGGATACGATTTTTCTGGAAAGTTCAAAATCAAAAGAAAATGTTTTTCTTTCAATCTCCACTTTTGTATAACCTTTGAAAACGAGATATGCGCCAAATAACGCAGAGAGGATTTGTCCTATCACAGTCGCCCAGGCCGCACCTGTAACTCCCCAGTCCAGAACTGCCACAAACACAGCGTCAAGGATAATGTTTGTCACAGCGCCGATACCGGTGACACACATACCCCAAACAGGCTTTCCGGAAACACGCACAAAATCACAGAAAACCTGCGTAAGCCCTTGAAACAGACACCCCAATGCAACGATCTTATAATATTCAAGCGCATACTCGTATGCCGTCTCTGTTACTCCAAATATCTTGAGGATCGGATCTGCAAAAATAAGCAGAAGCACAGACAGCAGAATTTCAAAAATAACGACTAATATCAATGCATTTCCAAAGGAACGATTCATATTTTTCTGCTTGCCTTTCCCCGCAAATAAGCTGAACAGAGAGGAACCGCCCGCGCTGCAGGTAAGCCCGAAAGCCATCATCATATAGGAAAGGGGAAAGCAGATCGATAATCCAGCCAATGCGGAAGTACCATTAAAATTTCCTACAAATATGCGGTCGACGATATTATAAATTGCTGTGATCAGAAGTGAAATCGCTGCCGGAATGGAATACTTCAAAATCATAGGGAATAATTTCCCCGTTGAAAAATCATTTGTTTCGTTTATTTGGTTCATTTAATTTTTCCTCGCTTTCATTTTATAAGTTAGTTTCCTAAGTATCTAAATAAAAATTGGGGATAACACATCTAAATTTTCATTCAGACAAGTTATCCATCATTTTCTCGATCACCCTGAAAAAGACTTGCAAATCTGCTTCAGGAATGTCTTTCACAAGTGTTTCCTCTAATGTGGTCAAATCCTCTACAACCTGTCGTTTATGCGACAAGGCTTTCTTCGTTACAACAATCTTTTTCAGGCGATTATCATAAGCTACCGGCTCACGAACAATCAGCCCATTCTTTTCCATCTGCTTTAATAATTCCGTTGCCGTAGACGGACGTATGCTGTACTCTTCCTCAATATCTTTTTGGAATATATCTTCTGTCTGCGCAAGTAAAAAGTGAAGCGTTCTCCCCTGCGAGCCGCTAAACTCTTTCCGTGAAGAAAATGCATCCAACTTCCTGCGCAACTTGTTAGAAAGCTTGCTAACATACCTGGCGGCACTTTGTGTAAGAGAAATCATAACGTCTTCCTTTCTTAGTTTCCTAAGTAATTTTATATCGAATGTCTTTATTTGTCAAGTCCAACATCATCAGCCCATTTTCCCCTTGAGCCTTAATTATTAAAAGTCCTCATATTCCCTTTATCAGCAGAAATTTCAAATTCAATCTTTGTTTCCTTCGCCCCGATGAGCTTTATACGGTTTTTTCCTTCATCAACATGAAATGTATCCGATTTTTTCTGCTCCGAATCCGACTCGGGTGTACATTCTGCAAGTTCGGTCACGGTGTTGTCCGGAGAAATCAACACTAATTTTGCTTTACCGGAAGAGACCTTTATTTTATAGGATATGTTCACATCTGTAGGTGTGTCAGCATCCATCTTCCAGATAGTCCCCATGCCTTCCATACATTCTGCTGAACCGGAGATACAATTGTTTTTCACATTCTGCTTGGACCGAATCAGATTATAGCTGTCATAGTTTTTGACAATCATCTTCTCATTGTCATATACTTTGGCCCCGGTATTCAGAGAGCACCCCGATGTAGCTGCCAGTAAAACTGCCACCATTGATAAAATTTTTATGATTTTACGCATCCACTTTCTCCCTCATCACTTTTTTCTATTTTGTTTTTTATTTTCCTGTTTCTCTTTTCCGTGGAATCTCAATCCCTTTTGATGCAAATTTTCCTTCTGTTTCATCTTTGTTCTGGCGTGATGAACAGCATTTCCAACGGTTAAAGATCTATTGCAAATCCAAAAAAGACAAAAGAATGATCAGCAACCTACAACAAAGAAAGAGGACAGGAGCAATCCTTGACAGATTGTGATATGCCACCTGACCTCTGCTAACTGTTTTTTATTCTATTACATAATCACCGACTTCTGTTAATTTACTTTTTCAACTTCTCGATTTGTTCCCTTAGTTCTTTGTTTTCCTCCTCAAGTCTGAGCTTTTCCGCTTTAATCTTCGCATTTTTCGCTTCAATTTCTGCCTTTTCCGCTTCTAACTGATCAATTTGGATCCGGTATTTATCCAATGGCAGTTCCATTGCCCCGTCCAATAATGGTTTCATCTCTCCTGCCCCCTTTAATTCTTCATAGTGATCGCAGATATGCTGATACAGAAGATTCGTCATTTCTATCAACTGATCTGCATCATCTCTTGTGATATTCCCCACCTGAAAGTTTGCTTTTATACTTCCGAGTATATCATTCTCAACCAGATTCTGCAACGCTTTCAGCGTATCTTTTGTGATACCCTTCTTTACCATTTTTTTCAGTTTAAGCAGTTGAAACGGGATGAGTGCCACCATCTTCCTGCGATTCAGTTCCACCAGATCTTCCTCCTGACCTTTGGTGTCTGTTCTTCTAATTCAATCCCATATCATTTACGACCGTCAATGCTTCGTTCACTTTTTCACTTGAAACAAAAATCATCACACCATCATCGTGCCCTCGCCCCATACCATAGCGTACCGAAGCAAACCCGGCATCCCCCATATCCTGTTTATATGCCGCAATATCATTTTGTTTTAACGCTTCTATTATCATATCAGCCTGCATATTTCCATCCGCAACGAAAAAAATCACCGGCTCCGCTTTCTCGCCTATAGAAGTCTCAGCAATGATACCTTCGTTGTCTTTTCTCTTGCAATTAAAGTAGTCTAATATTCTCAAGGTTACGAACCCCAATATTGTAGTACCGACAAAGAACAGGATTGCAATATGCACAATCAGGTCCGCTTTCGCGCCCATTCGATGATAACAGAGCGCTAATACGACAGTAAACAGAGCAGAACAGACCACGCTTACCAAAATATCTTTGGACGGCGTACTGTGTACTCTTGACCCGGTTGACCATGTACCATTGTACACCATAATTCCAATATATGTGATCCCGCCGACCAACAATATCGCGGTTTCTCCTATTACAGCCATCAGACTATTCGTCATGATCAGCTGCATCACAATCATTACTGCACAAATTCCAAACGTAAGTCCAAATGCAGTATTTCCGGCTTTCGCAGTCTTTTCTTTTTCCAGCTTACTGTAATCTGCAACTCTGGATAATGTCTCCTTCAGTTCTTTGTCCATATTCTCGCCTTTCCTTTCACCATTAATGATTTCCTTAATATCGACATCATAATAATCTGCCATTTGGACAAGAATACTAAAATCCGGCAGATTCGATCCGGTTTCCCAACGGGAAACCGTTCGTCCTGATACCAAAAGTATCTCTGCCAATTGTTCCTGTGTTAATCCTCTGTCCTTACGGAGTGTTTTTAAAAATGCTCCGATTTTTTTGGTATCTGTATCCATTGTCAACCCCACCTTTCCTATTAAGACTACCATTTATAAGGTGAAAATAACACGACACAAAGCGAGAATTATCATTTTTCCTTCGGTTTCATCTTCCAAAATACAACATTCATCAAAATGACGATAAGCGCCACCGCGAGGATCGCGGCCCAAAATCCCATGTTCAGGCCGAGAAACTGTGTCGTTCCAAAAAGTTTCATCCAGATCGTTGTCCAATTCATTGTTCATACCTCCTTAGAGTAATTCGCCATAGTGGCGTACGTACGCTTTTTTCAAGCTGGTTGCAAGACACATATACAGCAGGATACACGGAATCAGATAGACAAAGTAGGTCGCCGGAAGTGCCACAAATCCTAATAATCTGCCCAAACCAGTAAACGGAATGATGGTCAGCAGTGCGATTCCTGAGCAGGTCAGCAGCGTCAACGGCGCTGACGCATGGCTCTGGAGGAATGGCAGTTTTTTTGTACGGATCATGTGAATGACCAGTGTCTGGCTCCACATAGATTCCACAAACCAGCCCGCCTGAAACATTGCGATATAAGTGGTCTGCATCCGTGCAAGTTCCGCTCCACTGAAATGATTTGCAAGATCATTGTACAGCACGCCGCCGGAAACAAACAAAGGGCAGAATACAAAATACATAAAAATGTAGGTGGTGAAATCGAAGATCGAACTGGTCGGTCCAATCCAGATCATAAAACTGCCGACAGAGGACGCATCCCACTTTCGTGGAACCGCAATAAAATC
The DNA here is from genome assembly GCA_028689735.1 of Hespellia sp. Lineage (GTDB taxonomy): Bacteria > Bacillota > Clostridia > Lachnospirales > Lachnospiraceae > Hespellia. The sequence goes on along the minus strand of JAQVCP010000097.1, from coordinate 5,584 downwards.
CTCATCCACATTATCCCAGGGAATAGCCGTACAGCTTAAGTCGTAAATCAAATTCAACAAAATCAGGTGAATGCTCTCCATAGGCAGAAACGGCAGCAGCGCAGAAGATACCAGCACGGAGAACATATTTCCAAAGTTAGAAGAAGCGGTCATCTTGATGTACTTTATCATATTGGCATAGGTTTTCCGACCTTCAATAATTCCCTCTTCCAGCACCATTAGATCTTTTTCCAGCAGAATAATATCTGCTGATTCCTTTGCAACATCCACAGCCGTATCTACGGAAATTCCGATGTCTGCTGCCTTCATAGCCGCAGCATCATTGATGCCATCCCCCATATATCCAACCGTATGCCCGGCACCACGCAGGATCGTCACCACACGAGATTTCTGTCCCGGCGTCAATTTAGCAAACACATCCGTGACTTCTGCCGCTTTTGCCAATTCCTCATCTGTCATGCAGTCAAGGTCGGTTCCCAGCAGCATATTCCGCACTTTTAGCCCCACCTGTTTGCAGATAGTGCGAGTGACTTTATCGTTATCGCCCGTCAGGATTTTTGTGGTGACACCATGCGCTTTCAGGGCTTTAATTGCATTTGCGGTAGACTCCTTCGGTGGATCAAGAAATGCCAGATAACCAATCAGCACCATGTCACATTCATCTTTGGCTCCAAATGCTCCCACCGGGGACGGGTTGCTCTTTTGCGCAATGGCAATGACACGCATACCGTCCTCATTTAAATCATCCACTGTTTTCAAAATATTACAGCGCAGTTCTTCAGTCAGCGGCTGTACGTCTCCATCCATCTCGGCATAGGTACAGATGGAGAGCATCTCTTCCACCGCGCCCTTGGTCACGATCTGCGTTTTTCCATTTTTATCCTGAACCACGGTGGACAGACGACGACGGGTAAAATCAAAGGGGATCTCATCCACCTTAATATAATGTTCGGACAGATCGATCAGCTGTGGATCTTCTGCCTCTTCCTCTTCTGTTTTGCGAATAATAGCCAGATCCATCAGATTTTTATATCCGGTTTGAAAATAGCTGTTCAGGTAGGCATGGCGGAGCACCCGCACATCCTCGTTTCCGTTCACATCCAGGTGATATTCCAGCACTACCTGGTCCTGAGTAAGGGTCCCCGTTTTGTCCGTGCAGAGAATGTCAATCGCACCAAAATTCTGAATAGAATTGAGATTTTTTACAATGGTCTTTTTTCTGCTCATGGCAACCGCACCCTTGGCAAGACAGGTTGTGACAATCATCGGCAGCATTTCCGGGGTCAGTCCGACCGCAATAGAGATTGCAAATAAAAACGCCTGCAGCCAATCCCCTTTGGTAAAACCGTTGATAAAGAGTACCACCGGCACCATGACCAGCATAAATCGAATCAGCACCCAGGATACCGCATTGACTCCTTTGGTGAAACTGGTTTCCACCGCCTCGCCTGCCACGGCAGAAGCCATGGCTCCAAACAATGTGTGATCCCCCGTACATACAATAACCGCCGTCGCGCTGCCAGAGATCACATTGCTGCCCATAAACGCAATGTTTTGATAATCTGTGATGGAATCATATGGCTCGCTTATATTTGCCAGTTTTTCAACAGGTTCGCTCTCTCCTGTCAGAGATGACTGGCTGATAAACAAATCCTTCGCTTCCAGGATTCGAACATCCGCAGGAATCATATCACCTGCGGACAGATGAACGATATCCCCCACGACTGCAGCATCCAGCGGGATTTCCTGCTTTGCCTGCTCCTTTCTGTCCACGGTGCAGGTGGTCGTGATCATGGCAAGCAGCTTTTCTGCCGCATTTCCACTGCGGGACTCCTGTACAAAACGCAGCGTCCCTGAAATGATGACCATCGTAAGAATGATCACAACCGTCAGACAGTCAAAATCCTCCGGTGCATTTCCAAACAAACGCATCATTGGAAACAACATATCTGTGACACCAGACACCAGTGCCAGGCAGAACAAAATACCGGTAAAAGGATTTACAAACGCTTCTGTCAAACGCTTGAAAAGAGATTTCTTTTTTTCACGCGTGATTTTGTTTTCGCCGTATTGTGCACGGTTGGTCGCAACCGCCGTTTCATCCAGCCCGGTCAGCTCGGAATGCAGGCTTTTCAAAGTTTCCTTGATGGGCTGCGTCGCTGCATAGTGGATGCGACGCTCCTGCTCATCACGCAGAATTGCTTTTTCTGTTATTTTGCGTACCAACATTCTGTTATTCATTTTTCTATTCATTGGTGTTACCCTCCTTCTCTTTTTTCAAACTTCTTTTTCAGTATAAAAAAAACACAAGGAAAATCACATGGTCGAAACCTTGCGTTTTCCTTGCGTTTTTGCAAGAAATTCCTATGTATTTTACAGAGTATCATTAAACTTATAGCCAATTCCCCAAATGGTCAAAATGTATTCCGGTGCATCCGGATTTGGTTCGATCTTTTTTCGCAGTTTCCGAATAAATGCCATAATATTGCTGTCTGACAGCAAGAAGTCTTCTTCCCAGACGGCACGGTAAATCTGCTCTTTTGTGAATACCTCACCACGATTCTGGAGCAGGAAATATAAAATATCAAATTCTTTCGGAGTCAGATTCACCTCACAGCCACGGAGTATTACTTTCCGGCTCTTTGGATGTATGGAAAGGTCCCCGATGCAGATTCCATCCTCTCCGGCAATAGGAAAGGTATCTGCCTCGCCCTGTGCACCCAGCATCAGCGTTTGAGTTTCTCCGGTCAGCATTTCCTGCACACCGGCCAATAGTTCTCCGGCGCAGGGTGTCTCGGGAGGTTCCTGTTTTAATTTTTTATAAAGCCATTGAGACAGAATGGAATCCATTGGGATAAAACTTATATTCTTTTTCAATGTAATTCCTCCTCTCAAAGTAATTCATGGTACCGGTTTTGATACACGCGCTTGGCTGCCGTTGTCAGCAGCATATAAAGCAGCACCATCAACAGCAAAAAACCAAAGTACAAAAGCGGCAGCCTGGTCAGACCCAGCACGGCGGCCAGCGGCGTCATAGTCAGAAGCGTAAACGCGACGATTCCAGCCAGCGTAATGAGCAGAACGGGATTGGATGCCCTGCTTTGCAGGAACGTAACTTTCCTTGTACGCAGCAGATGCAAAATCATCACCTGCGTCCACATAGATTCTAAAAACCAACCGGTCTGAAAAATGGCAATATACTGCGCCTGCATTCCCGGATCAGCCATCTGTGTATAGGTCAGCCCACCGCACAAGGCAGGACACAAAATAAAATATAAAAACAAAAAGGTCAAAATATCAAATACAGAACTGATAGGCCCAAAGGCGCACATGAACCGTCCCAGCGTTTTTCCTGACCAGGCTCGCGGTGTGACCATATCTTCCGCATCTACGTTGTCCCACGGCAAAATTATGCACAGCGCATCGTAAAGCAGATTCAAAAGTAAAAGCTGGATCGCTGTCATGGGCAGGAATGGCAGAACCGCACTAGCGCAGACAATGGACAGCATATTTCCGAAATTGGAACTTGCCGTGATTTTAATATATTTAATCATGTTGGAAAACGTTTTTCGTCCTTCCAAAATTCCCTGTTCCAGAACCGTCAGATCCTTTTGCAGCAAAACCACATCGGCGATGTCCTTCGCCGCATCCACGGCAGTGTCCACGGAAATACCGACATCTGCCTCACTGAGCGCAGGAATATCATTCATGCCATCCCCCAAAAATCCTACAGTATGGCCGTTTTCCCTCAGTGCATTGAGTATCCGGACTTTTTGTCCCGGTGCCAGTTCCGCAAACACATCCGCCTGTTCCACGATAGAGCGGAGGTGCTCATCCGAAAGCTGATTGATTTCTGAACCTGTCATAAGCCAATCTACGGAAATTCCCACTCTGCGGCAGATTGACACCGCGATTTCCGCCCGGTCTCCGGTCAGAATTTTAGGCCGTACCTGTAATTTTTTCAGTGCCTGAACGGAATCGGCTGCCGATTTTTTCGGTGCATCAAAAAAGGCCAGATACCCCATAAGTGTCAAATCTTTTTCATCTGCTGAGACAATCCGATCCTGCGTTCCAAGGCTTTTGTGGGCGATGGCGATGACCTTCATGCCATCTTCCAGCATCTCATCTACAACAGCCGTCACATTGTCAAATCCACTGTCCTCGATCGGCAGGACCTTTCCCTGATATTCTACAAAGCTGCAATGGGAAAAGATCTGCCCGATATCCCCCTTGACGATCAGTTCGTGCATTCCGTTTTCATCTGTCACCAGCGTGCTGACAAATTTGCGGCTGTAATCAAAGGGAATCTCATCTGCTTTTTGAAAACGCTTTACCAGCGCGGCATAGATGTTCTCCTGCTTCGGCATGGTACGGCAGGCAAGGATCGCATTATCAATAGGATTGCGCACACCGGAGTGATAATAACTGTTCAAATAGGCAAACTCCAAAGTTTTTGCACTTTCATTTCCAAGGATATCCATATAATATTCCAGAAGAATACGTTCATTGGTCAATGTACCGGTTTTGTCCATACAAAGCACGTCCATACTGCCAAAGCCCTGCATGGCGTTGATATTTTTCACGATCGTCTGCTTCTTGGACAGCGAGAGGCTGCCCTTTGCAAGACAGGCGGTAATAACCATAGGAAGCATTTCCGGGGTCAGCCCCACTGCTACGGAAAGAGCAAATACAAAAGATTCCACCCAATCTCCCTTGGTAATTCCGGAAACCAGAAATACGATGGGCACCAGAATCATCATAAAGCGGAGCATCACCCATGCAATGGAATTCGCACCCTTTTGAAATGCTGTGGAGCCTTCGGAATCGGGACGGATAAAATTGCCGTATAAGGTATCCTTCCCAACCGCCAGTACAATTCCCTCGCCTTTTCCGCTGATGACGGTAGTCGCCATAAACGCAAGGTTCTTTAGTTGTATGATCGGTTGCTGCTCAGAATATCGACTGGTGCGGCTGTCTTTTTCCAGAATCGCACTCTCCCCTGTGACTGCAGCCTGCGAAATGAACAAATCCTGTGTTTTCACCAATCTTAAGTCAGCCGGAATCCGATCACCCGGAGAAAGAAAAACCAGATCACCTACCACCAAGTTTTCTGCCGGAATATCGATCAGCACGCCCTCCCGCTTGACGGTGACACTGGCGTGGATCAGCCTTCCCAATCGGTCAGAAGCGTTTTTCGCGCGAAGTTCCTGCACCAATCGAATCGTCCCGCTGATCAGGATCATAACGCAGATAATCACAACTGTCGTAATATTCCGGCTGAAATCAGAAACCAGCAGAACATCCGTAATCAAAGAAACTGCAGCCAGAACAAACAGAATCACGGTAAAAGGATTAATAAAAGCACGCCGAAGACGATACCACAGAGTATCGTTTTTCCTGCCGGTCAGCTGATTTGCTCCATATTGCTCCCGCATGGTTTCCACCTGTTTGAGTGTCAGACCGTCCGGTGACGTAGGAATATCCTGATAAATTTCCAATGTGTCACGGTAGGCATACTTTTTCATGCGGCTGCTGAGCAGTGTCGATTTCGGCAAACTAATTCCCCCTCTCTTTTTTACATGTT
>JAQVCP010000173.1 GCA_028689735.1 Hespellia sp. | reverse complement strand
CTCTGTACTTTTGGACTTTGCTTCATCTATGAGCCCTCTTACCATTTCAGCTACTTCAGTGCGAATTGGAATCTTATGCATTGGGATTCCCGTTTTTGTGATCTCATCATACAGATACGGTACATACTCCCCATTATGGTTGTTCCATACATAGTCAAGACACTGATCATATCTAAGATTTAAAATATCTGTCCCCCGCCAGCCTGTCTCTCTTAACAGGATATATACCGCTTTCATCTCAGGTGGGTCTATCTTTTCTATTGCTGTATCAAGTGCGATCCTGATCGGTTCTGGTATATATTTAATCTTTTCTAAAGTGTCAGATACACGCTCACGCCTTGGTATGTCATCTTCAAATATAAGCCTGGTGATATCTTTTTGGGGTGCAGATTCAAACTCTGCCAACTGGATAAAATCCAGCCAGTTCCCTATGAAAGAAACTGCTTTGCTTCTGAAGGTTGCATTATTATTCTCATAATCTTCTGCAACCCATCCAAGGTAGTTTTCTATATCAGTTCTTTTGAGTTCTTCCTGAAACCCATCTTCATATCTATGCCCATAGAAGCTTTTGTAAAAATATCTGATATACATAAGCAGTTCCTTACAAAAGCTCCAGCTTCTTCGGTATATCAGGGATTTCATATATCTCTTTACGGATTCCCTGTAATAAACAGGGATTTCCTCGAATGACATGGATGGGCTCTGTCTTTTTATTGCTGCTGACAACTTCACTCCCGGTATAAGGAGCGCATGCCATATGTCTTTCTCTAACTCTGGTCGTTCATCGTACAGCCCTTGGATTAATACTACAGCAGCTTTCTTAAGCTTGTTAAATAACCCTTGCTCGCTTTCACTTATCGATTCATTTAAAAGCCTGATACTTTTTCCTTCAACATCTCTGAAAGAAGATACGGATTCATTTTTTAATGATTTTCCTAAATTTCTGATTGCACGAAGATAGTTCGCGCTGCAGCTGAGTGCTGAAAGTGAATTCTCTTTCAGTCGGACAAGGATCAAATATTTCGCTTCATTCTTCAACCGCTCGTTCTCAAAGCAGGAAAAATCAGCTATGATCCAATTCCTTGCTTTTTCATCTACAACGATACCGGCTTCCTCAAAAGCAGCATCACTTCCTTTCCAGATATCATTTTTTATCCAAAAGCCATTCTCAGCGCCAAGATATTCACATATATCCTGATACTGGGGATCTGACTCATATGCTAACGCTAGTGCTCCCATTACTCTGATGCCTCCCTTCCAGGCATCTTAAGATTCTCAGATACCTTTTTAAAGGCTTCAGATACTTCGTCATCGGAGGGATGGACATAGGTGTTCAGAGTCGTGTATATATTTTTATGACCGGCTCTGACTCTCAAAAGTTCTGGTTCCCAGCCAGCCGCATTTAACATGCTGAGTGATGTATGTCTGAACATATGCGGCGTGATATAAATATCCGTCTTTTTGCGAAGCTTACGGAATAGATTGTCTACATCGCTGTAATCCATTGCCTTTCCGGCATTCTTTCCCTGAAGTTTGATAAATACATGGTTTGTTTTTATGCCTTCTGTATGGAAAAAGCACACATACTCTGTGAACACTTCCATAAGGTTCTGTGTACAGTCAAGTTTTCTTGGACTCGATACGGTCTTGATTTCTGAAAGATTCTCCATCTCGCCCCGGTCATGAATCGTAATGGTGCAGCCCGATATATCAAAATCCTCAATCCACAGCGATAATGCCTCTCCAATGCGCATTCCTGTTTCAAAAACAAGGTAGAGCAGGAAGTAGTCCCTGATGTTATTGGTTGCCTTCATAAGCGTGTTAACATCTTCTTTTGGTACAGTCTTGATTTTCTGCTGTGGAATCGGAAGGTGCAGCATGTATCTCTTTTCACGCTTCTTATCTGCAATACCGCTGAGAAAAGAACGGTAATTCCTCGCCGGGCCTTTCACAAACTTGATCAGTTTCTGAGACAGCTGATTTTCATACTCCTCATGGAGTAACAGATAGTTATAAAATCCAAGGACCGTATCTACAATGGCATTGATTGTCTGTGCCTTCAATGCCGGCTCAAGCATTAATGGAATTACCTTTTCCGGTATGCTTGGATATTTCAGCCATGCAATAAACTCTGCGAGATGATCCACCGTCACATCCGTGTATTCCAGACCTTTCTGTTCCATAAAGGTGTAGAAATGTTTCATATGAATACAGTGCATCCTCAGTGTATTCCTCGCCAGACACCTGTTGTCCTCAAATCTTAGATAATTCAATACCGGACTTACCGGTACCTCATTATCATCTGCCAGATAGTATCTGGTCTTACCATCACATGTTTCAAATGTTACTACTTTCATTGTTCATGCTCCTTTCGGTTTTATCATGAACAATGATATATCATTCTCTTCTGTTCAGGTACTTCGGGTACTATGGGGAAAGTGCACGAGTTATAGGTGTACCCCAACTGATAATTATCTCTGTTCGGGTACTTCGGGTACTATATATTAGGTACACGAGTTATC
>JAQVCP010000096.1 GCA_028689735.1 Hespellia sp. | reverse complement strand
ATTTAGGAGAGAACATGAAAGAACGGTTAGATGTACTTCTGGTGAAGCGGAATTTGGCGGCATCCAGAGAGAAAGCAAAAGCAATTATTATGTCAGGCAATGTATTTGTAGAAGGACAGAGAGAAGATAAGGCAGGCACTACATTTTCTGACGAAGTCCAGATTGAGGTTCGTGGAAACACGCTGCCCTATGTCAGCAGAGGCGGGCTTAAGCTTGAGAAAGCAATCAAGGAATTTGATGTGTCGGTGGAGGGAAAGGTCTGTTCAGATGTAGGCTCTTCCACGGGCGGATTTACGGACTGTATGCTGCAAAATGGTGCAGTGAAGGTGTTCGCTATCGATGTGGGAAGAGGTCAGCTTGACTGGAAGCTCAGACAGGATCCGAGAGTGGTGTGTATGGAAAAGACCAATATCCGTTATGTGACCCCGGAGGATATCGGGGAACCCGTTGATTTTTCATCCATCGATGTGTCGTTTATTTCTCTGACGAAGGTCCTGCTTCCGATTCGGAATTACCTGACGGAACAGGCACAGATCGTCGCACTCATCAAGCCGCAGTTTGAAGCAGGCAGAGAGAAAGTTGGAAAGAAAGGCGTTGTAAGAGAACCCGAGACCCATCATGAGGTTATTAATAAGGTGGTCGCCTATGCAAGAAGTATTGGATTTCGGGTGCTGAACATTGCATTTTCACCGATTAAAGGACCGGAGGGCAACATAGAATATCTGCTCCATATTGAAAAATGTGCAGTGGAAGAAGCAGAGGCTGATTTGACCGTGGATGTCAGCAGCATTGTGGAAGAAGCATTTACTACATTAAACAGATAAAGGAATATGAATATGAGCATATATTATATCGTCACCAATGATTTGAAGGATCCCCATCATGAAGTGACCAACCGAATCAAGGCATATTTAACACACCACGGAAACCAGTGTATTTTATCAAAGAATGATCCGGAGGGACACATTATCCCGGAAACGGTTCCGGAGGAGATGGATTATATCATTGTCCTCGGTGGGGATGGAACCTTGATCCGCGCAGCAAGGGAGCTTCATGATTACAATGTGCCTCTTCTTGGCGTGAATCTGGGAACGCTGGGGTACCTGGCAGAACTGGAAATTGCAGATCTGGAGGATGGTCTGTTAAAGGTTATGCATCAGCAGGTCAATATCGAGACCAGAATGATGCTAAAGGCCACCCTTTCGGATGGAAGAGAAGGCATTGCCCTTAATGATATCGTTGTCAGTCGTGAGGGCGGATTGAGGGTCATCCATTTTCGAATTTGTGTCAACGGAATGCAGCTTAACAGGTATCAGGCTGATGGAATTATTATCTCGACTCCCACCGGGTCAACGGGATACAATCTGTCGGCAGGAGGGCCGATTGTGGAGCCGACTGCATTCATGATTGTGATTACGCCCATTTGTTCCCATGCGCTTAATACCAGCAGTATTGTGTTGTCTTCTGAGGATGTGATTGAAATTGAGATAGAAGACAGCCAGCATGGCATCGAGGAGCGGGCTGCGGTTTCGCTGGATGGCGGACATTTTAGCACACTGATCACCGGCAATAGAGTAAAGATTGAATGTGCAAAAAAAACAACAAAACTGGTGAAGCTCAGCAAAGAAAGTTTTTTGAAAACAATGCACATGAAAATGAAAGGAAATTGATGCAATGAAAGTGAGCCGTCATGCAAAAATTATCGAGTTGATTAAACAGGAAAACATCGGAACTCAGGAGGAATTGGCAGAACGTTTGAATCAGGAGGGGTTCAAGGTGACTCAGGCAACTGTATCCAGAGATATACGGGACCTCAATCTTACAAAGGTTTCGCTGGATGGAGGAAAACAGAAGTATGTCATTCTCCATGCAGGGAAAGAGCCGGGAATGAATGAAAAGTACATGCGTGTGCTGAAGGATGGATATGTATCCATGGATATGGCTCAGAATATCCTGGTGATTAAGACTGTCGCAGGAATGGCGATGGCGGTGGCTGCTGCAATTGATGAGATGAACTGGCACGAGGTGGTTGGATGTATTGCCGGAGATGATACGATTATGTGCGCCATCCGCAGTGTGGATGAGACTTTGGTCGTTATGGACAAAATCCGGAAAATTGTATAGAAACGGGATTAGGAGAGACCGATGTTACAGTATTTACACGTAAAAAATTTAGCATTAATTGATGAAATTGAAATTGATTTCCAGAAGGGACTGAATATCCTGACTGGAGAGACGGGAGCCGGAAAGTCTATTATTCTTGGCTCTATTAATCTTGCCCTCGGTGGAAAATATTCAAAAGACATGCTTCGGACCGGCACACAGTTCGGCCTGGTCGAACTGGTCTTCTCAATAGAAAATGAAAAAATTGAAAAAATTTTAAATGAACTGGATATTTTCTCTGAAGATGGACAGATTATTTTAAGCAGGAAACTGATGGAAGGCCGCAGCATCAGCAAAGTTAACGGAGAGACGGTGAATATGAAGACTCTCCGGGATGTAGCAAGTCTTCTGATTGATATTCATGGACAGCATGAACATCAGTCGCTTCTTAACAAGAAGAATCATCTCATGATTCTTGATGCATTTGCAAAGGAAGATATTGCGGAACTGAAAAAAAAGACGGCAGAAGCGTATCATCAATTTACAGAGGCGAGAGTGGCACTGGAAGAGTCGAAGCTTGATGAAGAGAGCCGCAGGAAGGAAGTTTCCTTATTGGAGTTTGAGACAAAGGAAATTGAAGAAGCTTCCCTTGCTTCCGGTGAAGATGAGGTGTTGGAAGAAAAATACCGTTTTATGCTGAATGGAAAGAAAGTGTCAGAAGCGGTGCTCGAAGGTTATCAGTATACCTCTGGACAGGACGGGGAGAATGCCAGTGAGCTGCTTGGCAGAACACTTCGCTGTATGCAGCAGATTACAGATTACGATAAAAAGGCAGAGGAATTGTTTGGACAGCTCTCTGAGATTGACAGTCTTCTGAATGATTTTAACCGTGAACTTTCAGACTATAGTAAGAGTCTGGAATTTTCAGAGGAAGAGTTTTATGAGACAGAGACCCGGCTCAATGAAATTAACCATCTCAAGACAAAATATGGGAATTCCGTAGATGAAATTCTGGGTTACTACGAGGAGAAAACCAAAGAGCTGGAAAAATTCCAGGATTATGATGCGTATGTGGCAGGTCTGGAGCGCAAATATGAGCAAACTCTCAAAGAACTTGAAAAAGCCAGTACGTCTTTAAGTAAGAAGCGTAAGTCTCAGGCAAAGACGCTGGTCAGCTGCATCACGGAAGTACTCAAGGATCTGAATTTTCTGGATGTCCAGTTTGAGATGCAGTTTGAAAGGACGAAGGACTTCACTGCCGGAGGAATTGATGATGCACAGTTCTATATTTCTGCCAATCCAGGTGAAGCTCTAAAGCCGCTGAACGAGGTGGCATCTGGAGGAGAATTGTCTCGAATCATGCTTGCAATCAAGACCGTCATGTCTGACCGCGATGATACTCCGACCCTTATTTTTGACGAGATTGATGCGGGAATCAGCGGAATCACGGCGGAAAAAGTAGCGGAAAAGATGAATATCATCGGCAGGAACCGTCAGGTAATCTGCATCACACATTTGCCGCAAATTGCCGCAATGGCAGATACCCATTATGTGATTCGGAAAGAAGTGGAAAAACAGGTAACAAAAACCAGAATTTTCGTCCTTTCTGAAGAGGAATCTATCGCAGAACTGACCAGAATCCTCGGCGGTTCAAATGTGACAGAGCACATGATACAGAGCGCGAAAGAGATGAAAGAAATGGCAAAGCGTACAAAATAATCCCAGTGTGAAATCCGACAACTATCACATACTAAAAGCAGATGCATAATGTGTCTGCTTTTTTGTTGCACAAGACCGGCAAGCAGAATTATGCTTGCATAAAATTCTATTTGCCGGTCGTAAGAACATGGAGCACAAAGTGCGGAATGTTCGCGGGCGACATCGAGTAGGAGCCAGCCTACTCGATTTGAACAAAACAATCATATGGATGGAAGAAGGATGTGACGGAGATGAGAAAACAGAAGGAACGGCTTGTAAGAGCAGTGTCTGCTCTGGTATTATGCATGTGTTGTATATTGCCGGGGTGCCAGCAGCAATCGGTACAGCAGATGCAGCAAAAAGAGGTCAGTGGAAATGCCAATGAAGAGAATATGGTACTGCTTGGCGGCATGCCAATCGGACTTTATCTGGAGACGGATGGAATCATGGTACTCAGTACAGAAGCAATAACCGGACAGGATGGCAATCAATATAATCCGGCGGACAATATCGTGAAACCGGGCGATTACATTTTTGAACTAAATGGTCTGGAAGTGAAAGACAAAAAGGATCTGATTCAGGATGTGGAGCAACTGGATGGGGCCGATGTCATCCTTGGAATTAGAAGAGAGGATGAACTTCTACAGGTCAGACTTTGTCCGGTGCTGGGTGAGAATGGCTACAAACTTGGAATCTGGGTGCGGGATAACGTGCAGGGTCTTGGAACCATAACCTATCTGGATTCGGAAAGCAATTTTGCATCCCTTGGACATGGAATCCATGACCTTGATACCGGGAAACTGCTGGCGATTGACTACGGCTCCGTTTACAAAACAAGCATCCGGAGTGTGCAGAAAGGAAAGAATGGAGTGCCCGGGAGCATGGAAGGAATCATTGTCTATAATAATTACAACAAGCTGGGGAGCGTTTTGAAAAATACGGAGACAGGTGTCTTCGGACATCTGGATAAAATGGAAGAGCTGTTCAGTGAACAGGTACCGATTGCACTTGGAAAAAAGGAAGAGGTTCAGGATGGAACCGCTTATATCCGGTGCTGTGTCAATGGCGAGATCGATAATTATGAGATTAAAATCAGTAACATTGATCTTTCGGAAAAAGAAATCAATAAAAATTTCGAGATAGAAATATGCGACAAAAACCTACTGGATTTGACAGGAGGCATCATTCAGGGAATGAGTGGAAGTCCTATTATACAGAATGGAAAATTAATCGGTGCTGTGACCCATGTCTTTGTACAAGATGCGACAAAGGGCTATGGTGTTTTTATCGAAAACATGTCTATTGACTGAGAAAGAAACCGTCAGAATCTAATTTCTGAATTGTATAAATAATAGAAAAAAATGAAAAATTATGCGGTTTAATGTCGAATTTAGAAGACAAATATAGCTTGATTTTGCACATGTCTAAAATTATAATGAGAAAAGTGGCACGAATTTTGTGGGGTATTAAGGAGAAGGGGAAATGGATCATTTGAATGTAGCAATTGCCGATGATAACGTTCGAATATTGGACATGCTTGACGAAATAATTAGCGCAGATAAGGATTTAAATGTTGTGGGAAAGGCACATAACGGAGAAGAGGCATACCAGTTGATCAAAGCAAAACAGCCAGATGTAGTGCTGCTGGATTTGATCATGCCGAAGATGGATGGGCTTACAGTTATGGACCGGGTAAACCACGACAAAACTTTGAAAAAGCATCCTAATTTTATCGTCGTAACGGCCATAGGACAGGAAAACATTACGGAAGATGCCTTTAACAGGGGCGCAAATTACTACATTATGAAACCATTTAACAATGAATTAGTGTTAAACAGGGTAAAGAACATCAGACAATTTTCACAGACACATTCAAAAAATACCGAGGAGAAGACAGCAGGCACAATCGAGGCAAATGATCTGGAGAGCCGGGTAACGACCATGCTTCACGAGATAGGAATCCCAGCTCACATCAAAGGGTATCATTATCTGAGAGATGCGATTATCATGGCAGTGGAGGATATGGATGTGCTCAATGCCATCACAAAAGTACTGTATCCGACTGTGGCAAAAAAGCATCAGACCACATCCAGCCGTGTGGAACGTGCCATCAGGCATGCCATTGAAGTCGCATGGAGCAGAGGTGAAATCGACACCATTGATCAACTGTTTGGATATACGGTGAGCACAGGGAAAGGGAAACCGACCAACTCCGAATTCATTGCATTAATCGCCGATACCATCCAATTGGAATTTCGACACAGATAATTCTTTTCATGTGGCGAAAAATACTGTATAATAAAGACAGCATTTGGTAAGTGGAGGGTGAAAAAATGAAAAATGTACTATTTGTAGCATCAGAGTCTGTTCCATTTATAAAAACAGGAGGATTGGCAGATGTTGTCGGTTCTCTGCCGAAGTATTTTGATAAAGAGGAATATGACACGCGGGTAATTCTTCCAAGATATATGTGTATGAAGCAGGAGTGGAAGGACAGGATGGAGTATGTCGACAATTTCTATATGGAGATTGCAGGGCAGAATCAATACGTTGGAATTTTTCAATGTGTGTTTGACGGAGTGACATTTTATTTTATTGACAACGAACATTATTTCGCAGGGTTTGCTCCGTATGACGGAACTCCGGACTGGAATATCGAAAAGTTTGCATTTTTCTCAAAGGCAGCACTTAGCATTCTTCCAGTGGTTGGATTCCGACCGGATCTGATCCATTGTCATGACTGGCAGACTGGACTGATTCCGGTTTACTTAGATAACTTCCGGTATGGTGGAGAGTACTACCGCAATATCAAGACCATCATGACCATACATAATCTGAAGTTTCAGGGTGTCTGGGATACGAAGACCGTCCGTGCGATTACCGGTCTTCCAGAGTACTATTTTGTACCGGATAAGATGGAGGCGTACAAGGATGCCAACCTGTTAAAGGGTGGTATTGTATACGCAGATAAGGTTACGACCGTAAGTAATTCTTACGCAGAAGAGATTAAGACACCGTTCTACGGTGAGACACTGGAAGGTTTGATGTGGGCAAGGTCCAATGACCTTTCCGGTATTGTCAATGGATTGGATTACGAAGAATATAATCCAGAGAAAGATCCGATGATTACCTATAATTTTAATGTCTCTAATTTCAGAAAAGAGAAGATCAAGAATAAGCTTGCGCTTCAGGAAGAGCTTGGTCTGGAAGTGAATAAGAAGATTATGACAATCGGTATCGTGTCACGTCTTACAGACCAGAAGGGCTTTGATTTGATTGCATATGTGATGGATGAACTCTGTCAGGATGCAATTCAGATCATTGCACTTGGCACAGGCGAGGAACAGTATGAAAACATGTTCCGTCACTTCGCATGGAAGTATCCGGGAAAGGTTTCTGCCAATATTTATTATTCAGAGCCGATGTCCCACAAGATTTATGCGTCCTGTGATGCGTTCCTGATGCCATCCCTGTTTGAGCCATGTGGACTGAGTCAACTGATGAGCCTTCGGTATGGTACACTTCCAATCGTTCGTGAGACGGGTGGACTGAAGGATACCGTAGAGCCATATAATGAGATTGAGAAAACAGGTACAGGATTCAGTTTTACAAATTACAATGCACATGAGATGCTGAATACGGTTCGCTATGCAGAACATATTTATTACGATAAAAAGAGAGATTGGAACAAGATTGTAGAGAGAGCCATGGAGCTTGATTATTCATGGAAGACTTCAGCGAAGCATTATGAAGCACTCTACAACAGTCTGATTGGCTAGGAGTTTAGTAAATGAAGATTATTGATAGATTAAATGAAGACAGAATAAATATCTCTTTTGAGGTATTTCCACCAAAAACAACAGCAGGGTATGCAAAAGTACTGGATACGACAGACCAGATTGCAGAACTTGCACCCGCATTTATCAGCGTGACCTATGGAGCGGGCGGCGGAACCAGTAAGAATACGGTGAAGATCGCCTCTCACATCAAGAATGATCTGGGAGTCGGCGCCCTGGCGCATCTGACGTGCGCTTCTTCCACAAAGGCAGAGGTACAGCAGGTGATTGACGAACTTCGCGAGGCAGGGATTGAAAACATTCTGGCATTGCGCGGTGACCTTCAGCCGGGAGTTTCTTTCCCGGATTCAGAGCGGTATCGTTATGCCTCGGAACTGGTGACAGCAATCAAGTCTCAGGGAGACTTTTGCATTGGGGCTGCATGCTACCCGGAGGGACATGTAGAGACAGAACATAAGGCGGACGATATAGATTACCTGAAACAAAAGGTTGATCAGGGCGTTGATTTCCTTACGACGCAGATGTTCTTTGACAACTCGATTCATTATAATTTCCTTTACCGTATCCGTGAAAAAGGAATCACTGTTCCGGTTCTCCCGGGTATTATGCCAGTGACAAGCGGAAGCCAGATGAAGAGAATCGTGGAACTGTCAGGAACGATTCTTCCGGCGAGATTCATAGCCATCCTGGACAAGTTCGGGGATAACCCGGCGGCAATGCAGCAGGCGGGAATCGCATATGCAACAGATCAGATTATCGACTTACTTGCAAATGGTGTCAAGAATATCCACATTTATTCTATGAATAAACCAGAGGTTGCAAAAGCAATCATGACTAATTTATCTGAGATAATTAAGGGTTAGTACAATGAATGAAAAGACAAGAGAAGCGATACGTTATCTTGGCTACGGAAAACATGCGGTAGATGGGCATACACTTGATTTGATTGCAGAAGAGTTTGAAAAACTTGAGCAGATTATTAGTGCACGCTTTATCTATCGCATTTTTGATGTCAGACGGGAATACGAAGAAGAGAAAGACAAGAGGGATGGCAATGATTTTATTGTCATCGAAAGCATGAATATTCGCAGCAGGGGACTGATCCGTAATTTGAAAGGATGCCGTCAAGTCGTACTCTTTGCGGCTACACTTGGAATTGAAGTGGACCGGAGAATCCATCTGCTGCTTATTACCGACATGGCGAGAGCTGTTATTGCTCAGGCCTGCGCAGCAGCTCTGTTGGAGGAGTACTGTGACCAGTGTCAGGAAAAGATTGGAGTTGAATTAGAGGCGGTACATCAATATCTGCGGCCGAGATTCAGCCCAGGATATGGAGATTTTCCGATTGAGTTCCAGGCTGATTTTTTCCGGCTTCTGGATTGTCCCCGCAAGATTGGACTTTCGCTGACAGACAGCTTTATGATGACACCCACCAAATCCGTCACCGCTGTGATTGGAATCAGTGACACGAAGGAACCCTGTCACACCAAAGGCTGTGAAGCGTGCGGGAAAATGGACTGCCAGTTCAGACGGGATCAGGCATAATTGAATTAGAAGGGATAACACATGATATTAGATAAATTAGGAAAAGAACGGTTATTTTTTGATGGAGGGATGGGAACTCTGCTGCAGGAAAAGGGACTGCTGCCGGGGGAACTTCCTGAAAAATGGAATATAGAGCATGCAGAGGACATCATCGAGATTCACCAGCGCTATTTTGAAGCGGGAAGTCAGATTGTACTCACTAATACATTTGGGGCAAATGCAATCAAATTCCAGGAAGGCGCATTTCCGCTGGAGAAGATTCTATCAGCTGCAGTCTGCAATGCAAAAACTGCTGCCGGGAGATGTGAGCGCGAGGATTGTTATGTTGCGCTGGATATCGGACCTACCGGAAAGCTGCTGAAACCGATGGGAGATCTAAAGTTTGAAGATGCTTATGAAGTGTTCAAAGAAGTGGTTCAGATCGGCGCTGCGCAGGGGGTGGATCTCATTCATATTGAGACCATGAGTGATACGTACGAATTAAAAGCTGCAGTCTTGGCAGCGAAAGAAAATTCTGATCTTCCGGTCTTCGCAACGCTGATTTTTGACGAACGAGGAAAGCTTCTGACTGGTGCAGATGTGCCGTCTGTTGTGGCCATGCTGGAAGGTCTTCGCGTGGATGCACTTGGGATTAACTGCGGACTGGGACCGATACAGATGATGCCGGTCATTGAACAGATTCTGGAATACGCGTCCATCCCGGTTATTGTAAAGCCGAATGCCGGGCTTCCAGTGCAGAAGGATGGTCAGACTTGTTACGATATTACACCGGATGAATTCGCGGAGGAAATGAAACAGATTGCCGGAAAAGGGGCTGCAGTCATCGGCGGATGTTGTGGAACCACACCGGAGCATATCCGGAAAATGGCGGCAATCTGTCAGGAAATTTCGCTTCCCCACAGAGAGGAAAAACACCGGACAATCGTATCTTCTTACGGAAGGTCAGTGGAGCTTGGAACCGGCTCCAAGATCATCGGTGAGCGAATCAATCCAACGGGAAAAAAGAAATTCAAACAGGCACTGAAAGATCATGATCTGGAATACATTTTAAAAGAGGGAATCATCCAGCAGGAAAAGGGAGCACACATTCTGGATGTGAATGTGGGACTTCCTGACATTGATGAGCCTGCTATGATGAAGGAGGTTGTGGAACGCCTTCAGAGCGTCACCAATCTGCCGCTTCAGATTGATACGGTGGATATCGAAGCGATGGAAAGTGCTATGCGTATTTATAATGGAAAGCCGATGATCAATTCTGTCAATGGGAAGCAGGAGTCCATGGATGCGGTTTTTCCACTTGTGAAAAAATACGGCGGAACGGTTGTGGCCCTGACAATTGACGAAGAAGGAATTCCGTCAACGGCGCAGGGACGTCTTGCCATTGCCAAGAAGATCATTGCAGAGGCGGCCACCTACGGCATTGACCGGAAGGATATTGTAGTGGATGTTTTGACGATGACCATTAGCTCAGAGCCCGCAGGGGCACTGACTACGCTGGAAGCACTTCGGCTGGTCAGGGAACAGTGCCAGGTAAACACCGTGCTGGGCGTCTCAAATATTTCTTTTGGTCTGCCATCTCGCCCAATCATCAATGCGAATTTCTACACGATGGCGATGCAGCAAGGCTTGAGCGCCGGTATTATCAATCCTAATTCTGAAGAAATGATGCAGTCTTACTATTCCTATCATGCACTGATGAATCTGGATGAGAATTGCGGACAGTATATTGAAAAATATGCCGGAGGGACTGCTGAGAAGAAACCGCTTCCCACAGTGAAAGAGCTCTCGCTTCAGGATACCATCGAGAAGGGGCTGAAAGAAGAGGCACTTCGCATCACTCGGCAGCTGGTGCAGAACATGCAGCCGCTGGATATCATCAATCAGTATCTGATTCCGGCACTTGATGTGGTGGGGAAAGGCTTTGAAAAAGGAACCGTATTCCTTCCTCAGCTTTTGATGAGCGCAGAATCTGCAAAAGCATCTTTTGCGGTTCTAAAGGATGCTTTTGCAGCAAGCGGTGCAGAGGAGGAGGCGAAAGAGAAGATTGTTCTGGCAACTGTGAAGGGTGATATTCATGATATTGGTAAGAATATTGTCAAGGTATTATTGGAAAACTATAGCTTTGATGTAATTGATCTCGGAAAAGATGTGGATCCGGATTTGATTGTCGATACCGTGATTGCAGAGGGAGTCAGACTGGTTGGCCTGAGTGCCCTGATGACAACAACAGTGGTGAATATGAAGGATACCATAGCGAAACTGAAAGCGAAGGCTCCGGACTGTAAGATTATGGTAGGCGGAGCAGTGCTGAATCAGGAGTATGCAGATATGATCGGGGCGGATTTTTACGGGAAAGATGCGATGCAGTCCGTATATTATGCCCAGAACCTGTTTCAGGAAAAGAATGATTTTTA
>JAQVCP010000095.1 GCA_028689735.1 Hespellia sp. | reverse complement strand
AATGAATCCGGATCATTGCCATTCTCCCGGATATACTTCAGCGTCTGCTCGAATATCTTATCTTTAGCTTTTTTTCTTCCGCGGACAATTCCAAACGGAAAAATCTCGCCTTCCTTAAGTACAATCAGCGGCTTAATATTCAACGTTCCTGTCGCAATTCCTGCCAGTTTTCCGATTCTTCCACCTTTTGAAAGATAATTTATACTTTCCACCGTAAAAAAGATTCTTCCAGTGGATTTAATTGTTTCAACTTTTTCAATGATTTCTTCAAAAGACGCACCTGCCTTCTGGCTTTCCGCCAGTACCATCATAAGTGTTCCCTGAAGGACCGTGTTAATCGTTGAATCAATCACTTCTATCTTTGCATTCGGATACTCTTCCAGTACAATTCCCTTCGCGTTCATTGCAGAATTGTAGGAACCGCTGAATTTGGATGTAATACAGATGCAGATGATCGGCATATTCTCACTGGCATATCGGTTAAATACTTGAATGTAATCATCCACGGACGGGAGGGAAGACTTCGGGAACACTTTCGGATTTTCTACCATGAACTGATAGAATTCCCGTACATCTATCTCCTCAATTTCCTTTTTATAATTCTCCTGATCCAGTGTCACATAAAATGGCACTACTTCCACATCTAACCGCTTAGCCCATTCTTTTCCCAAGTCACAAGAACCATCGGAAACCAACTGGTAACTCTTTTGTTTTGTCTCCATCTGTACTACCCCACTTATCATATCATTTTGTCAAATTGTTGTTATATGGTAGTGTAGCACCGTTTGTCTGGAGGGTCAACTTTATTCAGACCTTTCTGTTTTTCTTTCTCCGGTGTCTGTCATTTTTCAGACTTTTCACCGCAATGACCACTGCTGCCATAAGGACAACCACAATACTTCCCAGTGTCAGTATCAATTCTGTCCTGTTGCTAAAACGTTTATCCACCACAGAATTCACCGTCACCTCCGGCCGGTTTTCCCATTCCACACGCGCACTACGTACTTGCAGCCTGTGCGTATTGCTCCCATACGGCGTATAGACGAGAAGCGTCACATGGCTCTCACCCACTGCATTACTAGTCAATGGATACAACATGATTCCAATGCCGGTCACCATGAGAATCACAAGAAATACCGTCCCTGTCCTCTGGGTTTTCTGCCTGGAACCTGCAAAAAACCTTTTTATACATCGCATATGACACCACCCCTTTTTCATTTTATCCCCCAGATAAGTATATGCGTGAAATGTCCCCAATTATACCAATAATCAGAAAAAGCTGCCACTTTCGTGACAGCCACCTTATGCCTTACCGACATCCGCATTTTGGATTGAGAATCTGATATACCTCATCAAACCCTCTCTTAATACAAAGCAGTTTTTTATTCAGTTTTTCTTTTTGATAAAGCTTACAGCCCAAATGGCTCTTCATTTTCCGCTTATATTTCATAGACAACCACCACAGAATACTCTTCTATTATCTTATGTATTCTCCTATGATATGTGACATCCAGCTAAAAACCTCGACGCACCGCTACCATCTTATTGATCGGGTTTCCCTGACTGGAGAACTTTTCCTCATACTCTGTCATAACATTCCCCTGATTCATGACCTCATGGTGGTGCAGGTCATATGTATATCTTCCAATGGACCATCCTGCTTCCTGCACCTGTTCCAACGAGAAGTTGAAAAGCTCCGTATTGTCTGTCTTGAATTCAACTATTCCCTCCAACTCAAGCACTCCCTCATACCGCTTCAAAAATTCCTTTGAAGTCAGACGGCGCTTGGCATGTCTCGCCTTTGGCCACGGATCCGAGAAATTCAGATAAATTTTTGCGACCTCCCCCGGTGCAAACACCTCTTCAATCTCTCGGGCATCCATGCAGATGAATCGCACATTTGTCAGCCCTTTATATTCCTCTGTATCAAACTTTTCCAGTGCCCGAAGAAGCACGCTGGAATACCGCTCGATTCCAATATAGTTAATCTCCGGATGTTCTTTTGCCATATTCAGAATGAATTTTCCCTTTCCCATTCCAATCTCAATGTGAATCGGACAAGGACTTCCAAATTCATCCGCCCATTTCCCCTTGTAATCTTTTGGCTCTTTGATGGCTGCCGGATGCTGCTCGATTGCAGCATCTGCACGTGGTATATTCCGTAATCTCATATTAATCTCCCCTTACTGAAAAAAAACAACATCTACTCTTACCTAGATGCGCACTGCACATCTGACTCCCCTTGTATCCCATAGACCGGTATTCTCCCTATCCGGTTAATATAGAATTCGAATTATTCCCTAACTCAAGTCATAGTATACCATGTTCATCTTTCATGGTCAAAACGCTTTTCCTATTCGTCACATAATCTTCATATTTTTTTACATTTTAATCATCTGCGTAAATGATTCCGAAGAGTCACCGGATGATGTTTTCTATTTTGAGGCGTGGAATCCGCCACATTTCTTTGTTAACACTATGGTCAGGCAGATATTTACACTGGAACGTCCCTTTTATATTGTTAACCCTTTAACACTGTGTACGTTTAAACGTACAATTTGCTTGCTTTTTCTGATAAAAAGAGTATGATTAAACCATCATATTATTAACAATGATTGGAGGGAATTATGGACTCTATTTTAGGAAAATTATCGGAAATAGAAACAGCTGCTTTTGCCATCGTAAACCACGCCGAGAGCCAGAAGGATGTCCTCGAAGAAGAGATGCGCAAGAAACGGGATGCATTTGATGCCGAGCTAGAAGAAGACACCCAGTATAAGATTCAGAAGATCCGCGACGAACTGAAGAAAAAGACCGATGAAGTCTTAAGCAGCCAGACCGGAACGAGCACCAGCAGTATCGAAGCCGTCAAAAAAGAATTCAACGAGAAACATACCATTTACGCGAAGGAAATATTATCAAGAATAACAGAGGTATAGAACATGGGTAATCTACTTACTTACAGTGGAATTGTAACAAAAGTTCATGCCATGCACGCTCAGCTGATTACGAAGGAGCAGTACGAAGAAATTGCAGCGCTCCACAACGTGACGGAGGTCGTCTCCTATCTGAAAGGGACTCCCGGGTATGCTGAGTTTCTGGAAGACATAGACGAATCCAAGCTTCACCGCGGAGACATCGAGAAGATTTTGATTCAGTCCCTTTACCGGGACTATACCAAGCTCTACCGTTTCTCCGGGCTGGAACAGCGAAGATTCCTGAAGCTCTACTTGAAGCGATACGAAGTAGATCTGATTAACTATTGCTTCCGCATCGTAATCAACCACTACGCCGAGCCCTTTGATCTGAACTACAAGCGTCCCTTCTTCGACCAGTACTCCCAGATTTCCATTGAGAAGCTGATCACTTCAAGGACAACGGACGAACTGGTAGACAACCTGAAGGGCACCGAATATTTCGAGCCGCTGAATAAGCTTCGGGACAAGGCACAGGCAACGCTGTTCGACTACGATCTGGCATTGGATTTGTATTATTTTTCCAATATCTGGAAAGAACGCAAAAAGGTCTTAAAAAAGAAAGAACTGGAGATTTTCACCCGCGACTGCGGTGCCAAGATCGACCTTCTTAATATGCAATGGATTTACCGGGCGAAGGTCTACTACAACATGCCCCCCGCCAATATCTATTCCCTGCTGGTTCCGATTCATTACCATCTCTCAACGGACACCATCAAGGCAATGACCGAGGCTGGCACCCCGGAAGAATTTCTCAGTATCATGCGCACAACGCGCTATGCGAATAAATATGATTTCGAGCAGAAACTGACCATTGAAAAGATGTACAACGACTGTCTCTATCGTCTCTACACGCTAGACAGACGCAGCAATCCTTATTCGATTGCAACCATCACAAGTTATTTATTTTTAAAGGAATTAGAACTAGAAAAGCTGACGACCGTCATGGAGTGTATCAGATACAGCCTTACACCGAGTGAGACGTTAGCCTACGTTGGAGGTGTGACACAATGATCGTTAAAATGAAATTCGTAAGCATCACCGGTCCCCGGAGCGATATCGACCGCGTGACCGACCTGTATCTCTCACGATATGAGATTCAGCTTGAGCACGCCATGTCAGAGCTTAAGACCGTGGATAACTTACGGCCCTTTGTGGAAATCAATCCGTACAAGGATGCTATGACCAAGGCTTCCCAATTCGTCGAATACCTGAAGAATGCAGATGAGGTCACTCCTGCTGAGAATCTTGGACTGGACGATATGTTTGAAGTCGTGCGTTCTGCCAACCATGACTACATGGAATTTCAGGCAAAAAAAGACCAGCTAAAAAGACAGCGGGAAGAGCTTCGCGACAAACAGAAGACCATTTCCCCATTCAAACCTCTGGACTGTGACCTGCATCAAGTGCTGCAGTACCGCTATATCCAGTATCGGTTCGGGCGGATTGCTCTCGAGTACCACCATAAGATGGAGAAATACCTGTTGGATGACCTCGCCGCCATTTTCGTGGAGGGCGAACGGGATGAGAACTTTGTCTACGGAGTCTACTTTGTCTCTGCCGGAGATGCGCAGAAGGTAGATGCCATCTTCAAGTCCCTTCATTTTGAACGGATTGAACTCCCGGACGAGTACGAAGGTGCTCCCGGAGATGCATATCACCAGCTGGAAAAACAGATTGCCCGGGTGGGCGAAGATATCAAGGCTGTGGATGACGAGGTGGGAGAACTTCTTGCCAACCGTGCACCACAGCTGATTGCCGCAAGGAACCGTCTTGAGGAACTTGCCAACAACTTTGATGTCCGCAAGCTTGCAGCAAGAGTGGAAGATAAAAGAGAAGATTATTATATCCTTTGTGGCTGGATGTCTGAGGATGATATTGAGAAGTTCCTTGCTGAGATCAAGGAGGATGATCAGGTCTTTGTGGTGGTTGAAGATGATCACGACAACTACTTTGGAGAGCCGCCGACCAAACTCAATAACCCCAAACTTTTCAAGCCGTTCGAAATGTTTATCCAGATGTATGGACTCCCGGCTCATGATGAGATGGACCCGACCATTTTCGTTGCACTGACCTACACCTTTATCTTCGGTGTTATGTTCGGTGATGTAGGACAGGGTCTCTGCCTCCTGATCGGTGGCGGACTCATCTACCTCAAAAAGAAAGCACCGCTGGCAGGAATCATTTCCATGGCTGGAATCTTCTCCACTATCTTTGGGTTCATGTTCGGAAGCATCTTCGGCTTTGAGGACATTATAAAGCCGCTCTGGATACGTCCGATTGAGCACATGACGACGCTTCCGTTCATCGGTAAGCTGAACACAGTATTTATCGTGGCGATCGTATTTGGTATGGGCATCATTATCATTGCCATGATCTTCCACATCATTAATGCTCTTCGTGCACACGATACCGGGGATGCGCTTCTTGATGTAAATGGAGTCGCCGGTCTTGTATTCTACGCTTCAATCGTTGCAACGATTATCCTGTTCATGACAGGGCACAAGACACCGGGTGGAATCCTGATGCTGATTATGTTCGGCATTCCACTGCTTCTGATCTTATTCAAGGAACCGATTACCAATAAGATCAAGAAAAAAGCGCAGGTGATGGAAGAGAGTGCGGGCATGTTTCTGGTACAGGGTTTCTTCGAATTGTTCGAGACCCTGCTGAGCTACTTTTCCAATACACTTTCCTTCGTCCGTGTGGGCGCTTTCGCAGTCAGCCATGCAGCCATGATGGAAGTCGTGCTGATGCTCGGCGGCGTGGAAAGCGGCAGCCCCAACTGGGTTGTGGTCGTCCTTGGAAATCTGTTCGTGTGTGGTATGGAGGGTCTGATTGTCGGCATCCAGGTACTTCGTCTGGAGTATTATGAGATGTTCAGCCGCTTCTACAAAGGTACCGGACGGGAATTCAAGCCATATAAAAATAAGAATTAATTTGTATCAGGGTCGCGATGTGCTGTATACAGCATGCTGGTGGAAGTACCAATCTGAAAATACAGAGTTTCTTATTTGAATTACTATATAAAAGAAAGAAAACTTTTCCGAAAACGGTTTGATTATATAAGCACATTAAATATTACATTATTTTAAGGAGGATTTCATTATGAGTTTAGCAACAAAATTGATTCTAATTGCAGCATTGGTATTGAGTATTATTATTCCTTTTGGTTATTATCTGCTTGGAGAGAAGAGTCGAGGGCGTTATAAAAAATCTCTTGGCGTCAACGTATTTTTCTTCTTTGGTGCTTTTGTACTTGGTTCTATCATGATGTTTGGCGGAGATGTTCAGGCTGCCGGCGCTGCTGCTTCTTCCGGAGCTTCTATGGCAACCGGGATGGGCTATCTTGCAGCTGCACTTGTTACCGGACTTTCCTGTATCGGTGGTGGTATCGCCGTAGCTTCTGCTGCCAGCGCGGCTCTTGGAGCAATCAGTGAAGATTCCAGTGTCCTTGGTAAGTCCCTGATTTTCGTAGGTCTTGCCGAAGGTGTATGTCTTTATGGATTGATTATTTCCTTCATGATCCTCGGACAGTTATAAGAAGAATCGAGGTACATTCTTATGAAAATGTATTTAATCAGTGATAATGTGGATACCTACACAGGTATGCGCCTTGCCGGCGTGGACGGCGTCATCGTACACGAGAGACAAGAGCTCTACGATGCCTTGCAGAAGGTCATAAAGGACCCATCCATCGGCGTTGTTCTCCTCACCGAAAAATTTGGTCGAGAGTTCCCGGAGATTATTGATGACATCAAACTCCAGCGTAAGATGCCGCTGCTCGTGGAGATTCCTGACAGGCACGGCACCGGCCGCAAGAAAGACTTTATCACATCCTATGTAAATGAAGCCATTGGCTTGAAACTATAGTGCCTCCGACGGAGGAATTTATCCACGCACAGCCCATTGATCAAACATACAATTCCTATCGCGGATGTGCACCATAACATTAAACTGAAAGAAGGTGTCGACTTGACCTTAGAAGAAAAAATTGCCCACATGCAGGCCACTTCCATGGAGCAGGCCCGTGCGGAGAGCAATGCCATTATAGATGCCCACAAGGAAGCATTGGAAAAGTTATTCCAAGACCACAAGGAAGAAGCTCTCAGACAGTCTGAGACCCGCATCAAATCCGAGACAGTCAATGCCAAATCCGAGCTGAACAAAGCGATGGCAAAGTCCCAGATTGAACTAAAACGTAAGCAGGGACAGATTCAGCTGGAACTTAAGAACCGCCTCTTTGAGGAAGTTCATCAAATGGTTCTGGAATATATGAAGACCGAAAAATACGAAGATTATCTGATTGCCTGTATCAAAGAAGCGGTTACATTTGCCGACGGAGAAGAGATGGTCATCTACATCAACCCATCCGATGAGCACCTCCGCAGCGACTTGGAAGACGCCACCGGCGTGATCCTGACCATCAGTCAGGAAGAATTCCTTGGCGGAATGCGTGCAGTGCTCCGCGGACGCAACATTTTGATCGATCACTCATTTAAAACAGCAATCGACAACGAATATAACGACTTTATCTTTATGGGAGGTGACGGAGTTGCTTAACACTGGAACAATATATGGAATTAACGGTCCCGTTATCTATTTAAAGGGCAACACGGGCTTTCGCATGTCTGAGATGGTCCACGTTGGAAAAGAAAAGCTGGTAGGCGAAGTCATTTCCCTTGATAAGGACCTCACGACCATTCAGGTATACGAGGAGACCACCGGCCTTCGCCCCGGCGAGGAAGTCGTTGCCACTGGCGACGCCGTATCCGTGACCCTCGCTCCCGGTATTCTCAATAACATTTTTGACGGAATCGAGCGTCCTCTGGAGCGTATCGCCGAGACCTCCGGCGGCGCATTTATCACCCGCGGTGTCAGTGTAGATTCACTGGACCGCTCTAAAAAGTGGGAAACCCACATGCTCGTAAAAGCAGGCGATGTCCTCCGTGCAGGCGATATCATCGCTGAGGTACCGGAGACCAGAGCCATCACGCACAAATGCATGATTCCACCGGACATCGAAGGGGAGGCACAAGTTCTCTCTGCCGTTTCAGATGGTTCCTACACGATTGAAGAGACCCTGCTCACCCTGGAACTCATAGATGGCAGCAAAAGGGACCTGACCATGACCCAAAAATGGCCGATTCGTATTCCGCGCCCCACCCATCACCGTTTTCCCGCATCCGTTCCACTGGTTACCGGACAGCGTATCATCGATACCATGTTCCCCATTGCCAAGGGCGGCACTGCTGCAATTCCCGGCGGATTCGGGACGGGAAAGACTATGACCCAGCACCAGATTGCAAAATGGTCTGACGCTGATATCATCATCTACATCGGCTGCGGGGAGCGTGGAAATGAGATGACTCAGGTTCTGGAAGAGTTTTCTGAGCTTGTGGATCCAAAGACCGGCAATCCTCTGATGGACCGGACTACTTTGATTGCCAATACGTCCAACATGCCGGTTGCTGCCCGTGAGGCCAGTATCTACACTGGGCTGACACTGGCAGAATATTACCGTGATATGGGATATGACGTTGCCATCATGGCTGACTCGACCTCCCGCTGGGCGGAAGCACTTCGCGAACTCTCCGGCCGTCTGGAAGAGATGCCTGCCGAGGAAGGTTTCCCGGCATATCTGGCTTCCCGGTTATCCGCGTTTTATGAGCGTGCCGGCATGATGCACAATTTGAATGGAACAGATGGTTCCGTCTCTATTATCGGTGCAGTCTCCCCTCAGGGCGGTGACTTCTCCGAGCCTGTCACCCAGAACACCAAGCGATTTGTGCGCTGCTTCTGGGGGCTGGACAAATCCCTTGCCTATGCAAGACATTTCCCGGCTATCCACTGGCTGACCAGCTACAGCGAATACCTGACGGATCTGGGTTCCTGGTACCAGGATAACGTATCCCCCAAATTCGTTGATTACCGTAACCGTCTGATGGCGCTTCTCAATCAGGAGAGCAGTCTGATGGAAATCGTTAAACTGATCGGAAGTGACGTCCTCCCGGATGACCAGAAACTGATTCTCGAGATTGCCAGAGTCATCCGCCTTGGATTTCTGCAGCAAAATGCATTCCACAAGGATGATACCTGTGTCTCCATGCAAAAACAGTTCTTAATGATGGACACTATTTTATATCTTTATAAACAATCAAGAGCTCTTGTTACTATGGGACACCCAATGTCCGTCTTAAAAGAAGAAAATATTTTCGAGCGCGTCATCGCCATCAAATATGATGTACCGAACAACCAGCCGGAATTATTCAAACAATACCGGCGCGACATCGATGCATTTTATCAGCGTGTGCTGGAAAAGAATGCTTAAAGGAGCAAAATTATGTCAATAGAATATTTAGGACTTAGTAATATCAATGGCCCTCTGATTGCTTTAGAGGGTGTTTCAGACGCATTTTTTGATGAGATTGTGGAATTTGTCGTTGATGGAAAAGAACGGAAATTAGGACGTATTGTCGAGGTCTACGAGGACAAGGCAATCATACAGGTATTTGAAGGGACGACGAACATGTCTCTGAAGAATACTCACACAAGACTGACCGGTCATCCGATGGAGATTGCACTTTCTCCTGATATGCTGGGAAGGACCTTTAACGGAATCGGCCAGCCGATTGATGACCTCGGGCCTATCACTTCCAATTTGAAGCGTGATGTCAACGGATTGCCGCTGAACCCGGTTCGCAGAGAATACCCACGGAACTACATTTCCACCGGTATCTCTGCCATCGACGGACTGACCACACTGATTCGCGGGCAAAAGCTTCCCATCTTCTCCGGAAATGGACTTCCTCATGACCAGCTTGCTGCACAGATTGTAAAGCAGGCTTCTCTAGGCGGTGACTCCGACGAAGAATTCGCCATCGTATTCGCCGCTATGGGTGTAAAACACGATGTGGCTGACTTCTTCATCCGCACCTTCGAGGAGAGCGGCGTTGCGGACCATGTAGCCATGTTCCTGAACCTCGCCAACGATCCAGTAGTCGAGAGACTAATCACGCCAAAGGTTGCACTGACTGTAGCTGAATACCTCGCTTTCGAGCAGAACAAGCACATCCTGGTCATCCTGACCGATATGACTTCCTTTGCCGAGGCCATGCGTGAGGTTTCCTCTTCCAAAGGAGAGATTCCATCCCGTAAAGGTTTCCCGGGTTATTTATACAGTGAACTGGCAACCATATATGAACGCGCAGGTATTGTGGAAGGAATCAATGGATCGGTGACCCAGCTCCCGATTCTGACCATGCCAAATGACGATATCACTCATCCGATTCCTGACCTGACCGGATACATTACCGAAGGCCAGATTGTACTGGATCGCAATCTTCATGGACAGTCCATTTACCCTCCAATCAGTATCCTGCCATCACTCTCCCGTCTGATGAAGGACGGCATCGGTGCCGGATACACCAGAGAAGATCATCAGGATCTGGCAAACCAGCTATTCTCCGCTTACGCAAAAGTTGGAGATGCCAGAAACCTTGCATCCGTAATCGGTGAGGATGAACTCTCTCCTATTGATAAACAATACCTTGCATTTGGTAAAGAATTCGAGGAACGCTACATCGGACAGGGCGTGGAAGAAAACCGTACCATTTTCGAGACACTTGACCTTGGCTGGGAACTCCTCGGCCTTCTTCCAAAAGAAGAACTTGACCGTGTGGATACTAAGATTCTCGACAAATATTACCATTCTGCGGAAACAGCCAATCAGATAACTGCAACATCCAGCCTCGGCTCTATTGCAAATGCGAATCTTGACAAGGCGGCACCGAAGGAAGACAAGTAAAGCGGACGTTCAAAGAGAAATAATGCCATGATACGAACACACCGTCACCTATGTTTGCACAATATTGCAATGAAACAATAATCTATCATTATGAAAGGAAGGGATACCATGGATACTCGCTCATTTCCTACAAAAGGAAACTTAATACTTGCCAAGAATTCCCTCGCCCTTGCATCACAAGGCTATGATCTGATGGATAAAAAACGTAACATCTTGATTCGTGAGCTCATGGACCTGATCAACGAAGCACGTACCATCCAGGAAGAGATCGACAGCACGTTTACTTATGCGTACAGCTGCCTTCAGCGGGCCAACATTGAGATGGGTATCAGTACCGTCTCCCAGCTCGCCTACACTGTCCCCATTGAGAACTCCATCCAGATTCATACCCGGAGCATCATGGGGACTGAGATTCCTAAGATTAACTATAATGAAGCGGCACTGTCACCGACCTATTCCTTCAGCACAACGCGGGAATCCATCGATATTGCCAGTGAAGCCTTCCGCAAGGTAAAAGACCTCACCATCAAGCTCTCAATGGTCGAGAACTCCGCCTACCGCCTGGCAAGCAATATCAAAAAGACTCAGAAGCGGGCAAATGCATTGAAGAATATCACCATTCCAACATACACCAAGCTTGTATACAATATCACAAATGCATTGGAAGAAAAAGAACGTGAAGAATTCACAAGACTAAAAGTCATCAAACGCCAGCAAAGCAAACGTTAGATTTCTTTTGAAACATATATAGAGCCCAATAATGCAAAAAAGGGGTTGTCGCACCAGCCAATTAGCTTCGTG
>JAQVCP010000094.1 GCA_028689735.1 Hespellia sp. | reverse complement strand
CTTTCGGACAGTTCCTGGTGTTTTTCAAGAAGTTCGGCTGTCAGTGGCTCTGAAAATGTCTTCGGGTAGGTGGACTCATTGGTCTTGTCAACTGTCTCACCTTCATAAATTGCATTTGGATAGGTCTTCTGAAGCTCTTCTCTTCCGTTTTTAATAATACATTCTGCCATTTCCATTGCAAGTGGATTTGTCTTTTCTCCTTTGTTAATCACAGCCACAGATTCTGTCAGTGAAAAGTTTCCTTCGATTGGATCTACATAGTCAATTGGAAGACCATTTGCTTTGTCCGCTACTGCCTGATGTCTCAGTCCAAATCCCACCGCAACCTCACCTGCACGTACTTTCTTGATTGGACCGGAACCGGAATCCTCGATATGAGGACCTGCATTTTTATAGATGCCTGTCAGAACTTCTTTCGCTCCATCTTCTCCATACTCGCTTACCAGTGCCTGAATCAAAAGCCATGCTGTGGAAGAGCTCTTGATATCTGTCACGGAAATCTGTCCGTCATAAACCGGATCTGCCAGATCTTTCAGTGATGTCGGCATCGGAAGTCCTGCCTCTTTCATCACTTCTGTATTGACGATAATTGCCCCTTCCTGAGAAGTAATTGGACGATAGAAATCCGGTGTTTCTGCAAGAGTCGGTGCATCAAATGTCAGGGGTTCAAACATATCGTTCTGCTCCTGTGCACTGTCCAGATAGAAAGAACTCATTGTCACAAGATCCGCCTCGATATTGGTTCCCTCTGCCAGAAGCTTTCCGCCAAGCTCCGATGTTCCAAAACTCTGGAACAGATATTTTCCTTCATATCCATTTCCATCCAGTGCATTTGTCATTGCTGTGATTGCCTCATCATCTGCATTGGAATAAATGATAACCTGGTCGCTGCTCTTTGCGCCACTGTTCCCGCTGCAGGCGCTTAACACACCCGCACTTGTCAATGTCAATGCTGCTGCCATACATGCAGCCACTAATTTTTTTGCTTTCATTTTTTTCATCTCCGCTTTCTTTGTTTTCTCTTTTTGTGATACTTTTTTATAATTGGCTATCATCCAGAACAATGCTTTTGCCACAATATTTACAAATAAAATTCCAAGTGACAGCACAAATATTTCATTAAACTCTGCAAAATGCTGCAGCTCTTTGATTTTCGTTGTGACGACCATCGTTCTCGCACCTGCAATAAATACCACCGCACTGACCGTTACCATTGCATTTACAAAGTAATAACTGAACACCTCCAGAATAGTAGGAAGTGCATTCGGTGTCACCACCCGGAAGATTGTCTTCATCCAGTTGTCTCCCATCAGCATGGCTGTCGTCTCCCAGGATGCATTCATCTTCTCCAGGGAATTCTTCATCATCAGATACGGAGTGGAGAAGTAGTGGACAACATTGCACAGTATCATCAGTGCAAAGGTATTCTGCAGGGATGTTCCCGAAAACATCAGCAGAAAGGCAATACCGATGACCATACCCGGTATCGTGTTTGTCACCATTGCAATGGCTTCCACCGCATGTTTGCATTCCTTTGATATTCTGCTTCTCGCCGTGACGAGTGCTGCCCCATAGGCAACCAGCGATCCCACCAGTGCCGTCAGGATTGCCACATACAGGGAATTCTTGAATACACCTGCCAGAACCGGATCTGCGAGCACACTGCTCACATGGTCTGTGGTAAATGTCATATCATAAGGCCATCCATTTACAAATGGTACGATAAATATTACTGCAAAGATTGTCACGATCATCAACATAACTCCCATCGATAAGACTGCACATACGCCATCTCTTGTCCGGTTCTTCCAGTTATCTGCCACCGAAATTTTGTTGTATCTGACATTGTACCTCTCCAGATAATGAAGCAATGCAATACTTACCACCGATGGAACCAGCATGATCATCGCCACTACCGCTCCGTTATTGAAGTTTGGCAGGCTGCCAAGCATCTCATCGTACAGAACAGATGCAATGACCTCATACTGTCCTCCCACAGATGCCGGGATACCGAAATCCGTAAACGCGAGGAAGAAGCACTGAACCAGCGATGCCGCTAATGTTCCAAGCAGTGGTCTTAAAATCGTAATGCCAAAGGTCTTGAAACTGTTGTCTCCCATAATTCTTGATACAATCATAAACTTCTTGTCAATATATCCCATTGTGTTATGAATCAGCAGGAAAGCTACCGGAAGTGTATAGATGACATAGCCCAGCAGCAGCCCTCCAAATCCATAGATATCAAAAAACTGATGGCCAAACATCCGGGTTACCAGTCCCTGCTTTCCCAAGGAATAGATAATTGCAAATCCATAGGTGATGGTTGGGAGCAGCATCGGAAGCACTGCACCGCCCCGGATCAGCTTCTTTACAAATCCCGGAAGATTTGTGTAATGTACGGTATAAGCAAGCAGGAATGCAAGCAGGGTTGTGATGACAGCACTGCTGCCAGCCGCTTTGACGCTATTTCCCGCGGCCTGCCAGAAACCTTTTTTTCCAAACATTTCTACATAATGTACCCAGAATGCACCTTCTGCGTTCTGAAACGATTTCAGGAGCAGCATGATGACCGGTGCAGCCAGAAACCACAAAAACAGTATGGTAACCGCAACGAAAATAATCTTGATTTCCGTCTGTTTTCTGGTTTGTTTTCTTATTTTCTTTCTTGTTTCTTCCCTCTTTTTCATCTCACCACCTGCTATGCTGTCGCTTCACACCGGAACAACGTAAAGATGTTGTTTCGTTTGATTTCCAGCTGATTCAGTATGAACTCCTCAATAAAGGAATTCTTTGGTTCATTGATGATTTCTTCCGGTCGACCGTACTGGGAGATTTTTCCCTCGTTAATGATCAGCACACGGTCTGAAAGTGTCAGTGCCTCCTCCGGATCATGGGTCACAATGATCGTTGTCAGGTTATACTCTCTTGCAATTGTCTTGATTCTGTCTTTGATGGATTCCTTGATTACCCCGTCAAGTGCACTCAGCGGCTCATCCAGAAGCAAAATCTTCGGCTTCATTACCATCGTTCTTGCAAGTGCCACTCTTTGCTTCTGCCCTCCTGAGAGCTGTTCAATCTTCTTCTCCAGGTGCTCTTCCAAGCCAAGCAATGCAATCAAATCTCCTACTTCTTCTTTACTTGAAAGCCCCGGATGATTCTTCAATCCGTATGTAATATTGTCATACGCATTCAGATTCGGGAATAATGCATAGTCCTGAAATACGATGTTGAAGCCTCTCTTCTCCATCGGTACCCTTGTAAGATCCTGCCCGTTATATAGAAGCTTTCCACTATCAATATCCGTAATTCCAAGTATCAGATTCAGCAGTGTCGTCTTTCCACTTCCCGATGGTCCTAAGATTGAAATAATCTCACCATCCTGTACATCTAAGGTGATGTCATTCAAAATTGTCGTTCCGTCAAATGCTTTCTTAATGTTTTTAAGCTCCAGCATCGTAAATTTCCTCCTTTATATCGCATATGCTATCCTACATTTTCAATCTGCGCCATACCGCTTGTACCTCAGCGGGTTGTCTCGATTCAACACTTGCAATTATAGGGGATGACAAACGGGATTTTCAATCAAATCACAGTAAACTCTTTGTAAAGGAAAGGTAAAGCAAAAAAAGAAACCTTGTAGAATTTCTACAAGATTTCTTCATCTTCTCCATATGCTCTTTCTGCAACAATCCGGCTGTTTTTATTCAATCGCTTTGACAAGCGTCCATAATCCCGGTTCAACAGTCCGGCATAGAGCATATCCACCAGTGCCATCTGGGAAATCCTCGAAAAAATGGTATTGCCATACAAAAACTGCTGGTTGCTTCCACAGATCAGGACATCCGCATAATCAGCGATGACTGCATTTTCAAAATTCGTGATCACCATCGTCTTCGCACCTGCTTTTTTGGCATTTCGCATCATCTCCACGGTATGTTTTGAATAACCTGAATAAGAAATTCCTATAGCCAGATCTCTTTTACTTAGATTGTTGGTACTGACGTTCTGGAGATAATAATCACCATACATCCTGCAGTTCAACCCCAGATAAGTAAGCTTTGTCATTAGGTCATTTGCCGTGCAGATTGAATTCTCCACACTGTAAATCACGATATTCTCTGCCTCCAGAATTGCATCTACTGCATGCTTGTACTCTTTGATCTGGATGCTCCTTAGCGTCTCCTCCAGCATTTTTACGGATGTATTGATAATCTTTCCCGGAATTTCCTCCAGCTTATCCTTACTGGAAAGCTTGAATCCGTAAAGGTCAATATTCGCTTCCAGCGCCGTATCTGACTCTTTTCTGGCATCTTCCTGCATCAGGCTGTATTTAAAATCCTTGAACCCCTTATACCCCATTGCCTTTACAAACCGGATAATCGTCGGCTGACTTACCTGAATCTGTCCCGCCATTCCTTCAATCAAAAGGTCTTCCCCTGGCCCCTTATATTCCAACAGCCAGTCTGCAACTTTCTGTTCCGATGGGCGAAGTGCTGCATATACTTCCTGAATCCGATGTCTGATCATTCTGTCCATGTTCTTCTCCTACACGTAGAAAATCTACGAAGAAATATGATTTTAAGTTATCGCTTCTCCTTTAACTATACAATTTTTTTCTGCTTTTTTCTTTGCTTTTTGCAAATTGTATTTGAAAAAGTACAATCCGGAATCTATTTTTTTATATCCAAGTTCAAAAGCTTTCGGTAAACCAACACAGAGAGCACATAGCACAAAACCGAAAACAACAGAATCACGACAACACTCACCACATTCACCGCAAGTAAATCCGTGTTCATCACATTTCCCAGTGCATGCACCGAAAAATAACTGGACACCGCCATCACGACAAAGGGCATGGCATACGTCATGGACAGTTCCCGGGCAATGGCTCCTCCAAGCATCTCCCTTCCGATTCCGATTTTTTGCAGGACACGGTATCGCTCCTGCTCCTCAAAAGCATCGTTATAAACCTTCATAAATAAAATACATCCACTGGCCAGAATGAAGACCATAAACATAAAAATACAAACGGAATATGTCACCTTCATCCACTCCACTTCGCTGTCCTTTGGATCGATTGCAACCCTTGCGGTATAGTTCTCTGCCGTATTGCTCGTAATCGTATCCAGCTCATCCAGGGACTCTCTGAAGTTATAAATATCCGAGATTCGGTAATTGTAAGTGTAAAGCTGCTGTCCCAGTGGAAGAAGTTCATTGTATACACGGTCATTTACCACATAGTAACTGACGCTCTCCTGAAGATATCCCAGATAGGGGACCTCCGTTTGAGCAATCTGACGGAACTCCTTTCCATTGATTTTCACGACTGCATTCTGGTCTGCCGAAGCCAGCGAAAGAAGCGGCATATTTTCCATGTCAATTTCTTCATCGACTCCCGGCTCCGGAAGCGAAAATTCCAGTCCAGTATCCTTTGCAAGCTGCTTCAACTGGGAATAGGGTAATATTGCACGTAAAGTTCGGAACTCTTGATCTTCAAAAAGTCCTTCATCGAGCTGCAGCATTGTAATCTCGGATTGATATGCAATCTCATTATCTTTTTTTATCAACTCTTCGGCTGTAGTCCCAAGTCCTTTCTGGTTCGTCAAAAGCTGGAATGTATACGTATTCCGAAAATGCACGATATTGTCATAACGTATTTTTATGGCAAATCCGGCTGCCAGAGCTGTAACCGAACAGAGCATCAGCACACTTGTCATGGCATAGGTACGATAATTTTTCCGAATACGAAAAATCAGATTGTTCACCCACAATGTCCGCTGCCCCTTATATAAGAAAGTTTTCTTTCTCTTAAGTCCTTGGAAAAAAAGCGGAATCAGTCCTCCGAAGAGCAAATACACACCTGCAATGACCAGCACAACTGCTGCCACTGCTGCCAGCAACATTTCCTGACCGCTCTTTTTCAGTGCCATATAATATCCGGCTGCCAGTACCACTGTTCCTGCAATAGCTTTCACAATTAAAATCCAGTTTTTCTGCTTCACATATTCATTCTGGCGGCTTGCAGATACCATATCAAGTACGCTGCTTCGGACAATACTGACATATCCTTTTACTACAAAAATCAGATAGATTGCCAGATAAACCACTGCTGTAATGATTACAGGCTTTATGTCAAACCGAAATTTAATTTCCACTGCTATATCGGAGATTGCAAGCAGAATCATTTGGAACAGTTGTGACACAAGCATGCCGCTTCCGATTCCAATGACCAGTGCCGCAAGTCCTGTCATCAGACTTTCCAGCATATAGAGTTTTCCAATTTTCTGATTTGAAAGTCCCATAAATACATAGATTCCGATTTCCTTCTTCCGCTTCGTCAAAAATACGTTCGTAGAATACCAGATAAAGAAGAACATAAAGCATCCCAGTACCACGCAGATCATCTGAATGATTGTATCCACATAGTCCTTATTGCGTGTTCCCAATACGGCAAAGGAATCCGAGTATATCACATTCTGAAAATTTAAAAGTATCAGAATCGTAAAGGACATGGAAATGATCAGTGCCAGATAATTCTTAACACTGCTTCTAAAATTCTGCATTGCGAGTTTTAGCGTGCTCATGCAAAATCACCTCCCATAGAAGCCTGCATATCTATGATTCGGTCATAGAATTCTCTGCGGTCTGCGCCTTTACTCAGCTTGCACTGAATCATTCCATCACTCAGTATATAGACATCCTTTGCATAGGACGCACAGAATGCATCGTGAGTCACCATAAGGATTGTCGCTTTTTTCTGGTCGTTGACCATCTTCAGGCACTCCAGCAGGTCTCTGCTTGACTTGGAATCCAGCGCCCCGGTGGGCTCGTCAGCAAAGATGATTTCTGGATTCGTGATCAGTGCCCTGCTGGTTGCCCCTCGCTGCTTTTGACCTCCCGAAAGCTGATAGGGATATTTTGTCAAATGCTCTTCCAGTCCAAAGGACTTCGCGATTGCCGTTGTCCGCTGTATACACTCCTTCGCAGGAACACCGCTCAGGGAAAGGGGCAGTGCAATGTTATCCTGTAGAGTCATCGTATCCAGCAGGTTATAGTCCTGAAATACGAACCCTATCTTTTCCCGACGAAGCCGCGATAATTCCCGGTTGGAAATTTTTGTGATATCCTGTCCGTCCAGCATCACCGAACCTTGTGTCGGTTTGTCGATGGACGAGAGGATATTCAGAAGCGTGGTCTTTCCCGATCCGCTGGGCCCCATAATCGCAATAAAATCATTCTGGAATATCTCCAGATCAATTCCCTTTAGCACTCTGGTCTGAAACCCTTTGGTTCCATAATCTTTTAGTAAATGTCTGATTTCAACTACTTTCTTTTCTTTCATATTAACTTACCTCCTGTCACTTTCTATTATAGAAAATCCGGTTGCTAAAATCCTTTCATTTGTATTACAAAGTGTCCTGGAACCTTACATTTTTTGTAATGCTTCTGCATAATCCCGGTTGTCCCTGAATTCAATCATGAACCTTGTGTACTGTCCATATTCACTCTCCACCGTTATCATATGCCCCAGCTTTTTCAAAATAACCGATACCATATACAACCCCATTCCCGTAGATTTATACTGCCCATTCTGATGATTGCTGCCGGTAAATCCTTTTTCAAAAATCCGTGTGATATCCTGCTGCAAAATTCCTTCACCATTGTCCTCCACAAAAAGACAAATTCTCTGCTCTACCTGCTCCGTCCATACCTGAAGCAGCGGATTTTCTCTGGCATACTTCACTGCATTACTGATAAGCTGGTCCAACACGTAAACCAGCCAGGACTGATCCGTATACACCGTCAGCTCCTCCACCCGAATCTCCAGCTCAAACTG
The DNA here is from genome assembly GCA_028689735.1 of Hespellia sp. Classification (GTDB taxonomy): domain Bacteria; phylum Bacillota; class Clostridia; order Lachnospirales; family Lachnospiraceae; genus Hespellia. The sequence continues at coordinate 3,757 of JAQVCP010000094.1, read as the reverse complement.
TCCCCGTAAAAGAAAAAACCGATGGTTTTGCAAGGATGTCCTGACACAGTCCATAAGCTTTACCTGCCGGATTTTAAGATCAAACATACTGCTCTGCACTTTACATCCCAGCAATGCCTGCCGAAGCATTTGGTTCATACGTTCCAGCTGGTTACTCATGCTTTCCTTCAATTCCGGATTTTCCATTTTCTCTGTCAGGAGAAGTCCTGCTGCCAGTGGCAGCTTGATTTCGTGGCACCATTTTGCGATATAATCTTCCAGATTGCAATTGGCGTCAAACTGCTCTTCCAATTGCTTTTTCAAAATTTCCACATCATGAGCTGCAATCTCACGGTTCTCAAAATTCCCCAACTCATCACAAATCAGACCTTCTGATTTCAAATATATCTTTTTCTCAGCTTCCGACTTTTTATAACTCCAGATATCAGCCGCAATGAGGATGACCCCCAGTACTGCCATGATTCGATCCAGATAGATCAGGTAAGCCTTATCAGCTCCCGGGACCAGGTAAATAAAATAGAGATTATAGGAAATACAACAAAAAAACAGAAGCAGAAACATACTTTTTCTTTTTTTTAGATAGTTCATTTGATATAATATCCCTGTCCTTTCTTCGTCTGTATCATTCCTTCCGGACAAATTACATCCAGCTTGCCTCGCAGACGGCAGATTACTGTAGTCAGCGTGCTATCTGAAACAAATTCATCGGTATTCCATAACACCTGCATCAGCGTTTCTCTGGTAACGACCTGAGGCTTTGCCTCCATCAGACTGGCAAGAATCTTCTTTTCCGACTTTGTCAGATCTATTTCCCTATCCTGGAAAAACAGTGTCGATGTGTTATATTCAAAATATAACTCCTCATTCAGATAAATGCGGTCCTTCACTTTATACTGATACGCTCTTCGCAGGATTGCTTCAATCTTCACTTTCATCAACTCCAGGTGAAACGGCTTCTCCATAAAATCATCTCCGCCCTGTGCAATTGCCATGATTTTATCCCGGTCATCGTTACGGCTGCTGATATAAATAATTGGAACTTCCGAAATCTGCCGTATCTGGCGGCACCAATACAGGCCGTCATAAAACGGCAGATTGATGTCCAGAAGTACCAGGTGCGGATGTATTTTTTCAAACGCTTCCATGACGTTCGAAAAATCTGTCACAAGCTCCGCATCGTATCCCCATTTTTTCAAGAATTCCCGGATTTCTTTCGCGAGAATTTTATCATCTTCTACAATCATAATCCGAATCATTTCTTTCATTCTTCTCACCCCACATGAAAACAGACATTGGAAATCTGCTCTCCTACTTCCTCATAATCAGTAAAGTAGACACCTGCACTCCCTTTTGCTACTCGTTTGTGAACCTTCAGGCCGCTATCATCATTTTCTATATGTTTCCCATGAATATACCATCTTTTACAGTATAACTTTTACTGGTCCCCGTTAAAAGACATTTTGCAAAACATTACAAAAATGTAATACCCCTCTTTTATCATTTTCTTATTGACAGATTCCTGTGATGGGTATATTATGAACATATGAATAAATGAACATATGTCGAAACGTTTTGAAAATGACTGCGACATGTGTAACAGGAAGGAGAAATCAGATGGCAGATGCAACAGACAATACCACATTATCCCACGAAGAAGTCGTGCAGAATATTTTAGACCAGCAGCCTGATGATGAGATCTTATACGATCTTGCAGAGCTATTCAAAGTATTCGGAGACTCAACACGCATCAAGATTTTATACGCACTCTCGGAAGGGGAACTGTGTGTGGGTGATATCGCACAGATTTTAAATCTAAGCCAGTCCTCCGTCAGTCATCAGCTTCGTATCTTAAAGGATTCCAAGCTGGTTCGGTTCAGACGGGAAGGTAAAAGCATTTTTTATACCCTGGATGATGACCATGTACGCAATATCATCAATATGGGAATGGAACACGTTGAAGAATAAAACCAATATTAAAAGGAAGTAAGACAGATATTTCATTCAAAAAAAAACAAATAAAAACATAGCCCGATGTGGCAGAAAGAGGTTGTTTATGAAAAAAACATACAAAATTGAAGTAGATTGTGCAGCATGTGCAGCAAAGATGGAAGATGCAGCAAAGAAAACAGAAGGTATCGCCAATGCAGTTGTCAGCTTTATGACTCAGAAGATGAAAGTTGAATTTGCGGAAGCAGCCGACGAAGCTGCCGTTATGAAAAATGTGCTCAAAGCCTGCCGCAGAGTCGAACCTGACTGTGAAATTTTCATGGACTGATTTTCCGCCTGACACAATATAGAACTTGAGAACTGCACATGTATGGAGGACCAACTATGACTAGAAAACAAAAAAAAGTATTGTATCGCATTCTTATCTCCGCGGTGCTGATTGTCGTAATTGCATTTGCACCAGTCAGTGGATGGCTGGAAGCTGTACTTTACCTGATTCCCTATCTTGTAATCGGATATGACATTTTAAAAAAGGCAGTGCTCGGCATAATTCACGGAGAGGTTTTTGACGAGAATTTCCTGATGGCCGTTGCGACGGTGGGTGCCATGTGTCTCGGTGAATACCGGGAAGGTGTTGCCGTTATGCTCTTCTATCAGATTGGTGAATTATTCCAAAGCTATGCGGTGGGTAAGAGCCGCAAAAATATTACCGCACTGATGGATATCCGACCGGACTATGCCAACATCGAAATAAACGGCACTTTGGAACAGGTGGACCCTGACGAGGTGAAAGTCGGCAGCATCATTGTAGTTCAGCCCGGTGAGAAGGTTCCGCTTGACGGAATCATCGTGAAGGGAAGCTCTACACTTGATACCAGCGCACTGACTGGCGAAAGTGTTCCCCGGGATGCCGCTGAAAATGATGAGATCATCAGTGGATGTGTCAACCTGTCCGGCATGATAAAGATTCGTACCACCAAAGCATTTGAAGAATCTACTGTATCCAAGATTCTTGATCTGGTAGAGAATTCCAGCATGAAAAAAGCACGGACAGAAAACTTTATTACAAGATTTGCCCGTTACTATACTCCGGCGGTCTGTTATAGTGCACTGGCACTGGCACTCCTGCCGCCAATCATCAATCTTTTCATGGGAAATGCAGGAAACTGGGGGAACTGGATTGGCAGGGCTCTGACCTTCCTGGTTATCAGCTGTCCTTGCGCACTGGTCATCTCCATTCCACTCAGTTTCTTTGGCGGAATCGGTGGGGCATCTGCAAGAGGAATCCTGGTAAAAGGCTCCAACTATCTGGAGATACTTTCTAAGTCCAAGTACGTCGTATTCGATAAAACAGGTACGCTGACGAAGGGCGTATTCAAGGTGACTGACATCTATGCCGAGACAATGGAAAAATCTGATTTACTCCGCTATGCAGCATATGCTGAGAGCTATTCCACTCATCCCATCAGCAAGAGCCTGAAAGATGCTTACGCACAGGTCATCGACAACACCAAGGTAGAGGATGTAAGAGAATTATCTGGTCACGGAGTCAGTGCCAAAGTAGACGGACATGAAGTTTCTGCCGGAAATGAGAAGCTGATGAAGGAAATCGGTGTGAATATCCTGACTCCTGATCAGATTGGAACGGTAATTCACGTTGCTGTAGATGGAATCTATTGTGGTTATATCCTCATTTCCGATGTCATCAAAGAACATGCCGCCGAAGCCATCCGCGGTCTGAAAGAAGCTGGTGTCACAAAAACTGTCATGCTGACAGGAGATTCAAAAAAAGTGGCCGACAGCGTCGCCG